>CAILLX010000096.1 GCA_903835185.1 uncultured bacterium | reverse complement strand
GGTTGACATTCTTAGACTTTTTGTTTGATGATTTCTTCATGCGGTCTCTCCAATTGGTTTTAGTTTAGTCACCAAAAACAATACCAGGCTTAGTCCTGGGAGAGATCGCTCAATTTTCAACTAGCTTTGGGGCATGCCCTGATGCAGCTGTATTTGGCGTTGCTGAATTGGGGCTTTTAGGAGGCAATGCCTTTACTAGAGATGCCATAAAGCGCAGTCCGCTTCTTTCTACAATGTACACTGGCATGACATTTGGAATGTCTTCTGGTGGCGTTGGCGAGTACCTGCGGCAAAAGAGTACAAATGAGTCGATCAGTTTAGCGAAGATTATTGAACATGCAGCCAAGCAAGGATTAGTGGATTCAGTTGCCGCGTCAATTGGTGGTATTCAAGGTGATCCTGGCTTCCGCTCACGAGCAGGCAACTATTTCAGGCGTGTCGGTGACAATGTTAAGACTGGAACGAACGCATTCAGGAATCAGGCAGTGAGCTTGGCCGATTCTCTGTCCAACGGAGGAAGGCTTATTCCTGCCTATGCTGGAGTGCCGGCTGGTTTTGCTGAGTCGGTACGATTGTTTGAGTCTTCACCTGCTTCTAGCTGGTTTAGACAAGCTGGCGATAAAACTCCTACCCGGCCGACAGTGCTGCAAATGCATGGTGGCGAGCATCATGGTGGTGGCGACTTCGGGCATAATGGGGATGGGCACGGTTATGGGTACGGTTATGGGCATGATTATGGTGGACATTCTTATGACACTGTAGGCGACAATGTTCATAGTGGGACGCAGGACTTTGCGATGGCATCGACCCAAGGCGGTGCACCGAGACGCTCTGGTGCCAATCTGGAGAATGTGGTTGGTGGCAAGCGTGCCGACGCTACTGCAGGAGGCGATGCGCCTGCAAAACAGAAGCTAGCAGATCTTCCAACTTTGCCAGATCTGGTGCCTGTGGTGACCGAGCTGAATCGGCTTTCCAACATACTTTGTGATAGATCCCAAGAGCATGCTCCGTTTGCTGATGTCGTTAATTTCTTAAGAACACATCCGATGAAAGGGCAGGCTGACTTTATTGCTGCTGCTAATGACCTTGCCACAGTAAAAGACCATTCGGTAGTGAAACGGGCGGTGCAGCTAGGTCTGGCAAGAAGTGACGGAATGATCTGGAATGTCTACAATGGGCCGACTGGACAGAGAACAACTGATCAGCTCTGGTTCGAGTTGCAGACCATCAATCTTCCTCTCCTTGGTTCTGACAATTCGCAGACGGCTGCAGCCCATCAGGCGGCTGTAGGGGCAGCTCTTGACCTCTACCCTGAACTCAGACCAGCTTGCGAACAATATGCAAAAAACAGCGACGATCCCCAAGTTGTTGCCAGGCTGGATAAGTTACTGGGCAGCACGTATAGCGAGAAATTAGGTGAGAGGCTTGAGAAAGCCAAACAAGCAGAGTTGAATGCGCAGAAGACGGAAGCTAACCGCAAACAGTTGCCTGACGGTGCCACAAAGTTAGGGCAGTTTGAGGCGATGGATGAGGGAGCCCGTCATAACTATCTCGCAGAGCGCCTCAAGCAGGCTACTCCAGCAAATGCAGTGACACTAACAGTTGAACCTGATGGTACCAAGATAACTGCCAATAACAACCCTGCTGACGATGGGACATACAAGAGTATAGTTGAGCGCGATGGTGAGTTCAGACGCTGCGAATTTAAGAATGGCGACGCAATTACCCACTATGCCGACGGTAGATGGGAGACAGTGCTTGCTGATGGCAGTGGGTTTAAGATTGATCCTCAAGTGGCAACTGACGTTGTTGCACCTGCTGGTGGAACAACGTCTGCCCCTGGTGGCGACTCTGGTGCCAAGCCTGCGGATGCAACTAGCGCAGGGCTGGAAATTCCGCCGATTCCGCTTGTGGTTCTCTTATCTGAGTTAGCCAAAGGATTAAGCACTGGTACGCCGGACCAGAGGGCAGAAGTAGCAGGCAAGATTGCCGAACGTACAGATATGCTTTCAGCTGAAGATTTTCAGAGCTGGATGAAAGCAGCTAATTCAGTGGAAATTCTGGCGCGGGGACTTGAATCACATCATAGCGAGCGTGTGCTTGAAACAGTAAATGCTATAGCTGGCGATGTCTCCAGGGGTAGGGGTTCGGCTGAGGTGCAGTTGCGCTGGCGGGAAGCTGCTGAGAAGATGCTGGCAGAGAAGAAGGAACTTACGTTAGAAACGATAAAGGTTCTTGGTGACCATATCTCAGAGTTGTCAGATCAATCCTTCTTGAACTGGAAAGATGCAGCCGGCAACAAACTGGCTGATGGCTGGATATTGACCGAGCCTGCTATTGAGGCTCTGCCGGTTGATATTCAAAAGGGTTTATTGTCTGATGTTGTTTCTGAAGCACAGAAACGTATGGATGATTGTTCATCCTGGAGGGCGCCTGCCTGCTAACAACGTCCAGGAGATCATCGCTCCTGAATGGGCAAGAAGTAACCCAGTTCGCTCGATGCCAACGTTTACTGACACTTTGGTCAACCGTATAAAGTTGCTTGAGCGAGTGGCGACTGCAATGCAGACAGCCCCGCAGGCAATCGAGAACCCGCTAAGAGAGCAGCTTATGCGCCTTGGCGCACAGGATAAAGTAGGGCTTAACATAGTTTTCGATGCAATCGGCTATCGAGAATCGGGACGCGGCTGGGGATGGGAGCGAGGACCATATGTCGAGGCTAAACAGCAGCTGTTTTCCAACCTCATGCCGCAAGCAAATAGTCTGGAACCGCTAAAATACCTCTTCCAGTATCTGCGCGAAGGTAACAGTCAGGGGTCCTTTGAAGCAGCTAAGCAATTAGAGCCGCCTGCGCTTCCGGTGAGGTCTCTAGAGGAGATTAAAGATGAGCTTATGGTTGCCAGAATGTCCACCGGATTGCGGGTTGACGAAGAAGAGATTGCTCGCGAGGCGGAACAGAAGCATTCTGAGCTCATAAATGAGGCCCAGAACCAGAGGCGAAATCTTCAAAAAGCAATTAGCCTTCTTGCCGCAGGCAAACCTCAAGACATCAACAGTGCTCTAGCCAGCCTCAAGCTTGCATTTCCGCATCCACCTGCCACTGGCAATGGTGGCAACAGCCAGCCGAGCACCCCAGCAGACTCTGGCAATGCAACCAGTCCCCCCGGTGGCAACTTGCCTGAAGGAACAAATGTAGTTTCACCGGAAGAACCGGTTATAGTCAACCCGCTAGAAGAGCAGAACAATCCTCTCACAGGCGATAATCCAGCACCGGAAGAGTCGCATGCAGGTCCAGTCGATCCATTTGCTGGGGTCAAAGACGTCGGTGTGACGCAGGAACAAGAGGGTGAGTTGCAGCAATATCTTGAGCGCATTGTAGAGAAGTATAGGGAAGACCCAGACAAGTTGCTTAAGCTGTGGCGCAAGAATAGTCGAGTCGGTATTGGCACCGTGAAATTTAGAGAGGCCTGCAAACTGTTCAACTGGGTACCCGAAGGTCTGTCAGAGTAATTGATGCAGAGCCTGTTGGTAAGCTTTGAGACTTTGTTTGTCAAATAGAACGAATCGAATCTCGTCAATACTGGTGCATTCCTTACAGTAATCCCTTACTGCCGAAAGAGCCACACAGGCTGCTTTATCGACTGGATAACCGTAAGCACCAGTGCTTATTGAAGGAAAGGCGACTGTTTTTTTTCAAGCGGTCATCCAAATGTAGTGGCGCGTCGGGACGCGCCCGATGGGCGGCTCACGAGCCGCCGCTACGGCCGTTCCAGCTACGGCCGTTCCAAGCACAAAATGTAGTGGCGCGTCGGGACGCGCCCGATGGGCGGCTCACGAGCCGCCGCTACGGCCGTTCCAGTTACGGCCGTTCAACAGTTTTAGTATTGGGCGAGAATGCTCGCGCGCCCAGGCAGATGTTATACAAGCAATCGTATACATATAGGCGCTCGGCGCAGTGAAACTTTGCGTTCTTGCTCAGACGTTATAATCGCGCCGGCTGGCAACTTTGCCGTGTCTGCTGTAATCAATTTCTGCTACTGTGCCGTCTGATCGCGTAATTCTTTTGCTGGCAACAAACGGAGTTGGTCTGCCGGCTGTGTCCGGGTAGTTCATTTCAGCAACTGTCCAGGTGCCATCAGTATTCATATGCTCCATAAGAACTGGGCGACCGTAACGATCTGCAACTTTGGCTTCTTTTCTGCCGTCAGGCAGGCGGACCTGTGTTCTTGTGCTTCCGTCGGGAGCTGTTTGTACTGTCTTGAAAGTACCGTCAGGGAGATAACTTGTGTTTAGCTTGCAATCAGATGAATGGAAGACAGCCAATACTGGAAGCAGGGGGAACTTGTGCCCCTCACTGCCTTCTTGTGGATTTTCGTGCAGCTTAAGCGCCTTCTTTGGCGTTCTCTCTGCCTTCTCTTGTTGTGCATGCGGCTGGACAAGCTCCAGTGATGCCAGTCCCCGATAGTTAAGCGGCGGGAAGGTGAGCACTGTTGAATCGTTGCCTGTTCCCTTCTCGGCATGTCGCACTACTGGCGGTGACGAGAGAGAACGATAAATGTCGGACCACGTAGTTTCCCCACTGCGGACGCCGGTTAACAGATCGCCTTGTGGTTGGACGCTTTTGAGGCTTGTATTGTCGAACGGATCGCTTTTGACCGTTGCGGATCTTTCCATGCGTTGAGATGCCTTTATAGCCTGGCCGGGGTGTATAAAACTGACAACGGAGAGAAACTGTCTGCTGCAGACGGTTTCTATATGTATGCCGCACCTGGCAAGCGTGGCATGGAGAAGCGGGATTCACCCGGCGCCTATAGTGGCGAGAAATCAGCTCGCAACGGAGCTCAAGAAGTATTGTCCCAAGCGGGATATTCAATGTCAAGAACATTTAATCTGGGAATAAGTGTCCGTTCATCTATTGTAATGAGTGGCTGGAACTTAGACCTGGCGCCGATCTCTAAAAAGTATGATTGGAACTTTTCTTTCTTTTGCATGATTTTTTGCTTCGTGTGCAGCAGCTAGAATCAGCCCCAGATCACGACAGTCTTCCGGAATGGATGCAACGCCTAGAGCTAATGAAATGCGTGCACCTTCCGGTAGCATCGAGACCGGCTCGCTCTGGAGCACCTCTGAGAGTCTGTTGGTAAACATGGCGGCGCCAGCAATGTTGGTGTTAGGCAGGATGCATGCATAATCAAAAGTCTCGTAGTGCCCAATTAGATCAGTGGGGCGTTTCACAGTTGCGATGCGGTGGGCAAGTTCCCTCACTGCGCCACTGGGCAATGGTTCGAGCACATCTTCAGACCCGATCTGGTGGAAGCGCATTTCGAAAACAACTAATGAAAATGGCCAGCCAAAAGCTTCGAACCTGGAGACCTCTTGCTGCAGAAAGTAAAGCATGGCAGGGAAAGTAAACAGTTCTGTCTCTGTTCGTTTAAGAGCTTTGATAACTGTTTTGGCTACTGACTGGTCGACCTTGATTGGTTCGAGTTCTGTATTGTTGTCTCTTGCCACGTGAGGCTTAGTTTCGGTGGCAGTAATCAGACTGCAGGAGAGCATGTTGAACATAAGAGGTATCCACTCGGTCTTGTCCAGCGGTAATCTACGCAGAAGTTCGAACAGAGTGCTCTTGTTGTCGATTGCTTGGTAAAAACGTTTTTGAGTAGGCAGATCAAGCGGAGCACCGTGTGCCACCATTTGTTCAAACTGAGCCTCGGAAAGGTTCGGGTTTTTTCGCAACAGATAAGATTGTGGTGTCACCCCCTGGGCTGAGATATACCTGTTTTGGTCCAGCAGCGCCATTCCTTCCATCAACAATGAGTCCAGCCGCTTGTTGATGCTGCGTGCAGTACCGTGCTCGTCGTGGAAAAACTGAAACTGTCCGTCGCACCACATCAGCAGCTCAATCATGGACAGATCGCCTTTACTGGTGCCGACTTCAGCATGGACTGGCACACCTTCCTCAAAGAAAATGTTGGCTGTGCCCTGAGCGCTCTGCACGCAGAGCCGTCCGGTCATCTGGCTCAATACTACCGACTGGAGCAGGTTGGGAACCTGCATATTCTTTAGATCCCCTTCCAGGATAGATCTGGCTCGCTTGCCGGTTTCTGTTTGTACCGGTAGAACCTCAGTGGTTGGAGTTCCCTGTACAGGCTGATAATTGCCTGTCGTGCTACTGCTTTCTTTGCCATCTTGTGGTTTGGCTGTCGCCATGTACGATCCGGCCTGGGTTATGTCCTGCAACTTTCCGCCGCTTGATTCAGTTAAAGCCAGGTTGAGAATGAGCTGCATGTCGCCGCTGGAGTATGACCAGAGCACTCTTGCATCCTCCCCATCGCCTGCGTACATTGTCCAGCTTGGATCTCCACCTGCCGAATCTGACCTGAGAGCAAGCATGAAGGGGGTGTGCGTCTCAGTAGAAGTCCAGGGAAGCTCTATGGTACGGCGGCTGTTTTTCTGTGAGTGTACCAGTGCATATTGGAGATCGGCAAAACCAGGGCTGGCTGGCAGTTTTGTCAGCCGAATATTAGACAGGTTGGCTTGCTGTTGCTTCTTTGACTGGAACATAGCCTATTAATTATAGGGCTTCTGTAGCGCTTCGGTGGTTCTCCTCTGCGCTGGCGGCAACAAATTTGCTTCTGAAGATAGCAAGACGGAGGGCAGAGGCCCTCCGTCTTGTGTTGTGCTGTTAACGGCAGCAGGCAATTCAGCTAGCTGCTGTGCCTGCTGCTATGGATAGAGACCCAGCAGGCGCTTCGCTTCTGCCAAGCGTCCGACTCCTATCCGCAGAGCCGACATGCGCGGTCGTAGACCAGTCTTGACGGTCATTTCGAATACCTGATCGCAGGCTCTGCCCATGATCTGCTCCAACCTGTTGTTGACCTCTTCTTCTGACCAGAAAAGATGCATGAGTCCTTGCACCCATTCAAAGTAGCTGACGGTTACTCCGCCTGCGTTGGCCAGAATATCAGGCACAACAAGTATGCCGCCTTCATGCAGCTTCATGTCAGCGTCAGGACTGGTAGGTCCATTGGCTCCTTCAACAACAATCTTGCATTTGAGCTTGTTGACTGTACGGTCGTTAATCTGATCGCCCAGTGCAGCAGGGACCAGCACGTCGCACTCTAATCCTAGTAGTTCGGCGTTGGTGATTTCGTCTGCATGTGGGAATCCTTTAACTTTGCCCATCTCGCTGACATAAGCCTGGAGTCTTGGTATATCGATCCCTTTCGGGTTGTGAAGCCCGCTATGAACGTCCGAGACAGCGATGATTTTATAACCTGTGTCATGGAGCAGGCGGGCAGTGATTGAGCCTACATTGCCAAATCCCTGCACTACAACTGTTGGCGACTCTTTCTTCAGTCCGATATGGCTGACAGCTCGCCGTGCACAGTAAGCGACGCCGCGTCCGGTAGCTTCAGTTCTACCGAAGGAGCCGCCAATTGAGACCGGCTTGCCGGTAACAACTGAAGGTACTGTGTGACCGACATTGATGCTGTACGTGTCCATAATCCAGGCCATCGTCTGCTCGTTGGTGTACATATCAGGAGCAGGAATGTCCTTGTCAGGACCGATGAGATTGATAATCTCAGAGGTGTAACGTCTTGTCAGCCTTTCTTGTTCACCAAGCGATAAGTTCCAGGGTTCGCAACGGATGCCGCCTTTGGCTCCGCCATATGGCAACCCCATTAATGAACACTTCCATGTCATCAACATGGCTAGTGCAGCTACTTCGCCCAGATTAACCTCTGGATGGAACCGGATTCCCCCTTTTGCTGGCCCGAGAGTTACATCGTGCTGTACACGGTAGCCGGTAAACGACCTTACAGTGCCGTTATCCATTCTGACCGGTATTGTTACGATGAGCGATCTCTTCGGATATCTCAAGCGCTCATGCAGCTCGGGATCCAGCCCCATTTCCTGAGCAATTTCATCGAGCTGGCGCTGAGCCATCAAGAAATGCTGGGTTTCACACTCCATCGTCGGTCTTTCAACAGACTGAACCGCCGTCATGTAGTTACCCTCCCTCGCTACCTTTTTGGCAGCGAATATGTGTAGAATTGTTCCAAAGAGTAACACTTTATTAAATGGCCGAGAACCCTGTATCTGCAAGCCTGCACAGCGTTGGGGTGCTATATTTTTGTGGTTGCGTTTTTATGTTTTCTTAAGCAGCGCTTGCCTGGAGCGGCTGCAACAAAGCTGCTTGTAAAGTGGTTGGATCTATAAGTGATGAGGTGGTGAGGCTCTATCTCTTGGGATCGCTTCTCAATTGTTGAGCCGAAAAAGCGCTCATAATATATTGGCTATGTCTGCAGCAACCGGACAGGAAACATAATGAGCAATTTGTTGAACTATTTGTTGATTTTTGTTCCGGTGCCTATCATCTCGCAGTATTTGGGATGGCCGGCAGCAATTACATTTTTTAGCGCCTGTCTGGGAATTATTCCGCTGGCAGGTCTTATGGGAAAGGCTACCGAACATCTTTCAGAGCGTATTGGAGACGCCCCTGGTGCTCTTCTTAATGCCACTTTTGGCAACGCTTGCGAGCTCATTATCGGCTTTGCCGCCTTGCGTGCCGGGTTGCAGGAAGTTGTCAAGGCTTCGATTATTGGATCGATTATTGGCAATACTCTGTTGGTCCTGGGCGGAAGCATACTGGCCGGCGGGCTCAAGTATCCGGTGCAGACTTTCAATCGCACTGCGGCAACTACCTCGGCCACGCTTCTGGCGGTAGCAGCTATCTCTCTGGTTGTGCCGGCAGTCTTCCATTTCACAATGCCGCCGGAGCGTCACTTCAGTGAGCACTGGCTTGCTCTGGCTATTTCAAGTATTTTGTTTGTAAGCTATTTATTGAGTCTTCTATTTAGTTTGAAAACTCATAAGCATTTATATGGAGTTGTTCGATCAGCTGAAACTGATGAGGCCATGGGTGTAACAGGTTGGAGTGCCAAAAAGTCTGCGGCAGTTCTTTTTGTTGCCACAGTGATAGTGGTTGTGTTGAGCGAAATTCTTGTCCGGGCTGTAGAGGCTACAGCTCACGCGATGGGAATGACACAGCTGTTTATTGGAATTGTGCTTGTGGCGATTGTCGGTAATGCAGCTGAGCACAGTACAGCTATCCTTATGGCGTTGAAGAATAGAATGGATCTTGCTATCAACATCGCTCTTGGATCGGGCGCTCAGATAGCTCTATTTGTGGCACCGGTACTTGTGTTCGCCAGCCATGCTATCGGGCGGCCGATGAACCTCTTCTTCTTACCGGTTGAAGTATTGGCTGTCGTAGTGTCGGTAATTATTCTCTCTTTTATCGTTCTCGACGGCGAGAGCAACTGGCTTGAAGGCGTCCAACTCCTTGCTGTCTATGCTGTTCTAGCTGCAGCTTTTTATCTAGTTTGAGCGTCTGCTTGTTGTCAGGCAGGGTGCTGACAGCTAAGCTTGTACTTAACTGAGCTGATTCTGTACCAGCCTTCTTACTTCGGACCGGCCATCTGGTGTGAGTTCATCGAACAGCTTGCCGTACTCTTCTATTGCGCTTGCAAACAGTTGCTCTTTTGAGGCAGTGAATACACCATTTTTGATAGCTTTCTGTTGTTGTTTTTTGATATCCACCAGTGCATCTGCCAGTCGCGTAATGTATTGCTCTCTTGGCATAAGAGCTGTTTGCCTCCCGGCTTCTAGCAACTGAAATTGCCTGTGCCATGGTAGCCAGTGCATGTCGTGCATCACGTCTGCAACCCTAGAAGAGAGTTTTCTGAACTGGTCATCGGTGATTTGGTTTTCTTCAAGGCGTCTTTTAAGATTAAACATCCACTCCTGTAGCTGGTTCTGGCAAGTGTAGTCTGCCACGCCGCCTTTTTGCATTTGCAGAGTGAGAAGATCAAGCACCTTGTCGTCATTAATGACACCGTTCTTGCGATTGTTTTCTACTTCGATCCGCAGGTCAGCAATATGCCCGGGATCATTTGGCTCGCGCATGGTCATGTAGAGGGCATGAACTGACATTAGAGGTTTGCTTCCTGGTTCTCCGCTATGATCACTTGAAGAGCCCCAGCTGTTGTCTACTGATACCTTCGCCGGTGACCCGGGATAATAATTGGTGACATTGACCACATGCCATTCGCCAGAGTCTCCGGCAGTTCTGAAGCCTGAATCGGTGTGGAACGGTTCGTTACCTGTGAAAACTTCGATGAGGATTGGGAGTCTTCCATTTTTTTTGGCTTCCTCTAGTTTGGTCTGGAACTCCTGTTCCGTGGCAATTCCGGTATAAGCAGTTGTATCCCTGCCTCGTGCACCAGCGTGTCCGATAATCCAGTCGGTTGGACCTTTGCCGCTAGCTTTATCCTTATCGCCAGATATCTGGTTGCCAATCTCAAGGAAATGTTTTGCCATGGCGGCTCTGGATATACCTGCCTCCTTCTCTTGCGGCGGGTTAGTCGCGTAATCCACAACACGATCACGATAGCTTCCGTAAAGCAGCTCTAGAGGATTCGAACTGGGCAGACTGTGTTGTTCGTATCGCAGCTTCCCGGGCGGTTTGGATTTACTGTTCTCATGTGCGTAATAAATATTGATTGCTGCAATCTGAAAAACCTGACTGGACAGCCCTCGCCTGCCATCTGGCGGCGGGTTCCGCTGTGATTCTATGTCTGGTTCCAGGCTTGCGCGATCTATTTTTACTTTTGTGTGATCTGCTGTTGTCAGATACTCACCGGTGGTGGACACATCAACCACCAGCCTGGCTGCTTCAGCCGGCGTGCGGATATAGCTGCGCACTTCTACTGCTGTGACGTTGCAGGTAGGATGATTACCCTGGTCAATTAAAGTTGGGTTGGCAGCATGACTGATAACCTGCTCAGCAATTTGCGTGCGGCGATGCTGGTCGTATGGAACATTTGGATTGTCCTTTGCTTCCAGGAGCCGAGAAATCTGATGGTAGGTTCTGGCAATCTCATTATGAGCCTCTCTGGTTGCCTCGCTGTGGGCTGGTTCGGCTGCGTCTTTAGCAGTCAGTCCTTGCTTTTTATAGAGCGTCTCCAGTGGAGTTGAGTAGATAGTCTCCAACTGTGTTGATCTTGATTCAAACAGTGACATATCAGCCTGGAATTTAGCCAGCTCAAGTGGATCGCTAATTTTCTTGCGTGCTAACTCGTTGAGTTTATTGCGTTCAACTTGTACTTTTGCGTCATTGGTTTGCTCGTATTCCTTGACCTTGCCATTTGTCACTTCGGATATCTTGATCTTCCCAGTGCTTGATTTGCTGCTGTGGCGCTGGCGCCAGATCTCCTGGGCAATTTCTTCGACGTGTTCAGAACCGTGTCCTGCGACAGCGGCTTTTTCATTGAGCAGATGCTCGCCAGGCTTGTGGATACCACTCATAATGATTCCCGGATGTGTGATTCTAACGGTCTCAGGCTGAACAATGAGATCAATACAGCTTCATTGTCTTGAATTGCCGGTGGCTCTTGACAAGATGTATCAGTAGGGTCCTCTCTTTGCCATTATATATACCCGTTTGCCAGGTCTCTTTGCAAGCTATTTTTGCTCACAGCTGCTGCTGTTAGCTCGACACTGACGGGCTCAAAATTCAGCGTGAAGTAGCTATGGCATAAACCTGCTCAACGGTGATCGTTTGATGAGTGCAAGCGGCTCTTCCAGCTTCAGGACAAGGCAGATTACACCGTAAGCAAGCAGCCCTGACAGGCAGGAGATAGCAAGTGACGAAGCCAGATAGATAAAGCTGGTCGATGGCATGTGAGCAGCCAGATAATGTTGAAGAAGGTAAGCAGTGGCTCCGCAGGCAGTGGAGGCAGTCAGCATTACTGCCAGCGGACGGGTCAGTTTAGTAAAGCCGAGGTTGCCAATCTTTTTCTTCAGGAAAAAGGCGAGAAGGCTCAAGTTGAAGATGGTGATAAGTGTAGTTGCCAGAGAGATGCCACCGACGCCTAATGGTCCTACCAGCGACCAATCCAGAATGGCTTTAACTACTATGGCAAGCATTGCTACATGATAGGGAGTGGTTGAGTCCTGGTGTGCATAAAAGACGCGAGTAATAAGATCACGTGCTACATAGAAAAAGATTGAGGGCACCATAAAAATGAGTGCTTCAGTGACAAGTTGGGTTGAGTGATGATCAAAATGCCCACGCTGAAATAATAGCTGAATCATCTCGCTTGGACAGGCGCAAAGCAGAGCTGTCAGCGGCAAGGCGAGAAACCAGAGAAAACGCAGAGCGCGGAGGAACTCTGCTTTGAGATCATCTATCCGTCCGGCTGTCACCTGCTCTGTGAAGCGAGGCAGAATAGGTACCAGCATGGCTGTTAAGAGCACGCCGAGCGGAAGCTGGATAAGGCGGTTGGCATTGACTATGGCTGTCCATGAGCCTTCGTGTAGCTGCGAAGTAAAAAAACAGTCTACATAGACAGTGAGCTGTCCTACTGAAGTGCTGATTACTGCTGGCCAGAGCATAGTGAAGTATTCCTTCAGACCTGGTTGCGGAGCCCAGGAAAGACCCCATTTAAGATCTGACTTGACTATGCCCGGCAGTTGGGCTGCCATCTGCCCGACAGCCCCAACAAGAGTGCCTACAGCCAGGCAGGTGCCTCCGTCGACTCCGGCAAAGCCGAGAACTGCCACTATTATGGCAAGACTGGCTATGGCTGGAGACAGAGATGGCCAGAAGAACTTGCCATAAACATTGAGGATGCCGTATGAGATGCCGACAACTCCTGTAATGGCCACAATAGGCAGCATAAACCGCAGCTGGGAGACAGTTTCAGTCCACAGCTGGTGGCGGTATATGGAAGTATGTCCCGGGGAAGGAGCTATAAGTGATACTAAATACGGGGCAGCCCACCAGGCGACAACTGCGACAACTGCTAGAACAGCTATTGTGGCTACTGTAATTTGTGCTACCAGGCGTCCAGTTCCGGCTTCATTCCGGCGCGGAGTTAAAATTGCTACTGTTGCTGAGTGGAACGGGCCGCCAAGCCCGCCGAATAAGACAAGGATGTTGCCTGTGAGCAGATAAGCATAGTTGTATGCATCGTTTACATATGAAGTTCCGAAATATTGCAAAACGACTATGTCGCGTGCCAGCCCGGCTAACTTGGAAAGAACAGTGAGAATTGCTACCAGTCCGAAAATCTTTGCTAGTCCAGACTGAGCTATCTGATTATCTGTCGGCACGCTTAGGTTCCCTGTCAGTCTCGTCGGCATACATTACTGAAGGTGCCTTTGTTGTGAGAGGTTGATTGCTCTTTGTGTCTGAGGTGACCTTCTCCGCAGGCGGAATCCCCAGATAGCGAGCTGCTTCGATGCAGATAGCGTTAAAGACCGGACCGGCAACTGTGTTTCCCCAGCGACCGTCAGTTTGTGGACTGTCGATAACAACCAGGCAGAGAAGCTGCGGGCTCTCGGCCGGCAAGAAGCCGATAAAGGATGCCACAGTTTGTCCTGCCATATAGCCGCGACCTCCCTGGATGGACTTCTGTGCAGTGCCAGTCTTGCCAGCAACGCGATAGCCCGGCACTTTACCTGCCAGTTGTGTACCAAGTTCAATATTTTGTGCTAAAAGTTTGGAGACCAGCTCTGCTGTAGCTTTGGTGAGCACCTGGTGCTTGTGTGCTTCTGTCCACTTCTCGGTGACACCTGTCTTGGGATCATAAATGCGCCTGATCAGGTGAGGTTGAACATGCAGTCCGCCGTTTGCCAGGGCACCTACAGCTGCCACCAGCTGAAGCGGTGTTACTGCAACAGCTCCTTGACCGAAGCCGGTTGTAGCCTGGTCAATAGGGCGCCAGTACTTGGCGTCAAGCAGCAGTCCAGCAGATTCGCCAGGCAGATCGATGCCGGTCTGCTTGCCGATGCCAAAGTCTGAAAGTTTGCCGTAAAACTGTTCCGGTGTCATTGATAGACCAACCTGGGCTGCAGCCACGTTGCTCGAATGGATAAACAGGTGCAGAAGATCGAGCGTTCCATGTCCGCCATCGTGATTGTGGATGGTGCGGTTGCCTACTGCTAAAGTGCCACCATCGTAAAAGGTGGAGTTGGGGCGGATTGCTCCTGTATCGAGAGCGGAGGCAACTGTCAGGATTTTGAAGGTTGAACCGGGTTGGTATACATCAACCATCGCCCAGTTCTTAGTCACTTCAAAGGCAAATTTGGAATAGTCATTTGGATCGTAATTAGGATAATTAGCCCAGGCGAGAAGCTCTCCAGTGGTCGGGTCGGCTAATAGCGCTGTTCCCCGCAAAGCGTGAGAGTGCAGGCACATAGCTGTCAGCTCTTTTTCGGACAGGTGTTGCAGATAATTGTCTATTGTAAGTTCGACCTGCCTGCCTAGCGGCGGGGTAATCTCCATAATGGGACCAACGTCAGAGATTAGTATTGGTCTGCCGCGCCCATCAAGCTGCGGTTTGTTCACCGAACCGGTATTCTTCAAGAGCGCCTCTTCAGCTTGCTCAACACCGCCCTGTCCATGAGTGTCCAGATTGACATACCCTAATATGTGCGAGGCCAGTTTGCCTTCCGGATAATGTCTGAAAGGTCGCGGTACAAGGTCGACTCCTGGCCAGTTAAGCGCTTGTAGCTCATCGACCTCTTCTCTTCCTAAATGTCGAGCAATTGTAGCCACAGGATATCCTGCTGAAAGCAGGTGCAGCATTCTGGACGCATCCTGGTGAGTAATGTCAGCAAGTGTTGTTGCTGCCTCCTCCCGAGGTACTTTGAGCAGGTCAGGGTGAACATAAACGTCATACCGGGTAGTATCAATTGCCAGCGGTAGTCCATGCCGGTCTGTTATTGCCCCTCTATGGACAAGCAGGCGGTTCTGCTGTCTCTGCTCAGCAGCGCGGCGCGCCAGCTCCGGACCCTTGACAATTTGGAGATAATAAAGTCTCCCTGCAATGATTGCTGCTCCTGTCAGGAGGATTAGTTGCCATACCCGAAGGCGCCACAAAGGAGAACGGGGCTGTCGCCCGGATCTGTTGACATGCTTGTTGTGTGGTGTATCTGTAATCTGTGGCGGCATAAAGCTATAAGCGCTCCGCTGCTGAGCCCTCAGTTTGTCCAGGGCGAAATGATGTCCTGCCGGGACTTCTCGGCTAGTAGCCTGCCATGAGAGGCAGATGGTGCTTCTGTGCTTGGAATGGGACGAGCGGATATGGCTGAACTTCTTTAGCTATCAGGACCTGCTCTGGCACGCGCAGTCCAAGGCTCCCGAGAGCGTTGTCTTGAATCCCCTGGAAAGAGATTACTCGCAGAAGCTGAGCAGAAAGTTCAGTATTTTGCTCGGAGAGTCTGCGTGCTTGTTCTTGTAGCTTGCCGACATCATTAGATGCTGCCACATCCAAGCCGTAGCCAAGAATTGCAATACCGCACAGAGCGATAAGAGTGGTACGCAGAACATGATTAGCTTTGACTAAAAGAGGGGCGTGCCGCCGTGCTCGTGCGGGGACCAAAACCGGTACGACATGCGGGTAAGGTACTGACGCATCAATCTTGCGTATATATTCCTGCTGCCGGGCGGCTAGACTCCGTGCGGGCTCCAAACTGTGCATGTCATCTCCCTGAAGCGGCCTTTTCTCCAGCCCGTAGTTTAGCACTACGACTACGGGGATTGGCAAGCACTTCTTTGTCACATGGAAGTGCCGGTTTTCGAGTCATTATCAGCAATTCGGGCTCGTGATGGCAGGTACAGACCGGCTGCCGCGGTGGGCAGAGGCACTCTGAGGCTGCTTCCCTGAAAATTTGCTTAACTAAGCGATCTTCCAAACTATGAAAAGTGATGATGACAAGCCGGGCGCCTGGAGCAAGAACTTTTAAGGCAGCATGTAAGAATTTTTCAAGGCTTTCCAGTTCCTGGTTGACAGCTATACGCACAGCTTGAAATGTACGTGTTGCCGGGTGTGATCTGTCGCGCCGCCCGGTAGCAGCTGAATAAGAGCTCTTCAAGCAGCCTCTGACCAGCTCAGCAAGCTCTCCTGTAGTATTGAGCGGGCGTTTTGCCACTATTGAGCGGGCAATTCTTCTTGCCTGGCGCTCTTCACCATATCTATAAATGATATCGGCTAGTTCTCGTTCGGAAGCTGAATTGATAAGCTGAGCAGCAGTCAGCTTTGCAGATGGATCCATCCGCATGTCAAGCGGTCCGTCGGCAAGGAAACTGAATCCTCTGGCAGCATTATCAATCTGCATTGATGACACTCCCAGGTCTGCCAGGATGCCACCTTTTATAGTGTGAATCCCCAGGTCGGTCAGCACTTGCTCAATATCGCAGTAGTTGGCGTGCACAAGCTGAGCAGTATCGCCCACTTTCTCTGCCAGGCGTTCAAGAGAGCTGCTGTCTCGGTCTATGCCAATAACTCTGCCGGCTCCTGCCTGTAGCCTGATAATCTCTTGCAGATGACCGCCGGCACCAGCTGTGGCGTCGACATAGTCCAGTCCTGGACGAACATTGAGAAACTCCATAGCCTGCTCAAGCATGACCGGAGTGTGAGAATTGCTGGGAGAGTGTTGCATAGCCGCATTATAAACGAGTCAGAACGACTGCGGATTGGCGGTTTAAACGTAATAACGTTTAGATAAGGTGTCGGGACCGACCCGAGCATATGCGTAGCAACAGACCGCTGCAGGTACAGGTATGAGTGAAGGGAACGGTATCGGGTCTTAACGAGATCCGGCAGCTGTGCTCGTGAGTGGAAAAGCCTCTGGGGTGTGGGCGACATGTTCGCAGATGTCTGCCCGGGCAAGAGGGATGCAACAGTAGCGGCTTGTCAATAAGCTGACTGTAATATGTTTATACTAAAGGGGCTAGTGGTAGCGCTGCTTTGAGTGGTAGTTGAAATCCCAACAGATGAGATAAACAAGTTGAAGGGCGAAGAGTCCGGTCACAAGTGTCAAGAGGGCAGGGTGGCACCACTCTGGACGCCCGTTCCAAAGGTTTAAAGAGATAGCCAGGTAGATAGCTGTTACGGGCAGAAGGCTTAACATTACTATCGCTGCTAGCTGGCGACCTGTAGCAGTTGTGCCAGCCCAGTGCCACTTAAAGCCGTCCCACCAGAAGGTGGGCGCTATACGCCAGCCAATAGAACGAGCAGGATAAAGATAACGCCCGCCTCGTAAAGGGACATAAATGCGCTTGCAGACAGTGCACTTGAGTGTCTCTGTTAAACCATACGGTTCCATCATGCCGCCAGTGCAACGTGGGCACGGGTAGCTCTGGTTCAGGGCTATTACCTGTTGCGTCAGATATACATGCTGGGGAGAAGGGTGGAACATGCCCGTAACCAGAGAAGTGGAGAAGGTGTGCCCAAGGACGTGTTGCAAGAAGAATGCCACCACTGGTTTATTACCCGGGACAGGCTGTTAACCCTCGAAAAATAGCTTAAATTTGCAAAAACTTAATAGGCCTTAACGACAGTAAGCGAGCAGCGCCATTACGGTGGTAAGCCTAAGAGAAGAAAGAGTCCCGGCGGGAAGAGCCGATCACGCCAACAGCCAGCATGAGTTTGAAAACTACAGCATAGTCTTCATGGCTGAATTCAACTTCTCGCGCCCCAGTTCTCTGGACTTCAGGCAAAAGCTCAGCTCCATCTGCCATAGCTGGATCAAAGAAAGTAATAGTCAAAGTTGACCGGTTAGCTGGGCGAAAGAGCTGCCAGCTCTTTCGTGAGCTGAGAGCTTTTTCTGTCTGTGTGCGCAGAGTCTCAAGTAGCTCGCAAGGAGGAGAAAAGAGTGCCGCATAGCGTGAAAGAGCTGTTTTCACAGGCACTAAGGCAACAGGACCAATAAGCTCGGCCGCTTCGGCACAGACAACATCGTCGCCAGTGATAAGAGCAATTGGGACGCCAAAACGGCCTGCCAGGGCAGCATTCAGTCCGGTCTCACCTACTGAGACGCCGTTCAGTTTGACGTCATAAAATACCTGAGCGCGATATGTGTGACTTAAGACACCGCGAGCAGTGCCGGCGCGGCTGTGATAGCCGACAAAGCAGGCGACATCAACCTGCTTGTCGACACCGGAGACCATAGAATAAGGCTTTTGCCAGCCGCTTATCAGTTTGGCTTGTGGATGAAGCAGCTCTGGGCGGAGATTGCGCATATCATAGTGAGCGTCGTTGACTATGACTTCGGCTGCTCCTGCTGCCAGTGCACCTTCTATGACAGCGTTAGTCTCCTGGTGCATCAGTTGTACTGAACGTTCATAACCGGGCTCTCCGGGCTGTGTCTGGCTGGAGTGCACAATCCCGTTAATGCCTTCAATGTCTACCGAAAGGTATACCCGCATCGCCCTGCCTTTAGACTTACAATGATTAGATGGCTACTGCCATATATTTTAGCTGTATGGCAACTGCCAGCGCTTGCTCGGCGGATTGAGTTCTCCTGGCTGATTGCGGTATAAGTATTCATTGCCTGCAAATAAATCATTGACCATATTTGACTGCTGCTTGACGGATGACTGTGTTGCCATCTGAATCCTGCCCGATGCTTAAGCCATGTCAAGGTCAAAGCTGTATAATCGTCTGGTTGAAGATTGCTGGCTTCTATGAGGTAGTGCAGTTGCCAAGTGAGCATGCTGACAGGTCTAAGCAGGTTCTAGCGAGCAGAATGTCTGCCCAGCAGGTGCTGCCATTTACTAAGATGCAGGCGTTGGGCAACGACTTTGTTGTTGTGTCAGAGGATAACTTAAAGAAAGCTTTCCCTGTGTCTGAACAAGATTGGGAAGGCGAATCTAGCCGGGCGGCCCGCCTTTTGTGCGACAGGCACTTTGGAGTAGGGGCTGACGGTTTAATTGTGGCGCGATCTGCTTCTGGGCATAGCGGACAGATTGGATGGCATTATGTCAATAGTGACGGCTCTGGTGCAAGGATCTGTGGCAACGGACTGCGTTGTCTGGCCCTCTGGGCAGTTGAGCGCCGATTGGTTGAGCCGCCTGATTTCACTATTAAAACTGCCATTGGAGCAGTTCCAGTTCACTTTGCATCGGCTGATGAAATAACAATTGATCTGGGCGAGCCAATTCTGGCAAGCTCTGAAATTCCGATGTCCGGAACTGTCCGCAACCATGTTGTTAAAGAATCTCTGACTGCAGGCCCAAGCATAGTTGAGATAACCTGTGTGAGCATGGGAAACCCGCACTGCGTTATCTTTAATCCAGCTTTTGCGGAAGAAAATCTGGCAGAACTGGCAAAAACAATTCAGAGGCTGCCAGCCTTTCCGCAAGGCGTAAATGTTGAGTTCGCTTACACTGAAAGCAGGCAGCGGGTGCGTGTGCTTGTCTGGGAGCGTGGCTGTGGGGCTACTTTAGCATGTGCTTCTGGAGCGGCTGCCGTTCTGGTTGCGGGAGTTTTGCAAGATCTGCTCGATCGGTCGGCAACAGTTGTCATTCCCGGTGGTTCGCTCATTGTAGATTGGAGCGTCCGGGACAACCATGTGCGGCTTACAGGACCTGCCAGGGAGAGTTTTGCTGGTGAGGTTGACCTGGCGTGCCTGTCTGCGGAGGTTCAGTTAACATGAACTTGCGCCTTCAAGAGAGACAAGACTTGATTCGCAGCCGGCGTGAGCGACGCAAGCTGGCTAAGAGAGCCAGAGTGCGCCGCCAGGTAGTACGTTATCTTTCTTTGTTTCTGCTCTTAGCTGGAGCAGCCAGCGGTTTTCTTTTCCTGCCCTGGTCGTTAGCCGATGCCGAAAGAGACATTATTGTTCAGGGGAATCAAGTTGTTGATGTCGAGCAGGTGCGAGGCGCTCTCTCCGGATGTGCAGGCAAACTTATCTACAAGCTGGACCCAAAGAACCTGGAAGCGCGTGTGCGTTCTCTTGAAGCAGTGAGATATGCTTTTGTGCGCCGTTATGTTTTGCCGCGTCCGCATCTGGTAGTGCAGGTGCTTGAAGAGTTTCCCTGGGCTACATTTGCCACAACTACAGATGGTCCAGGTGTTGCTGTGATTGCTGAGACAGGCAGAATGATTCCGGTAGATGAGTTTCCTAATGTCATTCGACCTGAATTTAAGATTTATGGACCGGACGGGATGAAGCTGACAAAAGCTGATGTTTCTCAGTGGGCAGCATGGGTAGCTTTTGTCGCCTCTCAGACAGGTCAGAAAGTTGATTCAGTAGACATGCGCAATTTACAAAATATTGTTGTTCAAGATGGCAATCTGCGCTTGAAACTTGGTGTTGCCGACTCGACTCTCACCAGAAGGCTTGGGCGCCTGGCCTCGGTTGTTCCAGCTCTGGACCAGGTAAAAGGCGATCTTGATTACATTGATCTGTCGCTTGATAATAATATTCCGCTCAAAGTGGCCAAGGTTGACTCATCCCGGCATGACTCTGTCGGCAAGCAGGCACAGTAAATTCCGTCAGCTGTTTGAGCGGCGTGTTCAAGCCTCGTCAGCAAGCGAACTTTTGGCTTGATGCCAGAGCAGCTCTAGCTCTGCTTTTGCCAGCTCTTTGAGCGGTCTCACCGAGATCTCTTCCATTTTGCGGAAGCGTTGCTTGAATTTTTCTGTTGCCAATAGTAATGACTCTTCTGGGTTCAGCCGCTGCCAGCGGGAGATGTTGACGAGAGTGAAGAAAACATCACCAAGTTCAAGATCTATATTGCGCCTGCGACTGTCGTGTGGTGGCGCTGCAATTGCCTCTCTGAGCTCTGCCAGTTCACTATCCAGCTGGCTCCAGATCTCTTCTTCGTTCTCCCATTCGAATCCTTGCGTCACTGCACGTTCTGAGATTTTAAGCGCCTGCAGGAGAGCTGGCAGGGTGCGTGGCACGCCATCGATTGCTGAAGTATTAATATTGGCTGAGAGCTTTTCGCGATGTTTTAACTCTTCCCATTGTGCTACCACTTCGTCGGGAGTATTTACTTTGGAGTCAGCAAAGACATGTGGATGCCGGCTGAGCATCTTATCGTTAACTGAGCGAGCAACGTCTTGAATGTTGAAATGTCCTTCTTCGCTGGCAATCTGCGCGTTAAGGACTATCTGCAGGAGAAGATCGCCGAGCTCCTCTTTCAAGAGTTGAGGGCTTTCAAGATGGATCGCCTCCAGTACCTCATATGCTTCTTCGAGAAGATAACGCGCTAGCGTGGTGTGAGTCTGCTCTTTATCCCACGGGCAGCCATCAGGAGCCCGCAGCCGAGCTATGGTGGAGATGAATTGATCTAAGTATGAAGACATCGGCAACTCCAATAAGTCGAATATCATGAGCCTATCACAAGCATCTGTTATATTTAAGCGCAACTTCTGGAGCCAAGCTCTAGAATATGAAATAGTGTCGTTTCGGGAGTTTTAATCAGTGGATGTTTGTGTCATCGGTGCTGGCTATGTCGGGTTAGTAACCAGCGCGTGTCTTGCCTATTTTGGCAATAATGTTATTGCTGTTGACGCAGATGAGAGGCGTTTGCTGTCGCTCAAGTCCGGGAAGTCACCATTTTATGAGCCTGGATTAGATCAGTTTATCGGTGAATGTTCAGCTAACGGTACTCTTGAGTTCTCGAGTAATTTAGGTGACGCAGTAAAGCGTTCTGAAATTATCTTTATTGCAGTAGGCACGCCTGCTAAGAGCGATGGTGAGCCAGATCTTTCTCAAGTAGTCGCAGCTGCTAAGGCGATAGGAGCCGCACTGGACTGTGAAAAACGCCGCATTGTTGTAAACAAATCAACAGTGCCGGTCGGTTCCGGCAACTGGGTCGAGATGCTGGTTAGCCAGGGTCTGCAAACAGTACAGACTGTTCCTGCTCGTTCTGCAAGATCTCAGGGTCCGTCTTTTGTTGTAGTCAGCAATCCTGAATTCTTACGTGAAGGTAGTGCTATCTCTGATAGTCTTTATCCAGATCGTGTAGTGGTCGGCTCTGGCGATGAAGAAGCAATTGCCAGAATGAGAGAGTTGTACTGCCCGATATTGGAACAAAATTTTGTTGCTCCTGCTTGCGTGCCGCGTCCTGACTATATTTGTGATGCTCCTTTCGTAGTTACAGATCTAGCCTCGGCAGAGATGATCAAGTACTCGGCCAACGCTTTTCTCGGTATGAAAATTAGCTTTGCTAACGAGATTTCGGGACTATGTGAAAAAGTTGGTGCCGATATACTGCAGGTGATGCATGGAATTGGGCTTGATAAGCGTATTGGGTCTAAATTTCTCTCTGCTGGTGTTGGCTGGGGTGGTAGCTGCTTCGGCAAAGATATTAATGCTCTAATTGACGTTGCTCGTGAATACAACTGTCAAACAGCTCTTCTGGAATCGACAATGGCAGTCAATAAGCGTCAGAGGCTGACAGTTATCACTAAGTTGCAGGAAGAACTGAAGATTATCAAAGGACGCACAATTGGTCTCATGGGGCTTTCATTTAAGCCTAATACTGATGATTTAAGGGATGCTCCCAGTCTGAGCATAGCTGATAAATTGCTCAAGATGGGTGCTGAAGTGAAGGCTTATGATCCGGTAAGTATGGAGATTTGTGCTCGCTTGCATCCGGGTCTTGAGATTGGTTATTGCTCTAGTCTTGAAGATCTTGCCTCCGGTTGCGACGGGCTTGTTCTTGTAACCGAGTGGGAGCAGTTCAGGCACCCTGACTGGAAAGAGATTGCTGTGGCAATGAGACGTCCGCTTATTATTGATGGACGAAATTTCTTATCAGAGAAGAGCTTGATTGCCTCTGGTTTTGTCTACAGGGGAGTTGGCAGATGAGGATTCTCATCACGGGCGGAGCCGGGTTTATTGGATCTCACCTGACTGACAGGTTGCTGGCTGACGGGCACTATGTCACTGTCATGGACAATTTGATCACAGGCAACCTGGCGAATATTGATTCACATAGAGCAGATCCGCGCTTCGAATTTATTCATCATAATGTGTCCAATCATATTCATATGATTGGACCGTTAGACTGGGTGATACATCTGGCTAGTCCGGCCAGTCCGGTCGACTACCTGGAGCTGCCTATCCAGACGATGAAGGTCAACTCTCTAGGTACTCACAATACGCTTGGATTAGCCAAAGCGAAATCATGCAAGTACTTGCTTGCCAGTACTTCAGAAGTTTATGGTGACCCTGAAGTGCATCCTCAGTCTGAAAGCTACTGGGGCTGTGTTAATCCGATTGGTCCGCGGGGGGTTTACGATGAGTCGAAGCGCTTTGCTGAGGCTTTGACTGTGGCCTATAACCAGAAGCACGGTTTAGATACCCGTATCGTCAGGATTTTTAACTGTTACGGTCCACGCTTGCGTGTAAATGATGGTCGAGTAGTCTCCAACTTTATATCTCAGGCTCTGTCCGGGCGAGAGCTTACTATCTATGGTGAGGGCAAGCAGACTCGTAGCTTTCAGTATGTCTCAGACCTTATTGAAGGGTTTATAAGGCTCATGGCTGTGGACTATCATGAGCCTGTAAATTTGGGCAATCCTGTCGAGTTTACTGTTCTGGAGCTAGCTCAGCTTGTGAAACAGCTGACAGGAGCAAAGAGTCAGGTAGTGTTTGAGCCTTTACCTGTTGATGATCCACGGCGCAGGCTTCCAGATATAAGTAGAGCAAGAAAGCTTCTTGACTGGTCGCCGCAGGTGGACTTGAAGAGTGGTCTGGAGAAAACAATCTCCTGGTTCAGTCAGCAATTGGACTGTCTAGCCAGGCAAATCTAGCAAGGTGTCTACAGCTGTCTACTCGGGAAGCACTGGTTTCTTAGTAGTGTCTGTTGAAAGCTGCCTGACGCGCTACTTGTCATGCTCAGATTGGTGCTGCGACACCATCTTGATTGCGGTGCTCGTTGATCGTATTGGCAGCGCAATAGTAAAGGTGGTGCCTGTGCCGATAGTACTTTCACATTTAATTGTGCCGTGATGAGCTTCAACAATCAGCCTGCAAAGATAAAGACCTAAACCGGTACTGGCAACATATTTTTTGCCAGACTCTCCCTGCCACCAGCGGTCAAACAATCTGTTTTGATCTTCGGTCGAAATGCCTAATCCTGTGTCTTTAATGCGAATGGACACGGTTGTGGTGCTGCGCTCTGCTGATATTTCAATAAGCCCGCCAGAGGGAGTAAATTTGGCTGCATTGTCGAAAATATTGGATAAGAGACGACAGATTGCCCGGTAGTCAGCTGTTATGGTTGTGAGCCCGTCGGGGATATTGACGCGGACTTCCAGGCAATCTTTGGTCTGCAAAGAGACTGTGCTGGCTATTGCATCAGCTATGGTTGATGCCAGATCAAGCTCCTTTATATGGAGGCTTTCCTCTCCGGTCTCGTAGCGATAAACCTCCAACAGGCTGTTAACCATAGTGAGCAGACGTTGATTATTTTCCTGCAGGAGGCGTAAAGGTTCTAACTGTTTTGGAGTAAACCCTCCACAAAGTCCATCGATTAGCAAGGCAAGCAACTTCTTGGCTCCATCTAGCGGCATCTTCAGATCATGTGCCAGAGCTGCTCTAAACTCGTTGCGCTGGTGCGTTAAGCGGGCATGTGCTTCCAACTCATCTGATTTTTTGCGTAATACGGCATAGCGTAACGATCTCAGAAGGGAATCACAATTGAGACGGTCCTTGAGTAAATAATCTTGAGCACCGCGCTGTAAAAGCTCTTTTGTGAGCTCTTCGTCACTAACACCTGTCAGGATTATTACTGGCAGTGCCGGAGCCTCGAGATGCAGAGCTGTGAATGTCTGGAGCCCATATGCGTCAGGCAATGCCAGATCAAGCAAGGCAGCATCAAACTTGTTCTCAGCAAGGCATCTTAGTCCGTCACTTAAACAGTTGCACCACTTAAGCTCAAACTCGAGATGTGGTTCCAGGAGCAACCTGACCAGCTCTGCTGCGTCGGGGTTGTCTTCGATGAGCAAGACTTTCATGTTAATGATCCTGTTGATGCGAACTTCCAGGAGTTGTGTTCTGTCATATATAAGCTACTCTAAATAAGGCTGGTTGGTGGTTGCTTTAGTTGCAACTGCTTGAGATATTGACTATTTCAGAAACCTGACAGTTTGTCCATATAATGGGGAAAGTAGTACAAATGGTTATATTATTACGCTTGGCTCTTTCTTGTCTTAGAAAAGTTAGAGCCAACGATAAGCAACCTGATTAATGCTAATGTTATTGTGAAAACTTGCCCAAGAAATGAATCGCTGCCAACGGATAGATTAGATGGTACTGGGATTTCTTGCGGCAATCCCGGACAAGGCGGTGAGCGACTCCAGATTCTTGTGCTAGGCGCCGCCTGTTAAAGGAGCTAAACCTCAATGACTCTTGATGCAGTGACAATCCTTCTGGTTGAGGATAACGACGATGATGTTGTTCTGATTAAGGAATCGCTAACCGAATCAGGACTGGTGAACATTCTGCAGGTTGCAAGAGATGGTGAAGAGGCGATGGCGTTCTTGCGGTGCACAGGGGAATACAAGAGCGCTGCGAGACCAGGTCTCATCTTGCTTGACATTAATATGCCTAAGATGAACGGGTTTGAGGTCCTTGAGGAAGTTAAAGCTGATCCTGTGCTCAAACAGATACCGATTGTAATGTTGACTGCTGGCAGCGGGGATGAAGATGTTATTAGAGCTTATCGGCAGGGAGCCTGTTCATTTATTCGCAAGCCAGTGAGTCTTGATGAGTTCAGGAATACAGTCAAACAGTTTGCACTATATTGGGCCTTAGTTGCTATCACGCCAGATCGTGTGCAAGGCAAGTAGCTGGATTGTGTTTTGGGGTGCTATGCCGGTGTCTGGTGCTAATCTTGCACTATCATTATTGTTAAGTGCAGCGGTTATGGCAGCTGGGCTGCCGGCTGATTGTGCAGGTGGTCAGGGTGCACCGTTACCGGGCCCAACCTCTGCTCAACCAGCTCGCATGCCAATTGAGATTGGACCGGCGCTCGGCGAGATTCAACGTTTCCAAAGTGAAGGTTGGGTAGGCGGTGAGACTGTTGTTCAGCCTGCAGATAACTTTGGCGCTGACGACGCGCAATTGGCGCTGCGTGAATTCCATGTAAAAGCTCTGGTGTGGAGGGCTTTTCAACGTGGACAGCGTCGTATAATACTCAAGCTTTATAAGTTTGAAACGCCTCAAGGCGCTTACGGGGCATATACTTTTTTGCGACGTGGTGCAACCACTGTAGTCAGGCGCGGCGACGCATCAAGCGAGGACGATCAGAGTCTCTCCTTCTGGCAAGACGATTGTTTTGTCTGTGTCTCTACAACAGCTGAAGAAGATGATGAAGCTAAGGATATGATGCGGCAACTATCCAATCGCATTGCTGCAACTGTCCAGAGGCGCTCTGCGCTTCCTGCCATAGTTACTTATCTACCGCAGCTGGACCGCATAGGTGGTAGCGAGAAGCTAATTATGGGACCTATTGTTGCCAGGCGCATCTTGTCAATTCCCTATCTCAATGTGCTTGATCTGGGGCAGTGTGCTGGAGCAGCCAGCGCTGACTATCAATTTCAGGAGCCTACTCCCGAACGATTGAAGCTCCTGGTAATTGACTATGGTAATTCGCAGACCGCTGCCCAGTCATATAGGAGATACTGTTCAACCCTTGAAGATAGTCATGAAGCGGTTAGCAGTGGAACTACAGCTCTCTTCAAAATTCAGAAGACGTATCTTCTCTGCCAGCTGCGAGGACGGTTAGTGGCAGTTATCTCTGGTGCCCGCCGCCGTCATTCTCCAGCGTATCTGGCGAGGCAGCTAGATTTGTTGCGTCCCAACTGAGTTGATTCTGTTAACCCAGAAGCAAATGTCTTGATAGAAGCCTGTTATTAAACAAGCCCTAATAAAATTCACTTGGGGCATCCCCCGATCGAGGGATGCTGCTCTATGCGAGGGAGGGGAATCGTTTACTGGCTTCATGTGGTGAAATAATATGCCTGCTATTAAACAACCCTTAATTAATTCTACTTGAACCATCCCCCAATCGAGGGGTTCGACTTTATACTGGAAAACTGTCTACTGGCGTCATGTGGTGAAGGTGGGCTGAGCTGGAGAGCCGCCAACTGTAGGGATTGAGTCAGCCCCAGCACAGTTGTTGCTGCGCTCCTTTTTGCTTCGGGTGGTGTGGTTGTGGGACAGACAGCATTCTGTGTAGTGACAACCGAACTGCTTTGAGTGGCGTGCGTCTTCTACTGAGTCACAAAGGTTAGAGGCAACAATAATGGTTAACAAGACTGCTTGCAGGTTTCTGTCATGGATTGTCTTGGTGGTATTCACTTTGTCTAGTGCCGTGCAGCAAGTTGTTTGGGCGCAGACGGCACCGGCAGCGCCGGTCAGTGCAGCGCCTGCTCAACATGCCGGGGCAGCGGCAGGATCGCAGATCAACCTTGATCTTACCTCTACTCAGCAAACAGTTATGGCCGGGCGCATGGCTTCATCTAAGCCAATCTCTATTGTTGTTGGTGGTGGCACCCAGGCAGTTACTTCAGCTTCCCTTTTGACTCCAGCCGAGAGACTGGCTGTCTTTCAGGTTTTCTCAACTGGGCAGCAAAGTATTCAGCTGGGGGCGCAAGGCAATGCAGTTGGTGGCAGCTTCAACATTGGTGCAAAATTCAATCAGTTTGTTAATAGCCTGGTGATTCCTGCCGGGGTTACAGCTGTTAAGGATTTTGGTGCCACATCCACACTCTCTCTGGCAGGCAATCTAACAAATGCAGGAACCTTTTATGCGATCTCTTCCAACCCGGCTGTTAGTACTGCTGTAATCAATGCTTTGAACATAAATAATCAAGCCGGGGCTCTCCTGACCTCTATTCTGCCGAGCGGTGGGCTGGCAGGACATGCCAGTGCGATAGCAGGACTGAACCTGACTCTTAATGCAGTGCAGAATATAATCAACTCTGGAGTGATCGCCAGTGCCGGCAACCTGACGGCTGCTGCTGCTGGCTCGATTATCAACCAGTTGCCTGGCTCGTCGATCGTTGCGCAGAATATCAACCTGATGTCAGGCATCGGCAACATTATCAACAGTGGCAACATATCGGCGCTTGTAGGTAACATAAATATTACTGCTGCAAACAGTCAATCAATTCTTGTCAATAATACTGGCGGGCAGATGCAGGCACTTGCCGGTCAGATCAATATTCGCGATGCCAGGTTTAATCAGAAAGCTGACCTCAATCTTGCAGGAGGCAACTGGATAGCGCGCGAGCTGAATTTGAACTCCGGACAGGGCAGCGTGTCTGTAGATGTTGGCGAGCTGTTGGGGACGCTTAATATTACAGCTGGCTGCGCACATATTCAGGCGGCTTCGCCCAATCTCACTCTAGGACAGATGCAGATATCAGGTGATCCGAGTTTCTTCAATACTACAGGCAACGTGGTAATTACTTCCTTGCTGTCCACTTCCGGAAATCCCCTGACAATCGTTGCCCACAGCGACATTGACTTCAATTCCGGCGTGGCTGTCAGTTCGAGCGGGACTACCGGCGGGAACATCTTCATGCTTGCCGGAGCTAACTTCAGCTCCAGCGGAAGCCAGCAAGGATATAACGATACGGCGACTACTCTTACCATTATCGGACCTGTGCCTGGCGGTGGGCAGATCAATGCTTCCAACATCACGTCACTGACTTCGGCGGGCACGGCGGGCGCAGGAGGCAATATAACGCTTGTTGCTTATTCAGGGCTGTATCCGGGTGCCGGTCTAATTACTCTTCCTTCGTCAGTCACGGTTACAAGCAGTGGGTCGAACGGAGCTTCCAGCGGCAATGTATTGATTATCGGTGGTGCTACCACTACTGCCGGATCAACTTCAATCACGACAGGTCCTGTTACTACCAGCGGCGGCAGCCCAGGTACTGGCAATATAACCATTGCGGCAGCCACACCATCTCTGTCTGGAAACATTACAGTCAGTCCGGGTGGGGCTACGTCGGGAGGGACTTTCAGCCCTGGCACCGTATCCGGCATGGGGATTACCACTGCCACACTGACTGCCAACGGCGCGCAAATTACTCTTGATGCAGGAACTGCCAGCGCTCCGGCAAAGATTTATGTAAATGGCGGGATAACAAACAACGCCACCAGCGGCAACGGTGGTAGTGTCACAATCAATAATGGATCAGGCAGCACATTCACTGTGGGTGCGGTAAGCAGCAATGGCGTTTTGAACAACATCTCAGTGCTGCCCGGCTCTACAGGCACTGGTGGAAGTATAACCATAAACAACGCTGGCATCGGTGGAATTACAATTACGAGCCTTGTGGGTCCCGCCAATCTGGCGTTTCAGCCGACCACCGGTGCCGGCGGGTCGTTGACGCTCAATGCCGGAACAGGAACTCTGACCCTTCCCTCTGCCGCAACTATTTCGACAGCAGGACAGGGGGCAGGCAGTTACTCCGGGGGAACGCTCTCACTTACGGCAAACAGTATCAGCTTTTCCTCGAGCGGCGTGCTTGCGTTGAATGCAAGTGGAGTTGGAAGCGGCAGCGGTGGGCAGATTTCGGTCATTCAGACAGGTAGCAGTGCGCTTACTGTCGGCTCGGACACCGGCAACATTTCAATTACGACGCAGTCAGGTACCGCAGGCGGTGCAGGTGGGCAGGTGACTGTCAAGAATGGCGGCAATCTGACTGTGGACCCTGGCTATCTCCTGGCAAGGCCTCTTTCCAGCGGCACCGGTGCCAACATCATTCTTACTGCCGGCACCGCAGCTGCCGGCGGTAATCTTTATGTCTCAGGCAGTATTGATGCCAGCGGTGTGGGTACTGGCGCTGGCGGTACTGTGACTCTGACTTCCAACAGCGGTACTGTATTCACAGTCGACAGCACGGCAGTTATCAACGGCGTGCATGGAACCATTGCTGCCAACGGTACTGGCAGCGGCAGCAGCGGTGGAATGATAACTGTCAAGAGTCTCGGAGCCGGTGGTGTTACCGTGACGGCAGCAACAAACATTTCTGCGAAAGGCTCGTCCAGCGGTGGGTCCGGCGGTTCTCTCATTCTGGATGCAGGCAATGGTTCTCTGCAGGTTGGAGCTGGAACCTTATCAGCAGATGCAGTTGCGCCCGGCACTTACAGTGGCGGCACCATAACGCTTAACGGCTCGACGATTGGCATAACCGGCACGGGTTTGTTTGTGGTCTCGGCTAACGGTTCGGGCGGCGGCAACGGCGGTACCATAAACATAACTGCCGCCTCGGGCAATTTCATCATGGATACGGACTCCCCCGGCACCGAGATTTCCGCCACAGGCGGATCGAGCGGCAGCTCTACTGGTGATGGCGGTAGCGTCACGGTGACATCTGCCAGCGGCAACATCCAGGTGAACAATCCGGCTGCCTTTATCCTGGGGTCGCTTGGGAACAACGGGAAAGGATCCAGTATTACGTTGAAAGCCGGCACCAGCGGCAGTGGCACTGTTTTTGTCAATGGCGCATTGAGCGCTAACGGCAAAGGCACTGGCGATGCCGGCAGCATTGACATCGAGTCTAACAGCACTTCGCAGTTTCAGGTCGGTACTGGTGCGGCGACCAACGGTGTTGCAGGAAACGTTAGTGCAGTTCCGGGTGACAGCTCAGGCGCCACCAGCGGTTCGGTCAAACTGGTCAATATAAGTACAAGTTTAGGAGGTATTACTCTGTTGAGCATTGGTGCAGTCTCAGCCCCTGCTCCTGCTTCCGGAGGCGCTGGCGGTCAGATTACTCTCGATGCAGGCACTCATGGGACATTGACTGTTCCGACAGGCACGGTAAGTGTCAATGGCTCAGGAGCTAGCGGGAATGGCGGCAGTCTTACCTTCAATGCAAACAATCTCTCATTGTCCGGGCTGGTAACTCTGTCTGCTGCCGGCTCCGGCAGCGGCTCTGGTGGTACAATTCAGTTAACAACAGCAGGGACTTCGTCGCTAAGCATCAACACCAGCGGTCAGAGTGTTGAGTTTGTAGCGACCGGGGGAACTGGCGGGGCAACACCTTCTGCCACTGGCGATGGCGGTGCCGTAATCGTATCCAATGGTGGCAACATAATAGCCAATCCTGCAGCAATTAGTGTCGCACCGCTGGGCAACAGCGGCAAGGGTGCAACTATCAGCTTGACTTCAGGAGCAGACCTGGCAGTTACAGACTCGATAGATGCCAGCGGGGCGTATGGAAGTGGAAGCGGCAGCGGTGGTGGTGGCTCGATTACATTGATTTGCAATAGCTCAAATGCCTTAACCTTACAAGGATCCTCCGGTCCTCACGTAAATGGAATTGTTACAGCTAATGCTGGACCGGCCGGTGGGGCTGGTGGAACTCTTGATGTAGAGAATCTTGGATCAGGTGGGGTTACGATCACTTCTCTGGGTCCTTCAGTAATTTCTACTACAGCAGTGTCCGGACATGGTGGTAGCATTACAATAAATGGTCACGGTGGTGCGCTTGCAATTCCTGACGGAACCATCTCTGCTAATGCTGTGGGCTCTGGGAATTTTGACGGTGGAAGTATTAGCCTGAGTGGGAGCAACCTCAGTATTGGTAGTGGTGGCACCTTATATCTAAGTGCCAACGCCATAGGTTCTGGCAATGGTGGGACAGTATCGGCGATTGCTACCTGGACCGGCAGCACAATTGTTGTTGGAACGCAATCTAGTGGTTCCAACCCTGGTGTTATCAATATATCTGCAACAGGAGGCACCGGTGGGGGAACGCCTTCGGCTGCCGGCGATGGAGGTATTGTGACGGTCGAGGCAGGGTCGAATCTGACTGTCGATTCTGCTTCGATGAGCTGTAATCCGCAAGGTACAAATGGTGCCGGTGCGCAAGTGACGCTGGCGGCTGGTGCCGCGGGTAGTGGCACTCTTCTCGTAAGTGGCAACGTGGCTTGCAATGGTAAGGAAACAGGAGCTGGCGGTAGCTTTGTAGCATCGGAATCAAGCTCTTCCACCTTCGCCATTAACGGTGGTTCCATCGGCACCATTAAAGCCAATGCCGGCAGCACCAGCGGGACAGGTGGAACCATATCTGTAACCAACACCGGAAGCGGCGGCATCAGCCTCTCGGCTACTTCGGACATATCCCTCAATCCTTCGGCAGGTGGAGGGGCGGGTGGCTCGCTTACGCTGAATGCCTCAAATGGACCGCTTACCATCCCCGCAGGCTCGCTGTCCGCAAGCGCCGCCACTCCAGGCAACTACAACGGCGGCAGTGTCAGCCTCACTGGCGGCACTTTGACCGTGACAGATGGTAGCGACCTCAATGTCACCGCCAACGCTGTCGGCACCGGCACCGGTGGCTCCGTGTCCGTGACGACCAAAGGCGCAACCGGCGACATAACCGCTGGGACCGCCGCCGGCAACGTGAATATCTCTGCCAGCGGCGGGTCAAGCGGCTCGAGCGCCGGCGACGGTGGCTCTGTCACGCTTTCTGCTGGGCACAATCTGACGGTTACCAGTGAAAATTCAATCAATGTCAACCCGCAAGGCACTAACGGCAAAGGCGGGAACATCACCCTGGTTGACGGCACGGCTGTGACCACAGCCACAATGTCAATCACAGGCGACCTGACTGCCAACGGTGCCGGCACAGGCAGTGGCGGCAACATCAGCATTACATATAAAGATCCGACCAATGCTTTCCAGGTAGGCGGTACGCCGGACAACAGCGGCATTACCGGCAACATCACTGCCGACGCTCCTGGCTCGGGAACTGGGGGCAATATTACAATAAGCAACGGTTCTTCAGCTGCACTTAATATCGATCTTGCCAACGGTGCGCCAAGCCCCAGCACCATTGAAGCAAAACAAATGTCGGCCGTCTCGACCGACATATCCCATCTTGGCAACTTGTATTTCAACCAGTCTGGTGAACCCGTCATTGTATCAGGTCCCGGTACGCTTGCCGGTTTCGTCAATTCAGCTGCACAAAGTATAGATATTGAACCTGGAGATACAGGTACAGCTGTGACGGTGGGCTCCATCAATGCCACCGGCGGACCAGCAACAGTGACTGCAATGGCTCCAAGTTCAATTGTCAATATCCCTTTAGGACATACTGCCAGCTCGACCGGTAACATAATGTTTGCCTCCGGCACCGTTTACATTAACGGTACCGTCACAACTTCGAATCCGGGTGGCACTGTGTTGGTCCAACCAACATCAGGCGACGAATTGGTCAGTGGACAGGGATTGTTCCAGACAAACGGGGGCGGAGCCACCACAATCGAGATCGCTGCCGCTAACGACCATACGCTTACTCTTGACCTTTCGCCTACTTATAATGCCGGGTCCGGTGGAAAGGTCATCTTTGCCGCCGAGGGCTCAGGAGGGAAGATAATTACAACCCCGGGCTCCAATCAGATCATTGCGTCCGGCTGTCCGACTTATCTTCACTCGCCATCAATTACAATGGGCGATGGCGCTGCATTTACGGCTCTCTCCAACACGACTTACACGATTGATTCAGGCAGCAGCCCGTCGCCGGCGCTTCCGCTTACCATTACAAACTCCGGCGCCAGCTCGCGGTTCATAACCGGCGGTGGTGCTTTCAATGTTGGTCCGAACGCCAGCGGGCAGCCACTGGCATTCGCCAATTCTTCCGGCGGCTCGTCGACAATGTCATTCCAGGGAGGCTTGCTGACTACCACTGCCAACGGTGATGACACGAGCATCGCTTCCGGACTGACCATTGCCGCTAACAGCAACATAGTGATGAACGCTAATTTGGGTGGCAGCATCACGAACAATGGGACAATAAGCAACAGTGCGTTCAGTGGAAGCATCACAATTAACGCCAACGTCGGCACTGTCACTAACAACGGCACGATCACCAACACTGGTGCAAATTCAAGCATTCTTGTGCAAAGCAACGCAGGCTTGATTGTGGGCGGTAGTGGTGGCACATTCTCCGACACAGGCAGTGGCACTAATTCCATCAACGTGGATGCTTCTGTTGGCAGCTCAACCGGGAACGTGCTTAACCTGACCGGATCCCAGACATTCGATCCCGGCTCGTCCAGCGGTACTGTGGCATTCAGTTCGCCCAATTGCCCGACCGGCAATGTAGGCTCAATCAATATTTCGGGAGGAGTAACCGAAACAATCGCTTCCGGCGCGCCTGTTACGTTCACGTCGCCCATCATTTCATTCTCCGCTCTGTCGGCGGTCAACGACACAGCTACGTCAGGAACAGGTATCACATTGAACTCCTGCGCTGGATGCTCGTTGACGATAATCGCGCCCGGTAGTGGCTCGTCGGCTACCGCAAGCACCTCCGGTGGTGCAATAGTAATCACGCCACAGGCAAGTGGCAACACATATTCGCTCACGTTTGATAATTCGGACACCATGTATGCGACGGAGGCCACACTGAACCTGCATGGCGGTCCGGTGACGACCACGACCACATACGGCGGCTCGGTCAATGCCGACACGACCGTCAACTCAATGGTTACTGTTGCGGCAAGCAACAGTCAGAATATTGCCAGCAACGATACCATGACGATGAATGTCAACAATGCAAGCCTGCTCAACAACGGCACTTTGCAGGCTTATAACTCGAGCGGGTCGGCCGGGCGCATAACCATCCAGAGCACTGGCGCGCTCACGCTCAACCCGGTTGGTGGTATCTCTGTTGCCACTTCGGCAGCATCGGGAGCAGGCGGGACTATCAATGTTCTGGCGACGAGTGGGGCTCTTCAGGTCACCGGCGGAGGGACCCTGAACGCAGACGGTAAAATTACAGGCGCAGGTGGCAACATTACTGTTGATGCGCAGACTATTGCAGTTACAGGAACAGGAAGCACTCTCAATTTGTCGGCGAGTGCAAACGCGGCCGCCGGCGGGCAGGCGGGTGGGACAATCCTGGTCAAGACGCGCTCGGCGACCGGTGATATTAACATAACTGGAGCGACCGGCGGTATTAATGCCACTGCCATCGGCGCTGCGGCTTCAGGTGGAGCTGGCAACGGCGGTACGGTAAAATTCCAGGCGGGAGAGAGCCTGACGTTTGCTTCCGACGGCACAATAAATGTTTCAGCAGCTGGCAATGGCACAGGCGGCACCATCAATTTGAGTGCGAGTAACACCGCCTCTGCCGGAGTCATGACCGTCAACAACGCGCTTACGGCCAACGGAGCAGGCAGTGGGACTGGCGGGGTAATAAGCGTTATCAGTAATAGTTCCGCTGCAAATGCCCTGCAGATTCTGGCTGGAGTCACAGCCACCGGTGCAACCGGTAATTCCAGTGCCATCACCATTCAGAACCACGGCAACGGCACCAACGGTGGTATCCAGATATCGGCAAGCCTGAATGCCTCGGGCTCCAGTGGCGGTGGTGGGGCTATATTGGTCGATGCCGGTCAAGCAAGCCCTTATGGACCAGTGACACTCACAAGCGCAAGCTTCACCTCCACGGGTGTCGGCACCGGTGGCAACGGTGGCGCGGTTACGATTTACGGTTCGAGCATAACTGATGCCACGGCTGCTCCTTCAATCAATACCAGCGCCTCCGGCACAGGCAGGGGCGGCAACGTCACTCTAAGTGCAAACGTGGCCGGTGGCGATATCAGCTTTACAAATGGAGCCTTTAACTTGAATGCAAGCGGATCTGCTACTGGCACGATTGTGAGCATAACAGCAGGTCGCAACCTGCAGCTTGGGAGCACGGCGGGCACCATATCGGCGAACGCCTCGGGTGGTCAGGGTGGGACTGTGACAATCCATGGGAACGCGCAGACATCGAACAATGGCTCCATGCTGGTTATGAGTGCCGTAAGTGCCAACGGAACGCGAGGCGGCAGTATCACGTTAAGAAACGACAGCACTGGAACGCTTTCTGATTCAGCAGGAGTGAGTGCAACAGGGTCATCGTCGTATGGAGGCTCTATTACGATAAGGAACAGGGGCAACAGCGCAGTTGGCGGGCTTATCACTGTTGGTGCTGCAGACGGCAGTTCAGTGATATCTGCCAACGGTGCAAATGGAATTTCCGGTACACATGGTTCTGTCACGGTGGATGGCACCACGACTAATGGCGGGCCGGTCCAGATCAATGCCGCTACAATTTCTGCCGACGTGACCGGGACAACTGGCGGTTACGGTACGGTGAGCGTGACTGGCAGGAGCATTACCACGCTGGGCGGGTATTCTCATGGAATAAGCGCAAATGGAGCGTTGGGTACAAGCGGCAATGGCGAGGGCGGGACGGTGACGCTTACGAGCACAAATAATGCTTTTGATGTCACGCTTACTGGCGGTGCGGGCGGGTTGACGCTGGCAGCAAATGGTGGTGTTGGCGACGGGAATGGTGGAACAATAAAAGTCAATTCGGCACGATCAATTTTCATCAATTCGTCGGAGACGCTGAGCGCTGCGGCGAATGTTGGTGGCAACGGGCAGGGCGGCACAATAAATCTGACAGGCAACACCGGTACGGGCGCGGCGACCAGTGGTGCCATTACTGTAGTGCCTGACGTGAATGTGGATGGTCAGGGCAGTGGCAGTGGTGGGACCATCGATATAATTTGCAACAGCAGCGGGCTTGTGAATGTTGAGGGCAATTTAAGCGCAAACGGAGGAGGTACATCCGGACAGGGAGGCACCATCAATGTGCAGAACCAGGGATCGGGGGCATCCAACGGAGGGATCGACATAGGTACAAGCGGCAGCAACAGCATCACTGCCAACGGTAACGGCACCCAGGGAGGCACGATCACGATAGACGCAAGCAATGCGAGCAATGTTGGGACAGTCACGATTGACTCAGCGACGATCTCGGCAAAGGGACTCTTGGATGGCGTAGCCGGAGGCACAATATCTGTCAAGGGCGGCGGGATCAGCCTGCTGTCCGGCACTGGGCACAAACTGGATGCCGACGCGGCGGACGTCTCTGGCGGCAGCGCTACCGGCGGCACCATCACCCTGGACACGTCTACCAACCCGAGTTCCGACATCACGCTTTCTGCCGGGCTTGGCGGTCTGGTGATGGATGCGCGGTCAGGACAGGCAGGAGGGAATGGTGGGACTGTCGATGTCTATGCTGGAAGGGGACTGAATGTTGCCACAGAAGGAGTTATTGATGTTTCGGTGCGAGCAGGTAGCGGAACGGGAGGGAACATCAATTTGACAGGGAGCCTGGGTGCGTCGTCCAACGGGGTGCTTCAGGTGAACGCCACGCTTGCAGCCAATGGCGGCGGCACTGGGACAGGTGGAGTAGTTGCGATAATCAACAACAGCTCCGCCGCAAACGCCCTGCAGATAGCTGCGTCAATTACGGCAACAGGAGCTTCAGGCAACACTACCAGTGCCATAAAGATTCAGAACCAGGGCAAGAGTGGAGCCAACGGTGGAATTCAGTTGTCGTCGAGTCTAGATGCCTCAGGCAGTAGTGGGGCGGGCGGGAAGATTACATTAGACTCGAGCGGGTCGCCACGGGGTCCGATTACGTTGACGTCTGCAACGCTCACTTCCACAGGTAGCTCTAGCGGGAACGGGGGTACCATAAGCGTAACGGGCTTCAGTATGACAGATGCAACAGCAGCGCCCAGCATAAACACGAGTGCCTCCGGAACTGGCGCAGGAGGCAACGTTACGCTGGATGCTAACGTTGCTGGCGGTGACATAAGCTTCACGAATGGGTCATTTAGTTTAAATGCCAGTGGTGCTGCAGCGGGCACAACAGTGAACATTACGGCCGGGCGGAACATGCAGCTTGGGAGTATGGCGGGCACCATATCGGCGAACGCCTCGGACGGACAGGGTGGGACGGTGACAATCCATGGGAACGCGCAGACATCGAACAATGGCTCAATGCTGGTGAGCAGCGCCGTGAGTGCCAACGGTACGCAGGGAGGCAGCATAACGTTGCGGAATGACAGCACAGGGACGCTGACGGTGTCGGCAGGAGTGAGCGCAACAGGGTCATCGTCGTATGGAGGCTCTATTACGATAAGGAATGAGGGTAACAGTGCTACTGGCGGGCTTATTACAGTTGGTGCTGCAGACGGCAGTTCAGTGATATCTGCCAACGGTGCTAACGGAATTTCCGGTACACATGGTTCTGTCACGGTGGATGGCACCACGACTAATGGCGGTCCGGTCCAGATCAATGCCGCTACAATTTCTGCCGACGTGACCGGGGCAACTGGCGGCTATGGCAACGTGAGTATTACCGGCAGCAGCGTCTCCTCGCCAAATACCGCTGCTCATACCATCTCGGCACAGGGTGCAACCGGCACTGGAGGATCAGGCGCCGGCGGGACGGTGAACATCACCAGCACGTCCAGCTCCGGCGATATAACGCTCGACGCTGGTACCGGCGGGCTTACAGTGTCTGCCAACGGCGGTGTAGCTGGTGGCACAGGCGGCACTATCATCATTAAGTCCCAGCGCTCGGTTTCACTCTCCGCCACTGTCGCCGGCACCATAAGCGCCTCGGCGCTTGGCGGCAGCAGTGGCAGCACTGTCGTACCCGGCATAACGGTTAAGGGCAGCCAGGGTGTCGACACCGGGCAGGTGCTGATCAACGTGGCTATGTCGGCCAACGGTGCTGGTGCCGGCGACGGTGGCAGCGTCACCGTCATCGACAACAGCCGCGCGAGCAATGCCATCCTGCTGCAACAATCCATTTCCGCAAATGCCGGCGCGACTTCCGGAAAAGGTGGGACGATTTCAATAACAAACGGCGGCACCGGCTCCGGCACGCCGTCCAATGGCGGTATTACGTTGCAAGCAGGCGCCAACCTGTCCGCGCAGTCCCAATCCGGCGGAACTCCTGGCAGTATTACTGTTGATGCAAAAGGCACCAGCAGTAATCCGAACGGTGTCGTCAGCATCAGCAGTGTTACGTTCGACGCCAGTGCTTACGGTACCTCCGGTGCCGGCGGCACAATCCTGGTCCGCGGAGACAGCATCGGGCTTACAGGTGTGGCCAAGACATGGAGCGCCGACGCTGCCGGTACGTCTGGCGGCTCCGGCGGCACGGGCGGCACGATCACGATGACTGCTCTGGGAACTGCGGGCGACGTAGACTTTTCGGTCGGTCCCGGGATCACCTTCAATGCCCGCGGCGGCGTGAGCAGCTCGACATCAGGCGACGGCGGCACCGTCAATATCAACGCCGGACGCAGTCTCAAGCTGCCAGCCCCATCGCCGTCTGTCGACGTCAATCCGCGGGGCACCAACGGAAAGGGCGGCGCCATCAACCTTACCGCCGGCAATGCAGTAGCCGGCAACCTTACGGTAGGCAACGCGCTGGTTGCCAATGGTGCAGGTACCGGCGACGGAGGTGCAGTGCTCGTAGAACTGGGTACTGTAGGAAGCGGATTGTTGCAGGTGAGTGGCGACATCAACGCGGACGGCGGAGCGACCGGTAACGGCGGTACAGTGAATATATACTACAATGATCCGACTTACGCTTTGCATACCGGCACGACCGTTAGCGGGCAAAGCTATGTCAGCGGGACTATCTCTGCAATCGCTTCCGGAGCGTCAAAGAACGGTGGCAACGTGACTGTCCACCAGGCGGCATCGGACACTCTGAACGTGGACTTACAGGGTACAATCACTGCGAACCGCGGTTCTGGCGGCAATTATGGCATTCTGACATTCGACAAGGCTGGCTATCCTATTACTGTGGTTGGTCCGGGCGCGCTGATCGGTCAGGTTGCTTCGCACGGCAGCTCTGTTACCATCAATCTAAGTGCGTCCAATTCCATGCTGGTTGTACGTGAGATTCAGTCTTCGAGCACCTATGTCAGCCTTACTGTGCCATGTCTGACAGGTACCATTGAGGTTGGTCCCGATGCAACTAGCCTTTATGATGTGACTGCGTCCAGCTATGTTTCTACTTACGGCGAGATCCTGACAATGAGCGGCACAGGGCTCATCAAGGCAACCGGAGCGTCATCATCTTCTTCAATTAAAGCCAATACTATCAGCATGATCGGTAGCTCGGAAATTCAGTCCACCGGGTCAAATTCGAGCCTGAATATCCAGAGTTGCTGCGCATCAGGAAACGCTCTTTCGGTATCCTTTGCTGGCACTGCCAGCATCCAGAATTCGGGAACAGGGACGTCGGATGTAACGTTCAATTCGACAGGCAACGGGCCGGTGACGATCAATACTCCTGGTCTTGGAACGATTTTGGCAACGCGTAACGTCGGATTTTATGGTGGCACATCAGGCACGGTAAATGTCAGTGTAAACTCTATTTCAGGAACAGTTATCGGCACCGGGGGAACGACGGGTGTTACTACTTCAGCCAGCGCGTTAACTATTGGAACGTTCACTTCCAACGGACAAACAACGTACCAAACGAACGGTAGTAATTACAATGTGACGGTCGCCGGCACAATAAGCAATACGAGCAGCACGAGCGGGCAGAATACGGTCACGGTCTCCGCCAGCGGCAACATTCTCGAGAGCTCCGGTACAGTGCAGTCGAACGCGTCAGCTACCTCCGCCGTGATACTTAGTGCCGCCGGCTCTGGTGGTATCGGCTATAACGGCACGACCGTTAATGCCGTACAAACACAGGCTTCAATCATCTCGGCCACGGCAAGCAACTCCACTGGTGCCGTTTATGTTCAGGATTCCAACAGTGGAGGGGTGCAGTTGGGCAGCACCTCGCCCTCCTACACAAACTCCGCTGGAACGGATAGCAGCAAAGGCATATTCAGCTTGACCGAAAGCGCCGGTCCGATCACGATTGCCAACAATGTGACGGCCGGCGCTCAAATAATTCTTTCTGCAAACGCAAGCACAGCCGGTAATATTGCGCAGAGCGGAACACCGGTGCTCACTGCACCCAGCGTTTCTTTAACGGCACAAGGGGCGACTGGAATAGGCACAGGTGTAACCGCTCCGGTAAATATCAATGCGACGACCCTTACGGCAAATGCGGCCAACGGGTCTTCTTATGTTTCTGACGCATCGAATTTCACTGGCGGCTTGACGATTTCAAGTTCAAGCGCAAGCTCCTCCGGCACGTTCTTCTTTATTTCCACGTCAAGCACAACAGGAGCCGGTAATATTGGCACAAGCGGGACTGGCATAGCAGGACCGTCCAGCGGGATAGCCGGTACGGTTGAGATTGTCAGTACTAGCGGGTCTATAGGAATATCCAGCACGCCGATAACGGCAAAAGCAGCTTATTTAACGTTGCAGGCGACGAACAGCAGCCAGAACGTTTATGTAAACGATGCTACAACCGGGACGGTAATATTGATTCAGGACACGACTAACAACTACGACAATACCACCAGCGGCACATATAGCGTGACAGCCAATAGCGCCACTTCGTTGTTGACTAATACGTCAGGCTCGGTTGAAACAGTTACTGCCGGAACCGTACTTGCAAGCGCTACTGCGGGCACAATCGGGACAAGCTGCTCATCGCCGTTTTCGATTAAGACCGCCAATATAACCGATACTGCCGGTGTTTCGGCCTTCATGTCCGACTCATTGAATTCGGCGGTTGTAGTGTCGAACTCTTATGCCGGTACATCGTCAGGCAATATTTTCTTCCTGCACGAGACAGGCACGGGTGGAAATATAACCACCAGCGGTACCGGCATTACCGGGTCCAGCAGCGGTACTGCATACAATGTTGTTCTTGTTAGCGACAATGGTTCTGTTGGCACATCAGCAAGCGGCGCGGGGCTCGTTAGTGTGAAGGCATCGCATCTGACATTTGATGCGCCCGGCTCCGGGCAAACAGTATATATAAGCGATAGCGCAAGCGGCACGGTAACGCTGGGTCCCTGCAGCGGGTGCGGCAGTAGCCCTACATATGATAATGTTGCCGGCAGCACATACAATCTTGCTGCGAATAGTGCCAGTTCCGTGGTGACGGCAAGTGGAGAGACTGTGACGTCCGGCACGGTGACGGTGAGCGCGACGAACGGCACGATTGGAACGTCGTGTGCCTCGCCGTTTGTCACTGACGCTGCATCTTTGACTGGTGAGGTAGCTGCGAACTCGGCGTACTTCTCGGATTTGTACAGCTCGGGCGTTGTCGTTACGAACTGCACTGTCGGCACGGTTTCACCTGATATGTTCTTCCTGCATGCGACAGGCAGCACCGGCAGCACCGGCAGCATTACCACCGGCGGTAGCGGTATTACGGGCACCAGCGGTGGCACTGCTTGTAATGTGGTGCTTATAAGCGATAACGGATCAGTAGGTACATCAGAGAGCGGAGCAGGTCTGGTTCTTGTAAAAGCGGGGCAGTTGACGCTCAGCGCGGCTGCATCCGGTCAGACGGTATATGTCAGCGATAGTGCAAGCGGCACAGTGACTCTTGCGCAGTGTACCGGGTGCGGTGCCACTTATGACAACACTGCAAGTGGAACGTTCAATCTTGCGGCGAACAGCGCCACTTCACTGGTGACCGGAATAGGCGAGACAGTGAGCGCCGGTACATTGACAGTGAGCGCGACGAGCGGCACGATAGGGACGTCGTGCGCTGCTCCGTTTGCAACAAATACGGCTGCATTGACCAGCGAGGCTGCGGCCAACTCAGCGTATTTCTCGGATTCGTACAGCTCGGGGGTTACGGTGACGAACTCCACTGTCGGCGTGGTGTCACCCGACATGTTCTTCCTGCATGCGACAGGCAGCACCGGCAACATTACCACTGGTGGGAGTGGAATTACAGGCACAAGCAGTGGCACTGCATACAACGTAGTACTGCTAAGCGATAACGGATCGATAGGTACTTCAGCCAGCGGAGCCGGGCTGGTTCTTCTAAATGTGGGGCATTTGACGCTCAGTGCGGCGGCATCCGGTCAAACGGTATATGTCAGCGATAGTGCGAGTGGCACAGTGACTCTGGCGCAGTGCACGGGGTGCGGCGGCACTTATGACAACAGTGCAAGTGGCGTGTTTAATCTTGCAGGCAATAGTGCCGGCTCAGTGGTGACAGCAAGTGGTGAGACGGTGAGTGCGGGCACATTGACGGTGAGTGCGACGAGCGGGACGATAGGAACGTCGTGCGCCGCTCCGTTTGCGACAAATACGGCAGCATTAGTAAATGAGTCTGCAGCCAACTCGGCATACTTCTTGGATTTGTACAGCTCCGGCGTTGTCGTTACGGACTGCACTGTCGGCACGGTATCTCCCGATATGTTCTTCCTGCATGCGACAGGCAGCACGGGCAACATTACCACCGGCGGCAGCGGAATTACGGGCACCAGCGGTGGTACTGCGTACAATGTAGTGCTTATAAGCGATAACGGATCGGTAGGCACTTCAGCCAGTGGAGCAGGACTGGTGCTTGTTAAGGCTTCTCAATTGACACTCAGCGCGACGGCATCCGGTCAGACAGTATATGTCAGCGATAGTGCGAGCGGCACGGTAACGCTGGCGCAGTGTACAGGGTGCGGCAGCACTTATGACAACACAGCCAATGGAGTGTTCAATCTTGCAGCGAACAACGCAAGTTATGTCGTAACTGGAAGTGGAGAAACGGTGACCGCTGGAACTTTGACGGTGAGCGCGACGAGCGGCACGATTGGAACGTCGTGCGGTTCGCCCTTTGTGACGAGTACGGCATCGTTGACCTATGAGACCGCAGCGAACTCTGCCTTCTTCTCCGATTCTTATAGTGGGACAGTGACGGTGACAGGTGCGAGCGTAGGGACGGCGACCGGGGATACGTTCTTCCTGCAAGCTACGGGGAACGGCGGGAGCATAGTGACTGGAGAAACGGGAGCAGGTATCACAGGTACCGGAGGGAGCGCTGCGGCACCGATAGTAGTGCTGGTGAGCGCTAAGGGATCGATAGGGACGTCGGCAGGGTCACCCGCGGTAGTGATAGCGGACCAGATAACGATGCAGGCGAGCGCGAGTGGGCAGGGAGTATACGTTAAGGACACGGACAGCAACACAGTGACGTTGGCGCCGTGCAGTGGGTGCGGGGGTACGACGTTTGACAACACGACGACCGGAACATACAGCTTGACAGCGAATAGCGCGAGTTCGGTAGTGACGGCAAGTGGAGAGGTGGTGACGGCCGGTACACTGACAGTGAGCGCGACGAGCGGCACGATTGGGACGTCGTGTGCTGCTCCGGTTGCGACAAATACGGCTGCATTGACCAGCGAGGCTGCGGCCAACTCGGCGTATTTCTCGGATTCGTACAGCTCAGGGGTTACGGTGACGAACTCCACTGTCGGCACTGTGTCTCCCGATATGTTCTTCCTGCATGCAACAGGCAGCACGGGCAACATTACCACCGGCGGCAGCGGAATTACGGGCACCAGCGGTGGTACTGCGTACAATGTGGTGCTTATAAGCGATAACGGATCGGTAGGCACTTCAGCCAGTGGAGCAGGATTGGTTCTTGTCAAGGCTTCTCAATTGACGCTCAGCGCGGCGGCATCCGGTCAGACAGTATATGTCAGTGATAGTGCGAGCGGCACGGTAACGCTGGCGCAGTGTACGGGATGCGGGACCACATATGACAACACAGCCAGTGGAACGTTCAATCTTGCGGCAAATAGCGCGAGTTTACTGGTGACGGCAAGTGGAGAGGTGGTGACGGCCGGGACAGTGACGGTGAGTGCGACGAGCGGTACGATAGGAGCGTCATGCGCAACTCCATTTGCGACAAATACGGCTGCATTAACCAATGAGGCGGCTGCCAATTCGGCGTATTTCTCGGATTCATATAGCTCATGGGTTATGGTGACGAGCGCTACTGTCGGCACGGTTTCACCTGATATGTTCTTCCTGCATGCGACAGGAGGTACCGGCAACATTTCCACCGGTGGTAGTGGAATTACGGGAACCAGCAGTGGTACTGCTTGTAATGTGGTGCTCATCAGCGATAACGGATCAGTAGGCACTTCAGCCAGTGGAGCAGGACTGGTGCTTGTTAAGGCTTCGCAATTGACGCTCAGCGCAGCGGCATCCGGTCAGACGGTATATGTAAGCGATAGTGCGAGTGGCACAGTGACGCTGGTGCAGTGCAAGGAGTGCGGCGGCACTTATGACAACACTGCAAGTGGAACGTTCAATCTTGCTGCGAACAGCGCGAGTTCGGTAGTGACGGACAGCGGTGAGGTAGTGACGGCCGGGACGGTGACTGTGAGCGCGACGAGTGGGACGATAGGGACGTCGTGCGCAAATCCGTTTGCGGTCAACACAGGAGCGTTGACCAATGAGGTTGCAGCGGACTCAGCATATTTTGTAGATTCGCATGGCTCGATGGTGACAGTGAGCGGATCAACAGTGGGAACGGTAGCGGGTGATATGTTCTTCCTGCATGCGACTGGCAGCAGTGGAACCATAACAACAGGTGGAACTGGAGCAGGCATTAGTGGCACAGGCGGAGCAGCGGCGCCGATAGTTGTGCTTGTGAGTGATAACGGGTCGATAGGGACGTCAGCAAGCTTGCCGGCAGTGGTAAATGCGGACCAGTTGACGTTGCAGGCAAGTGCAAGCGGTCAGAGTGTTTACGTAAGCGACACGGACAGTAATGCGGTGACGCTGGCTCCATGTTCGGGATGCGGCAGCACAACCTTTGATAATGCGGCGGGCGGTGTGTATCAGCTGACAACCACCAATGCGTCTATAAACGTCGATGACAACATCAATGCGGTGTCGGGCAATGTCAGTCTGATAGCGCCAGCAACTGGCGTAATTACAGTTGGGTTCGGTAAAACCATCTCTACTGGCTCTTCCAGCGGCAATATCAGCATATATGCGGAGACCATCACCAACAACGGCACGATCTCCTCTGACGGCGCGGTTATGTTGACTGCCGCTACAGTCAACGATAACGGGACTGTGATTGCACAAAACGGTAATCTGGATGTGGAAAGCTGCTGCGTGGCGGGGGCTACGTTGACTATCAATATGGGACCCAATTCAAGTCTCATATCTAATACTGGTAACGTGGTTATGGATAGTTCCGCACCGGGACCAATTTCAATTGATGGTGGTCCAAATCACTATGGATTGATAGAGGCAAAGAATGGTCAAGGGTATTTGATTCTCAATGGCGCCGGCAATCCTGTAAATCTGAGCGTGGGGCAAGTGAACTGCTGCATTGAAGCAACGGGAAGCTCGATTGCAGCAACGACATACACGGGCAATCTGTCCTTTAGCACGCCAATCGACACATCGTCCTCTACAGACTCCGGCGGCAATGTTACGTTGCAAGCATACGGCGGCATGCTCGATTTTGTTGGTATAAATACCAGCGGTAGTGGTCCAAACAATACTGCCGGCAATATCACCATCTATGGGCAAGCCGGTATAAATGGCGGGTCTGCCTGCGGCAAGACCGGGTCGGGAGATCTGACGGCTCATGGGGATAATGGTGCAGGCGGTGGCACAATATCTATTACAACACCGAATACAGATCCGTTTACTGTAGGACCGGGTGCCGGTCCCAATGGAGTTACTGGCAATATCGATGCCAGTGGTACCAGTGGTGGGAAAGTGATCATTTCTACCGGTGGTGGTCTCGATGTTAAGAAGGACGGTTTAATTACAACAAACTCAACAACCGGATCCGCTGGTTCTATCTTGATTCAATTAACGGATCCTGGCAGTAAGCCGCTTCATGTGAACAATGATGGGTTGATTACATCCATAGATATTAGTACAGGCAAGACCGGTCTGGTCGGACTCAATAGCGGTCCAAAGCAGGCTATTAACCTGACCGGGACCGGCTGCATAGTTGCCGGGCAGGCGGCAAGGTTTGGGAATATGGATCCAGCTACGTTGTCCTTTATTGATCCGCCTGCGGGCATAATCTATTTAAATGGTTGTTGTATTAAGGCCAAGATTGAGACTAATGGGACGATTTTTGTACCACCACCGGCGCCCAGTCCTGTCTCCAGTGGGAGTAGCGGTTCAAGCTTTACCTTCCCGTTCATCGCCCCAGCTACTGGCAACCCAACTATTGCTGCTCTCACACCAAATGACTTAACCCAGAATCAGCTGTCATCTGAGATGGCCGTTATTGTAGGTAATCCATATATATGCGCTCCAGTTCAACTCCTGGCCAGGCATACCAACGACAAGAGCGGCGAGGAGCAGACTAACGTATGGGTTGCATCAGAAGACAGGTATAGGCCCTATATGCTGCAACAAAAAGATGAAGGGTCCTTCATGTTTGCTGACTATGCCACCCTGTTTCAGATAGTCGGAGCTGGAGCTGTGAAGCTTGACTATGGGAAGGTAGTTGTTTCTGCCGGGCTAAGCAACGTTGAAATCTCAACAGTATTGGCTGGTGCTCGTGTCAGTACTGGCGGGGCAGCTATAGTCAGGAGGAGTGAGGATGGGATTGTGTTTGTGTCATGTCTCAAAGGAAGCGTATCTGTTCAGCCTGCCAGCCCAGCTTCTGCAGAGCCTATGACTATCAGTCCTGGACAGGAGCTTGTTCTGACTCGCGGACAGCACATAGCTGAAGGTTTGGCTGATGCCGACGGTGTGAAACGGTCCAAAGATCTGACCTGGTCTAAACATGCTCAAGAGCTTGTTGTGGAGCAATTCCTCTTCTCGTCCAGTGCAGCTTTTTCCAGTGATCCATTGCTTCAGAGAAAGGGCTGCTGCACTGCCAGGATGAAAGATAAATTGAAGATCCAACCAGTTGGGTTGGCTGGCAGCCCCAACAAGCCACGTCTCTTGTTTCCGGCGAGCGGCGTAAACCAGGGTTCAAAAGCAGCACCTGCACGGGCGGTTCCAGAAAAAGGTGACACAAAAGACAAGCAATCTTCGGTTGATAAGGAGAACCTGCCGTTTCCTGCTGGTTCGCCACGTAAGGGTGATGTGTCTTATAGAACTGGTTCAAATGATGATGACAGTTTTGTGTTGACCAGTGCAGGGGTACCAGGAACTGCTCAACAGAGAGCGCTCTCTGTTGAGCAAACCTTTACAACCCCGGGCGCTGTAATCAAAGTCTGGAACGGGCGGAACATCAGTGTTGGATCAGACGGTTCTCTTGAGTTGAAAGGTGGTGATGCGCTCATCTCTGCCTCAGCATTAACTCATATCACCTCTCAGGGAATACAGATCACAATGAAGCCCAAGAGCGTGGTTTATCTTTCACGCAGTCGCAACTGTCTGCGTGTGTGCTCCTTGCATGCTCTATCTCCTGGATCAGTAGGCTTGATGGCTGGCAACAGGTTTATCTCTTTGTCTGCTGGACAGGAAGCCATAGCAGCACCAGATCGTGTATTGGCACTGCGGGAGCTCAATGCCACAGGGGTCGGGCACAGGAGAATTAGATTCATAGCTGGTGACTTTGGAGTTGTAGTGTGTTCGGAGTTTTCTATACCAGCAGTGTTGTCAGGAGCAACTCTCCTTTCTACAGTTGCTCATAGCTCAGATTCTAGCGATAAGCGCCTGGTAGGCAGAATTCTCAAGACAGCAGCTTGCCTTAGCGTTGTTACCAACAACCATGGTCCGTACTCGACAGGACAATAGACAAGACAATCTGTTTGTGTCTCAGTGTAATCCCGGAGAAGTTCGGACAGGTTTTGCTCCAAATTAGCTTAACTGGGACTTAAAAGCGTTTCGCTAGCTGGGTTTGGCATTGCTCAATCCAACAGTAATTGCGTAACATGCCGCCAGGTCAATGGTTAAGGGATGCTGAAAGTCGAGCATCTGAGCCTGTTTCCACTGTAATCTTATCAAGCTTGCTGAGCGGAGAGCCAATTCCGAGCCTGAGCGAGGCGTCTGGTAAGTAAGAGCTGCAACTATATATGGAGCAGCTTAAATACTTATCCATAAAAATGACGCTTTATGCGGGTCCGGCAGTTTGACACTCTCGAAGCAAGTTGCTATGATTCCAATCTGTGCTAATCTGTTAAAAGGATTAGTGTAGAAATCGAACCCTGATAACTGAATAGCCATGATAGGCGCCTGTCAAAACTTTGAGTAGGCAAACAAAACGTTTAATACTCGTAAGTACTTCTTACGGGTTTTGACAACGGAGAGTTTGATCCTGGCTCAGGACGAACGCTGGCGGTGTGCTTCACACATGCAAGTCGAACGAGGTAGCAATACCTAGTGGCGGACGGGTGAGTAACGCGTGGGAATCTGCCTTTAGGCGGGGGATAACAGTCCGAAAGGACTGCTAATACCCCATATGTGTATGTCTCGACAGAGGTATACATGAAAGGAGCAATTCGCCTGAAGATGAGCCCGCGTCCGATTAGCTAGTTGGTAGGGTAAAGGCCTACCAAGGCTTCGATCGGTAGCTGGTCTGAGAGGATGATCAGCCACAATGGGACTGAGACACGGCCCATACTCCTACGGGAGGCAGCAGTGGGGAATTTTGTGCAATGGGCG
>CAILLX010000095.1 GCA_903835185.1 uncultured bacterium | reverse complement strand
GTTGACATTCTTAGACTTTTTGTTTGATGATTTCTTCATGCGGTCTCTCCAATTGGTTTTAGTTTAGTCACCAAAAACAATACCAGGCTTAGTCCTGGGAGAGATCGCTCAATTTTCAACTAGCTTTGGGGCATGCCCGCTTGCGTGCTTGGGCACCTCATCTATGTGCCTTTCATAGCTAATAATCGCTACGGCTTTACAGCGATGCCGTTTCTGGTTTTGTCTGGTGCATATGGAGTTTCACGCCTCAGCCGCCGTGATTACTGGAAGTATCTGTTGATAATTGTTGCTGCATTTTGTTTCCTATTTGCCTGTTCGCTGGATTCCTATGCTTATCTGGGCATTTTTAGTCAAAGCAAGGTCGTGGTTGAGGCTTTGGACCTAATCGTTAAGTGGACCATTCTCCTTGCCATGTTGCTGCTTTTGCTGGAAATCGTGGGTGGGAAAAGTGTGCTGTCTAGGTTCAAAACAGCTGGTGGTGCTGTTTGCATCCTTCTTATTGTTCTCCCACTTCTTTCAGTTGCTGCTTATTCGACAGCTGCTGTGAGCAGCCGCGAATGGAAATGTCCTTTGCGGTCCGGTGTCAAGGTGTGTCGAAAGTTACTGTTTTCTTCCGTTCCAGACCGTACTCCACAGTGGGCGTGTCTTCTCTTTGATGGCAACGCAGCAGCTGCTCAAGCAAGCTTTGAGGTGAACGGGCATCTTTTATCCGGGAAACCTGTTGGCTTGGAGGATTATTCCGATCATAATCCAAAAATGCTCGTTCTGTTTGCAACTTTGATGGGACGGAGCTCGGAAGAGTTGAGACAGTGGAGAGTGGTTAAGATTCCTCTGGAGTACCTGAGAAGCAACGTTTTCAATCAACTGTGCATGAAATCGTCTGTACCTGCAGGCGGTATTGTATATGGCAGCTATATGTTTGCACATGATACCACTGTGAGCATGCCCTCTACTAAGTACTTCGCGCCTGAGCTGCTAAGTGAAAATATCTCGGCGGACGAATCGAGACCGCCTGCGGTTGTGCGGACCAGCGGTCTTGCGGATAGCCAGAGTTGGTTGGAAAGAGATGGAAAGGAATGCAGAGGAGATCTTTCTCCGGCGCCTGGCAAGCAGTTTGGACAGTATCGCATCTTTCTGTTGACCGGGCGCTCGTTTAAAACAGATGGCAGTCCAGACGTACTCAACAGCACAAATCAGATATGGTAGAGGCGCGTCGGGACGCGCCCGCGAGGTTGCTGCTCAGCAGGCGCAAGGAGAGCCTTGTGTTACCAGCGCATTAAACTCCTCAATGAGCTCGTCAATCTTTGCTCCTGTTTCAAACGTCTTGCCCCAGTAGCTGTCATGATCCGTCCATTGCTGGTCCAGCTCATGCATGTCACGTGCCTGTTGCTCTACCCAGGTGAAGTATTTGAGGTTATGGATTCTCTTCTTTTCTTGATAGGTGAGCTCAAGAAGATGATCTGTTGATTGCCCGTGCAGCATTTCGAGATCGCGATATGCCTGACGATCGCTGTAGGCGCCACGTTCGGTGTTGAGCTCTTGCAGGCGCGATCCGTAAAGATCCAGAGAGTCGGTGAAGACAGTCATAACTACGTCCTGTTCGGTCAGCTCATAATATTTGGCGAGTTTAATTGCTCCCAGGAAGTTGCCTATGGAGGAGATGCCCATCAGATTGAGCTGAGAGAGAAGAGCAGGTGATACTCCTTCTTGCTTTAAAACCTCTTTCCCGCGCGGATCATTGAAGAGTCTCAGAAGGCGAATTGCATGCTCATCATCAACTGCTATGACCATGTCTGTATTTTTCAAATCATGAATCCAGGGAACATGCTTGTCTCCTATTCCCTCGATGCGATGGTCGCCGTAGCCGTTATTGAGGAGAGTCGGGCACTGCAGAGCTTCGGCAACGCCAAGCTTGGCATGGGGAAACAGGCTTTTGAGATAATAACCGCTACCGAGAGTGCCTGCTGAGCCAGAGGAAAATACAGAACCTGCCAGGCGGTACTCTTCATTTAGCTCTTTTTGCCAGACCTCTTGCATGGCTGCTCCAGTGACTTCCCAGTGCCAGAGGGGATTTCCGAACTCTTCAAACTGGTTGAAGATCTGAATATCTTTGCGTGTTTTGCGCAGCTCCCAGCACTTGTCAAAGATCTCTTTTACATTGCTCTCGCAACCTGGAGTAGCTATGACTTCACCGGCAACTTTGGAGAGCCATTCAAAACGCTCGCGGGACATATTCTCTGGCAGGATAGCGATTGAGTCGCAGCCAAGAAGTGCTGAGACGTAGGCGCCACCACGGCAGAAGTTGCCTGTTGAAGGCCAGACGGCCTTTTGCCTGGTGGGATCAAACTGACCTGTGACCAGCCTGGGAGCCAGGCATCCAAAAGTAGCTCCAACTTTGTGAGCGCCTGTGGGGAAGAACTTGCCGCACAGTCCGATGATTTTGGCGCGGACACCGGTAATTTCAGGTGGAAAAACAAGATAGTTAACTGCTCCAAAGCCACCGCCGGTGGGGCGTTGCTCATTTTTCCAGGTGATGCGAAATAGATTGCGTGGATGAACATCCCACAGTCCAACATTTGCCAGCTCTGCCTTTATGCTGGCTGGAATTTGTGTTGGGTCTTTCATCTGTTTGAAGGTTGGGATGATTATGCCCCGATCACGGCAGTATTTGGCATTCTTCTCTCTTTGCTTCACTTCTACTGTCAGATCAATTGTGGGGCGTGCCATTACAAATCCTCCAATTTCTTTTGAGCAGATTCTATGTCCTTCAATCCATTGCCAGTGATTAAAAGAACATTGATGCTCTGTTTGTCTAAAGAGTCCTTAACTGAGAGAAAGCCGGCAAAGGCAGCAGCTGCTGCCGGTTCTGCAAAAAGTCCAGTGGAAGAAGAGAGCTCCTTCTGTGCTTCCAGAATCTCATCGTCACTAACTTGTACGCCCTTTCCACCATTGGTTTGCAGCTGTTTGAGGGCAAGAAATCCGTTGCGAGGGGCGTCGACCGAGATGGAATCAGCTATGGTGTGCGAGGGATGGATGTCGAAAGAACCGTCAGTGAGCGCTCGTGCAATGGCGCTGCTGCCTTCGGCTTGCACTGCAAAAATGGTGGGGATGCGCTCTATAAAGTGGAATTTCTTCAAATCCAGAAAGGCTTTATAGACGCCGGAGAGTATTACTCCGTCTCCTGTTGGGATAAATATGTTGTCAGGACACTCCTTGCCGATGAGTCCTAGCTGTTGCACAATCTCCAGCCCGACTGTCTTCTTCCCTTCTATAGTGAGCGGGTTGAAAGCAGTGTTGCGATTAAAACCACCATGAGTTCTTGAATACTCTAGAGAAAGATCGAAAGCTTTGTCGTATGTCCCGTCTACCAGTATTACTTTGGCACCATATTGCAGCGATTGAACCCGCTTGGCTCTGGGAGCTGTTTTAGGAATAAAGATCAAGACATTGAGTCCTGCTGCTGCGCCTACTCCGGCCATAGAGGAGGCAGCATTTCCAGTGGAGGCGAGAGCCACATCTTTGATGCCATGTTTCCTGGCAAAAGCTGCGACCAGGAAGGAGGCGCGGTCTTTTAAGGAACCTGTCGGGTTGGCTGTGTCATCTTTGATGAAAAGGTTGAGAAACTGCAGGCGGCGCCGTAGATTCTCAGGCTCCCAGAGCGGTGTATTGCCGACAGGAATCTTGGGGAAGAACTGCCTTTCAACAGGCAGGAGATCAAAAGCAGAAAAAATTTCTGGAGGGGAGCCTTCCAGGAGCACTTCAAGGACCCCATGCAGCGGCTCATTTGGTTTTTGTTTAGCTGAACATTGCGGGCAACACATCAGTTCGGGACTGATCTCGTAAGTCTTACCGCATTCAGTGCATTGATAACTAAAGTGTGTCAGAGTGGTAACCTGCCAAAGTAGTAAATTATCAAGTCACTATCATCATTCAAAACTTGAGATTATCCATTGGATTTTAATCTGGTTATTGTTAGAATTTTTTATCTATTGCGGTAAAGCTGCAAACATACTAGCTCTGAGTTACAGTGAAAAGAGGCAAAATGAAGACTTTAGAGATGGCGCTTAAAGGTCTGGAGAAGATCTCAACAGGACTTTATCGGAAGGATTTGCTTCTTTCCTGGGAGCATACATATGCTGATATAGAGACGGTGCTGACAATTGCCGAAATTCTCAAGACTCTTCACCAAAACAACATAGTTACACAGCCATTTGCTTCTGGACTGGCAGTTTCGCAGTTTAAGGATAATTCCACTCGCACTCGTTTTTCCTTTGCTTCAGCTGCCAATTTACTTGGTCTGGCAGTACAGGATCTCGATGAAGCCAAATCGCAGCTTGTGCACGGCGAAACAGTGCGTGAGACGGCAAACATGCTGTCGTTCCTTACTGAAGTGATAGGCATTCGCGATGATATGTATCTCGGGGTCGGACATAACTATATGCAGGAAGTTGCCAGCGCTCTCGATTCGGGGTTTGCTGATGGTGTTCTCAACCAGCGTCCTGTCCTGGTTAATCTCCAGTGTGATTTAGATCACCCCACCCAGGCGCTTGCCGATCTGGCGCACTTGAAAACAGTCTTCGGTTCGCTGGAAAATTTGCGAGGAAAGAAAATTGCCATGAGTTGGGCTTATTCGCCAAGCTATGGAAAACCGCTCTCTGTACCGCAGGGGATTATCGGCTTGATGAGCTGGTTTGGCATGGATGTGGTTCTGTCCCATCCGCCAGGTTACTCTTTGCTTCCTGAGGTAATTGATGCTGCCCAGAGAAACACCACAGCTTCTGGGGGGCAGTTTACGACTACACAGTCGATGGATGAAGCTTTCAAAAATGCCGACATTGTCTATCCAAAGAGCTGGGCGCCATTGGGCATCATGCAAAGGCGAGCAGAGCTCTTCTGCAATGGTGACACGGCAGCACTGAAGGAGCTTGAAAAGGAAGGTCTTGCCCAAAACGCTCGCTACAAGAGTTGGGAGTGCACAGAAGAGAAGATGAAACTCACCCGCGGTGGCAAAGCTTTATACATGCATTGTCTACCGGCCGATATTACCGGCGTCTCCTGCAAGGAGGGTGAAGTGCAGGCGAGTGTCTTTGAACGGTATCGCAATGACACATATAAAGAAGCAGGCTTTAAGCCATTTGTGATTGCCGCGTTAATCCTGGCTGGCAAATTCCAGGATCCAGCAAAGATCTTAGATAGTTTTGTGTCACGACGTGAACTGAGAGTAAGAGGGAACGCTTAAATGGCTACTGAACAACAAGCATCAAAATATCGTGAGCAAAGCATCCGCTTTATGCGTGATCTGATTAAGATTCCTGGTGTAAGTTCACGCGAGGAGCAAGTGGCAGCACGCATTGCCAGGGAGATGAAAGATCTTGGTTATGATCGCGTGTGGACTGATGACTATGGAAATGTAATCGGGCAGATTGGTAGCGGACCTGTAAGAGTGGTTTTTGATGCGCACATTGACACTGTGGACATAGGTAGCCGAGCCAGCTGGAACTATGATCCTTTTGAAGGAAAGGTTGAAGACGGATATATCTACGGGCGGGGCGCATCGGACAATCATAACGGCACAGTTCCTCAGGTTTATGGTGCCAAGCTTTTTCAGGAGCTTGGCGGTGACACTAAAGCAATCTCTCTCTTTGTAGTAGGCACAGTACAGGAAGAAGATTGCGATGGGCTGGCGCTTCGTTATGCACTGGAAGAGTCGATTGGCAATGTTCACTTCATCTGTCTTGGTGAGGCAACTAACCTGAAAGTTTATCGAGGGCATCGGGGGCGGATGGAGATTCGGGTTGCTGCTCGTGGGCAGTCTTGTCATGGATCTGCTCCAGAACGTGGTGACAATGCCATCTATCGCATGAACCGTCTAGTGGCAGAGATTGAAAAACTAAACGAACGTCTGACAAGTGATCCTTTCCTCGGTAAAGGAACCTGTGCTGTGACACATATCTCGTGTGATACTCCCAGTCTTTGTGCTGTTCCGGATGGCTGTTATATCCATATAGATCGCAGATTGACTCATGGTGAGGATAAAGAGCTTGCTGTCCGTCAAATTAGAGAGCTGCCCAGCTTTGATCCTGAAAAAATGACAGTAGAGATCTTGCAGTACAACACTCCTTCGTATAAAGGCAAGGTTCTTGAAACTGAAAAATACTATCCGACCTGGGTATTGCCTGAAGAGCACAAACTGGTGCAGGCTGGTGTGAAGGCAGCTGCCGCGGTGCTGGGACGTACTCCTGAAATAAGCAAGTGGATTTTCAGTACTAATGGCGTCTCCAGCATGGGACAGCTGGGCATTCCTACCATCGGCTTTGGTCCGGCAATGGAAGAGGATGCTCATTCAACTAACGACCGCATAAAAGTCGATGACATGATGAAGGCTATCGCCTTTTATGCAACACTACCGCAACAGATACTGATCAGCTGCGGGTCATGAGTTCTTTACTGATTAAGAACGGCATGATTGTCACTCTGGATGACGGCGGTCGGGTCCTGGAAGATCATGGCGTCCTAATTGAAAATGGACTGATTGCTAAGGTCGCTCCGCTCGGCACATTCAGGGATCTTCACGTCACCGAGCTGGATGCTCACAGGCGTATGGTGATGCCCGGGCTCATAAATGCTCACATGCATTTTTACAGCACCTTTGCTCGCGGGCTCTATAAGACAAGACCGGCTCACAATTTTCAAGAAATTCTTGAGAATCTCTGGTGGAAACTTGACAAAGCTCTCAGCCTGGAAGCTGTTTATGTAAGTGCACTTGTTGCCTTGATTGGCGGGATTCGACATGGCACCACAACTTTCATCGATCATCATGCTAGCCCCAATGCGCTCAGAGGCTCTTTAGCATGTATAAGTGATGCTGTTGCAGTAGCAAGGCTACGAGCCTGTCTTGCTTATGAAGTGTCTGATCGTGATGGAGCGGAGATTGCTCGCGAGGGTATTGCTGAGAATGAGGAATTTATCAAAGAGTGTCAGCGGCGGGCTCTTACAGGAGACTCGTTTGTAAGAGCGCTCTTCGGTCTGCATGCTTCTTTTACCCTTTCAGATCGGACGTTGTCCTCTGCTGCTGAGAAGGCGGCTGCCCTGGGGAGCGGATTTCATGTGCACGTGGCTGAAGCTGAAAGTGATGAACAGCACTGCCGAAGTTTCTATGGCAGCTCGATTGTGGAGCGCTTCCAACGTCTGGGAATCCTCGGACCGAATTCTATCTTCGCGCACTGTGTGCATGTGAACGAACAGGAACAAGAGCTGATTGCAGCAAGTGGTACTAAAGTTGTGCACAACCCGCAGTCCAATATGAACAACGCTGTAGGCGTTGCCGATATAGTTGCTATGGCGGGTAAGGGGATTTGTGTAGGACTGGGGACAGATGCCATGACCTGCAATATGCTTGAAGAGGTGCGAGTTGCTACCTGGCTGCAAAAGTTGCATAGCAAGGATCCTGCCGCCGGTTTTAGCGAAGCGCTGACAGCCCTGCTTGTGAATAACGCTCGGATTGCGGATCGATATTGGTGTCACAAGAAACTGGGACGAATAGAGGAGGGGGCGGCGGCAGATCTGATTGTCATAGATTATGATCCACCAACCCCCTTGGATTCCCGGTCGCTTTTGGGGCATATATGTTTTGGAGCGGCTGAGTCGGCTGTCGATACGACCATAGTTAACGGCCGGATTCTTATGAAGAATAAGAAACTCCAGCTGGATATCGACGAGGAGCGTCTGCTGGCACGTGCGCGGGAGCTAGCTAAAGCGCTCTGGGAGGCATTTTGAAAGATTACCAGTACTATTCCAAGGCGCAGCTTCACTCTGAGATGGATCGGTGCGAAAACTGTGAAGAGAAACCTTGCCGTGCTGCTTGCCCGGTAGACTGCTCTCCAGCTGACTTTATTGCCGCTGCCAGACAGGGACGAAAATCGGACTATGGAAGGTCTGCTTTGCAAATATTGAGCTACAATCCGCTTGGTCATGTCTGTGGAGTTCTCTGTCCGGACACTTTCTGCATGGCTGCTTGCGCGCGCAAGACTTTTGATCGACCGGTAGAAATTCCCAGGATTCAGGCAGCTGTCTGTCAGTTGTCCCGTGAATTGAAGGCGTTGCCAGCGATTTCCAAGCCTGTTGCAAATGGTAGGAAAGTAGCCATAGTAGGTGCTGGTCCGGCCGGACTGGGAGCCTGTGCTGTTTTGTCCAGGCGTGGTTATCACATTACTCTTTTTGATACGGCAGAAGGTGCTGGCGGGGCGTGTCGCAGTATCCCGGATTATCGATTTCCCAAGGAGAGCTTGCAAGCTGATATCGATTTTGTCCTTGGTCTGGGAGACATAGAAACCAAATTTGGCACAAGGATAGATGATGCTGAGTCTTTGCTTGAGGCAGGCTATGATGCCGTGCTTGTGGCAGTCGGCGAGCCGGAGATGAACCAGTTGGGAATCCCTGGTGAAAATCTTGCTGTGTCGTCCATCGTTTATCTCAACCAGCCCGGACAATATGTCGGTCCAGGAGCTAAAGTGGCAGTCATCGGTGGCGGGGCTGTTGCTGCTGATTGTGCAACGTCGGCGCAGAGACTGGGCGCGGCTTCTGTCGAGATGTTCGTTCGGCGAACTTATGGCGAAATGCGTCTGACTTCTTTTGAAAGAGATCTTTTGATTGAACATGGGATTGATATAACAACGCGCACGCGGCTGGAGGCGATTGCTGCTGAGCAGTCAGGGCTGCCGCGAAGACTGAGCTTGTCTGTAGTGAAGCTGGAACAACCTGCTGGAACACAAGGAGCTGCAGCGCTCCGAGATATTGCCGGCACCAGTGTTGTCAGACCAGGATTTGACTGTGTAATTATGGCGATTGGTACTGCGTGGCATGGTGCTCAAGAACACAATAGCAGGATGTTTTATGCCGGAGACTGCCTCTCTGCTTCAGGCACAGTTGTGGAGGCAGTTGCCGCTGGGAAGAATGCTGCGCTGGAGATTGATCTAGTTTTGAACGGTCTGGTTGTTCCAGACAATCTTCATGGACCAGGAGTGCAAAGCAAGACAAAGAGTACAGTTGAGGTTGGCGGAGTCTGCCCTTTGCCTGTTAGTCTGGCAACAGAGTTTTTCGGGTTCCCACTTTCCAGCCCGTTTATCATCTCTGCCTCGCCGCATACTGACGGATTTGAGCAGGTTAAGTGCGCTTATGAAGCAGGTTGGGCTGGGGCAGTTTTAAAAACTGCCTTTGATAATATTCCTGTTCATATCCCAGCAGCCTACATAAATGTCTTTGAGCCGGAGACTTATGGAAATTGTGACAATGTCTCCGGGCATTCTTTAGAGCGAGTATGTGCCGAGATTGGACAGTTGCGCAAGCTGTTTCCCGAGCGGCTTACAATCGGGTCTACAGGTGGACCGGTAACTGGCGCGGATGAAAACGACAAACTGGTCTGGCAATCAAACACGAAGAAACTGGAGAGATCTGGTGCATGCGCAATTGAATACAGCTTGTCGTGTCCGCAAGGTGGAGATGGTACCGAAGGTGATATCGTCTCGCAGAGTCCTGCGCTTACAGCTAAGGTTGTTGATTGGGTCATGCAGGTGAGTGATCCTGAGATCCCAAAACTGTTCAAGCTTACTGCTGCCGTCACTTCAATCAAACCGGTTATGTCTGCAATCAAAAACGTTCTGGCAAAGTATCCGAATTGCAAAGCCGGTGTTACATTGGCTAATTCATTTCCAGTCATGGCTTTCCGCTGCCACGAAGGAGCAGGACGTTGGGATGAAGGAGTTATTTATGGGATGAGCGGCAGAGGGATTCTGCCCATTAGTTTTCTCACCATTGCCAATGCATCTGCATTTGGTATTCCGATTTCAGGAAATGGTGGAGTCATGTCTTATGAAGATGCAGCCCATTTCCTGGCTCTGGGAGCTCAGACCGTTCAAGTCTGTACTGTAGTCATGAAATATGGACTCAATGTAATTCAGGAACTAAGCTCCGGATTGAGCTTTTTTATGTATGAACATGGCATCGGATCGGTCGCTGAGTTAATTGGCAGAGCACTTCCCAATCCGATCACTGCTTTCGAGGATTTGAGCGCTAGCAAGCTGGTATCGGCATTGGAGACTGAGCTCTGTCAAAGCTGTGGCAACTGTGTGCGCGGCTGCGGCTATCAGGCCCTCTCGCTCGATGCCGACCGGCACCCGGTCACAGACCCTTCCCGGTGCATCGGTTGCTCCCTTTGTGTCAAGAGCTGCTTTGCCGGTGCCTTATTAATGCGCGAGCGCAGCGTTGCAGAGAAAGCAGCACTTAGTGAGCATTAGGTTTCTGTTATAGAAGAGCTCAATTTTAAGTGGTAAGTCAACTATCATGGGGTTGTCATGGTACAATCCTTGCGCACTCATGGGCAGGTGGTACTGGTGCGGATTATAGGTTGCTCATTCTTGGTTCTGTTAGCTTTCTTGTGCTCGTCTGGCAAGACGGCGCGAGCCGTTGAGGCAGGGGGCTTGCAAAAACTGGCGCAGCTGGAGCAGAGATACTTCGGACACAGCTCTGATGCTGAGTCTGCTGATGTGCGAGTGCAGCGTCTGGAGAAGCTTGTCTTTGGCGAAGCTTCCAGTGGTGAACTGGATCAACGGGTGGTGCAAATATTGGCTGCAACAGCACAAACTGCTCCGGCTGAAAGCAGCAATCATGCCACCAGCCAGATAGCTACGCCGCAGGATTATTCTCAGCCTGATGTAGAAGAAACAAGCATGGTTGACCCAGATGCCAGTTCACAGGCAGATAGTTCTGCTGGTACTGATCTCTATCCTCATGTCACTGGTCTCGAGAAGGCTATTCTGGGATGCAGCTATGTCGGGCAGCAGTTGACTGTACGCCTGTCCAGGATGGAGACAAAGGCTTTCGGCAAGCCATCTGTTAGTACTGACCTGAGCGAAAGGACTGAGGCTCTTGAGCGGTATGCTGAAAAGAAGCTGCACAAAAGCTCAAATGAGCAGCCTGAGAGAAAGGATGCTGCACCGGCAGGAGCTTCGAAGGGATCTGATTTGCCCAAGCAGATTCTCTCAATTGTTGGTAATTCACTTTTGGGAATGGCTGGCATAGGTCCTATTGGCGTGGGTAATATGGGACCAGGGATGGGACCTGGAAGGCAAGCAGGCGGGCAGCATATGCGTGGAGCTCCAGCAGCAAGTCCGCAACCTGAGCCGAGCATGGAAAGGCATCAGGAAGATCAGCTTGTGCACGCGGCCACCCCACCGCCGCCAACGGCCAAGATGTTGGCCAAAGTGGGTTGGTGCGAGATGCAGCTTTATGGGCAAACATTTCCAGAGATGCATCTCGCAGATCGCTTGGGGCAGCTCAATCGTGAATTGAACTTTAGACCTGGCAAGCGAGACCTTGATCTTATGGATGATATTGCTTCTCTCATCAAAGCTGTGCAGGCGCAGAAACAAGCAGAACAGCCGACCAATCCCAAGGTCAAGGAAGCATCAGCACCGCAGTGGGCGGAGTAAATCTTCATCCGGCGGAAGCTCAGTTAGTATGCTCTATCGTGCGACGGATCTCTTCCCGGGCGGTAGCAGAATTCTCTACCAGAAGACCATCAGCACTCCTGATATACTTCGGACTGCCGCTGCTATCCAGACCATATTTTTGATTGATCTCTCGAGAGCGTTGCACGAACCACATCCTTGAATGCCAACACAACCGAGTGTTTAATCATGGTGATTGGTGAACCACGGGAGTTGATGAATGGCTCGTCCGTCAAGACGCGATGTTGCGAAAGAGCAGTTCTGGCGTAAAGCC
>CAILLX010000094.1 GCA_903835185.1 uncultured bacterium | reverse complement strand
GTTGACATTCTTAGACTTTTTGTTTGATGATTTCTTCATGCGGTCTCTCCAATTGGTTTTAGTTTAGTCACCAAAAACAATACCAGGCTTAGTCCTGGGAGAGATCGCTCAATTTTCAACTAGCTTTGGGGCATGCCCTCATCAATGACATTCTGGACTTCAGCAAGATTGAGGCGGGAAAGATCAATCTTGAAGATGTGGACTTTGATCTAGCAGTTGTTGTAGAGAATACTTGTGATCTCCTGGCTATACAGGCAGGGACAAAACACCTGCAAATACTGGCACTTGTTGACCCTCACTTGCCTAAAATACTGCGCGGCGATGCACTGAGACTAAAGCAGATACTGATCAATCTACTTTCTAATGCTATTAAGTTTTCGAAACAGGGCTCACTCGTGGTGCGAGCTGTCAGTCAATCGATCCAGGAGGATCTGGTCAGTGTGCGTATCTCTGTAACTGACACTGGGATAGGGATAGGAAAAGATGAACTGCAATATCTGTTCCACCCGTTTTCTCAAGCAGATGGGTCCATTACCAGAAAGTTCGGTGGTACTGGATTAGGACTCAGTATCTCTCAGCGCCTGGTTCAATTGATGAACGGAACCATCGGTGTCGAGAGCGTAAAAGGAAAAGGGTCGACATTCTGGTTGGAGATTCCGTTCAAACGCCGAACAGAAGCAGCACTTCTCACGACACAAGCTGAGTTGCAGGGTGTACGAGTTCTGCTCGTTGACGATGATCCCACAGCAGTAGAGATTCTACAGAGCTACATGCTCGCCCTGGGTCTTCGCAGTAGCATGGCATTAAATATGCACGATGCTTTGCGACAGCTCCGGCAAGCCTATGTTGATGGCGATTCCTATAACGTAGCAATCCTCGGACTGTTCACAGCAGAACAGAATGGACTTGAACTGGCTTCAGAGATTCTCGACGATCTGGCAATCAGACAAACAAAGCTCATTCTACTCGCTCCATATCACACAGCCAGCCTGGAAAAGAAGGCACGCAAATTAGGTGTAGATACTTTTATAACGCAGCCTGTACAGCAATCACAGCTTCTGAATACTTTGCTGGCAGTTGTGTGCGAGAAAGGGCAACTTGTCGCAGAACCAGCTGTTGATTCTCAACAGCTCACAGATACGATAGCGGACGGAGGGCTGGTCCTGATTGCAGAAGACAGCCCACTAAATCAACAGGTAGCTGAAATGTACCTGGACGAACTCGGATTTGATTCCCACAGTGCAAGCACCGGCAAAGAAGCAGTAACTGCAGCATCCACAAATGTGTATGACCTGATACTTATGGATTGCCAGATGCCAGTAATGGACGGATTCGCTGCGACCAAGCAGATTCGTCAGGCAGAAGCAGTTAGTGGCCGTAAAACTCCAATCATCGCCGTAACTGCGCATGCCATGGAGGGTGATCGTAAGCGCTGCATTGCTGCCGGAATGGACGACTACATAAGCAAGCCTGTCGATCCGAACTTGCTCAGGAAAGTGATTGAAAAATGGCTGCCAAAAAAAGCTATAAATGTTAATAATGTTCCTAGCTCTGCTGAGGCACTGCCAGTAATTGACCTGCCGGCGTTAAAAGCTGCCTTTAAGCCGAAGTGGCAGAAGAAGCTGCTAGCTCAATTCCTTTCCTTAACGCCAGCCACACTAGAAAAGATTGCAACAGCGCTAAAGAATAAAGAGCGGACAGAGTTAGAAACAACAGCACATTTTCTCAAAGGTTCATGCAGTACGATATGTTCATCTAGAATGACTGATTTATGTATCAAGCTCGAAACGGCAGCAGCACATGGTAAGTGGATAGACACCTGCAGGATTGCAGAAGAATTGCAGAGCAGCTTCCTTGCTTTGCAGGACATTGTTACAGCCTTAGACGTGGAAGACAAGTAAGAGGGGAATGTCTCTATGCTAGTTGAAATTTGACGATCATGGCTTTGGGTGCGCATTGTGATTTCGTCCTTCAGTATCTTATCACGCGGCTTTAGTATTGCAAGTGGTGGCACGTAACTTTTTGATCTTTGCTTGCAGTTCTTTCAGCTCTCGATAGCCCTGCACCCGATGAAATCGTCTTTCCGCCTCCAACAGGCTGACGACGACTGTCCTTTCTATATGCGCTGACCCGTTCCATTTCTTGACGTTGCGCTTATACCGCCTGGACATTGAAAACATCGATTCAATGCAATTGGTGCAAGACAAAGTGCGTTTGAGGTAACCTGTCAGTCCGAGCTTGTGTGCCGTGAGCGTTTCTTCCATGCCTTCAGCCAGACTGCCGGCAGCCGGCTCGTTGAGCGCAACCAGCTCATCAAAGACAGCTTCGAGAGCCTTGCGCGCGTCGGCCTCCGTGTTCATGCCGTAGGCTGCAGAAAGTCGCTTGTCGATTCTGGTCTGGTGCTCCTTTGGGAGCTTGTCTGCGACGTTCCGTCGCTTGTGGACCTGACATCGCTGTATGAGGGCATGGTTTCCGAAGAGCTTCTTTACTGCCTTAGACAAGTCCTTGGCGCCATCCAGGACCAACAAGTAGTCTCCTTCAGGCGACAGACCTCGCTCGATCAGGTCTTCCAGCAGCTCGGTGCACACCTTTGTGTTCTCCGTGGCTCCTTGCCTTATGCCGAGGACAGTTTTCTTGCCCCACACGTCGATTCCCAGAGCAACGATGTTGTCGATATCCGCTACGCCGATGCCGTCGATCATGATGGCTACAAATTCGTGGTCCTCGAAGCGCCTGGCGTAAAACTCTTCAAGGCGCTTGCCTGCGGTTTTAACTGTCCTCCGGCTCACCGCGCTTCGACTGATGCCATGCCCGTCCAGGACGTGGTCAATGGTTCCTTCATAGTCTCGCGTGGACACACCGGCAAGCATCTTCGCCATGATCGCTTCGTTCATCGCGTCCGGCTTCGAGAACTCCTTATAGCTCTGGAGCTCGATCTCTTGCTTCCTACCAGCCTTCGCCTTCCGCATGATTCGCGGTCGCGTTGTAGGAACCTTCTGCCCATTCACGTAGACTATTCCGTCCTGCGAACCCCAGCGATGAGCGATCTTGCCAGGCAAGCGCGAATACCGCTCACCAGCTAAGGTCTCGACCTCTGCCTCCATGACCTGCCTCACAGCCAGCATACCGACCTCGGATATGAAGTCCTGCAGTCCCATCCTAATAACAGCGCTAAGATCCACTTCCTTCAGGTCAAAAGCCACGGCCGAGCGTTCCTGTCCGTTTTCTTCATTGACACGGATAGCTTTTATATTCGATGATTTCTTCATTGGTGATCCTCTTTAAAATAGGTTTCGTTTTCGCATTCAAAACCTTACCAGGCATTGCCTGGAGGGGATCATCAAACTTTTCAACTACGGCCGGGACATCGCCGTAAGAGTAGTCTTGCCGGTGCACCCAACAGCAGTTTGACGCAAAATTGCCGTAAATGTCCTGCCTTGGGCACGTCAAATGAGATAGCCAGGTGGCTAACAGATTAGCCACCTGGCTATCTCAGTGCGCCCAGAACTATCCAGGTGATAAATAGGCAAGAGCATCCAGCTGTAGCACGATAGAGATGGTGGATGGCGGCAGACGAAAGACTGCACTGATGGGACTTTAGGGGGTTATCTATATGTATTGCTCATTAATAAGCTTAAAAGTTACTCCGCTATATTTTGAGATTCTCAAACTAAGGTTCAATCATTTCCTAACGAATATCTTCTCGGGACGGAAGAATACGCAGGACAGCCAGGGCAAGATGCAAACAGTTCGCAATGAGGCCGTAACTGCATTAGCAAGAAGGACTGATGATGGTGATTATGAAGTGATAGTTCCGTTTTCCGGGAAAGTTCGTATGCCTCAGAAGACCTTTGAACAGTTGTACAATCCGCTGGAACCACAACTCAGCCAGGCTGTTTTACACACTGAAAACATAGCTTTAAAGAGTGTCTATCAGAAATACATTGCCACCTCGTCAACTTGTATGTGTTAGTTGGTGAAAGGCTTCCGTAGTCAACATGTCAGGAGTGAAGAAAGTCATGGACAATGAGTGTAATGAAGAAAACAGATTACTGACGAATGACTTACAGTCGGTTGTGGAGATGCTTGAGCAGACTATTGAAGATATTAATTCAATGGTTGAAAAACATAATCTTAGCCCAGAGGATGAACTATCTGTGCGTCAGAGATTGAGCAGATTGAGCAGATTGTTGGAAAGAACAGTACCCATTGAACCCCTCATTCCGATGCTATTGGAAGAACTTCATGACCTTTCCTCCCGGGAGCCTCTGCGCTCAAAACCACATGTTTGCAACCTGGAACCCTCAGGGCAACCGCCTGAAAGTGCCGGCATTAGCCAGCACCAACTCCCAGCTGCTAATAAGCCGAACATATTTATGTCCCAATTCAAACTAAGCAGATTTCCTCTGATCTGAATTGCCGCTCGCAAGAACTCTTGATGCCACACACTATGAACCGTTGAGTGCCTTCTTGGTTCGGTGGTGGAGAATGCGTAGCGGCGGCTCGAGAGCCGCCCCTCTTACGCTCCACTCAACACAGTACGGACAGCGCTACCCTCCAGCCCGATTCCAAACGCCCTAATGAAGCCAACCCTTAATCTAAATGGTATGATGTTATCTCCAATTCAAACTAAGCAGATTTCCTCTGATATCCTTCCTGTGTCAGGCGCTGCCTGACTTACCAATTGAGACACAGCTGCCAGAACCTGGTTTTTGGGCACCAATGGCAGCTAGCAAGGCGATTTGTTATATCCACTACAGAGCAACCTGATGGTAAGATCGGACTGGTGTAGAGATAAAGATGTAACAAGAAATGCCAAACATTACAACCCGGGTGTTGCTCGTAGAGGACCATCCAATTGTTTGTGCTGGAGTACATGCTCTGGTAGGGGATCTCGACAACGTTCTTATTATTGGAGAAACAGGCGATGGCAACGAGGCAGTGCGTTTGGCAGCACAGCTAAAGCCTGACCTCATAATAATGGACATTGGGCTTACTGGATGTAATGGAATTGAGGCTACAAAGCAGATTAAAGCACAATTTCCTAATATGAAAATCCTTATCTTTTCGGGACATTACAATGAAGCCGAGATCATTGCAGCCCTAGCTGCCGGGGCTTCTGGCTTTTGTGGCAAGATACTTGAATTCAAAAGGCTTTCTACTGCTATAACAGCCGTAATCGAAGACTCTACATATCTTGATCCTACTGTCGCCAATCTAATGAAAAAAATATGATGCTGTCTGCAACCAGTGCCCCGGCATCTGACTCCAGTGCAACTGTGTCAGAAAATCCATTATCAAAACGCGAAACTGAAGTTTTGATGCTTGTTGGCAAAGGCATGTCTAACCAGGACATTGCGGCACAGCTTTATATAAGCGTTGGAACAGTGAAAGCCTGTATTGTGCACATCCTTGAGAAGTTGGATGTGCACGATCGTACGCAAGCAGCTCTTATTGCTTTTCGCAAGGGCTGGATTTAGTTGCAACGGGCTCTATCAACTGCCTGGATGAGCCGGCAGAAATATATGCTGCACCAGAGCTGCCTGTAGAACAGGCAAGAGAATCAACACAGATTGATCATTATATAATACATAAGATATGATTAGATATTAATTGGGATTACTCTGGTTATCGTTTTCAGAATCTTGGAGCTGCCGTTATAGGGACAGCGAATGGCTAACAGCCAAAGAGGAAACTTGTTCGGAACAGCTTGTTCTCTATTCGAGAACAGGCATGTTTGGGTTGTAGATCTTTCTAAAGGTCTTCGGGGGTAAAATGAGGCACATACGTTTTGGAGCCCACAAGGCTCCAGTGTTGTTTGCAGTATTGGCTTGTCTGCAGTTGATCTGCCCAAGCCAAATTCTTGCCAACCCTGTAACGCCTGGAAGTGCATCAACTAACCAGCCGCCACAAGCGCCGAGCTCCTCGGTGCAGACTTCAAGCACGCCGGCAACTCAGCACCCTCGTCAAGTTAATCTAGACCTCTCGTCAACTGCTCAAAGCGTCACTGCTGGAAAGCTACATAACTTCCAACCTACGACAATTGTTGTCAATGGACAGAAACAGATCGTAACCCCTACCACCATGTTGACATCAGCCGAGGCTGTTGCTCTTTCACAAGTGTTGCGCACAGGCGCTCAGTCAATCATAATTGGAGCTTCGGGCAGTGCTACTGGTGGAAGTATGGTCATTACTCCACGCCTGGCTCAGCACATTGCCAGCCTCACAGTACCGCAGGGTGTCACGGCTATTGACGTGGTCCGCCAGGGTGGTGGACTGAATCTCTCGGGAAACCTGACAAATGCCGGAACCCTTTATGCTGTAACGAATAATCCAGCAATTACCTCCGCCAGCATCAACGCCCTGAATATATACAATCAGCCAGGTGCTCTTCTGACAACTGTGCTGCCGAGTAGCGGGCTGGCTGGGTTCTCTAACTTAGTTTCAAACTTAAGTATGCAGTTGAATGCCATTAACAATATTGTTAATGCCGGCGCGATAACAAGTGCTGGCAATCTTAACCTTACTGCCGGTGCGTCAATTGTTAATGCACTACCAAATGGCTTCTCTGGTTCTAACCCGATCATCCAAGCTGCTAACAACGTTAATTTACAGGCTGCCAACATTACCAACCAGGGACTCATTGCTTCTCAGCTAAGCAACTTGAGTGTTAATACTGCGTCACTTATCAACTCAGGAACAATTCAGGCACTGTCAGGAGCCGTGGCAATTCAGAATTTGATTGGCAACACTTTGACAGTAAATAACCTGACAGGTACGATTGCCGCCAAAAATAGTTTATTGTTCGAAACGCTTGGAACTACGTTTGCTAGCGATGGCAGAGTCATTTCGAAGGCAAATCTGTCTGTAATGGGTGGCTCTCTCTCTGGTGATACTGTGGCTTTCAATAGCCCCGACGGGCACATAGCCGTGCAGACGGACCGTATCAGCGGTGGAGTTGAGGTAAGCGGGGGCGACTTGATTCTTGGTACCCAAGAAGGTGGACTTAAAGTTGAAAAACTGGCGTTAACTGGCGACCCACTGATTTACTCACAGGACAGTGGCATGGCTTTGGATCTAGCTGGTTTTAGCACATTGTTTAGTACTGTCGGTGATGATTTTGTTGCTCTTTCGGGCGGCGACATAACATATTCAGGATTACCTACTACGATAGACGCTACCTCTAGTGTGGCTTCTGGTGGGAATGTTACTTTAGCTGCAGGTGTCACATTTAATTGCCCAAATTGTACTGCTCCTCCGCCAAGCTCTATACCTTGCAGCGATTGTTCTTCTGAATACACAATAACGGGTGTCAGCAGTTCCGGTGGGAACATCAATTTGAGTAACGTAAGCTTACTGACTAATGGTGGCACAGTAAGCGTTGAGGCTCATGCTCACACTGGGGCTACCGGATCGACAGGTTTCATACATCTGGATAACATCGAGTCGTCAGGCGCTGGCGGAGCATGCTGTACTGCCTCCCACCCAGCGCCAGCGGGTGGTTCAGCTGGGGCAATTGCATTACACGCATCTGACTCTATTCAAGTAGGGTACCTTCGCGCATACGGTGGTGGGGGAGCTGGTGGCGGCATCAGTCTTATCCCCACTCCTGGCACCGGGAATGACGGTGGGGCTGGCGGTAATGGTGGAGCTATTAGGCTGACTTCGGATAACGGTGGTATTACAGTTTTCGCTGACATAAACACGTCTGGTGGTGGCGGTGGTGGTAGTGGTCGGAACGCTGGCGGTGCCGGAGGTGCTGCAGGGCTCATCAGCGTTAGTGCTGCAGGGGCTGTTTCACTTAATGGTCCAATTCTAGCCGCAGGCGGTGGTGGTGGTGGTGCCTGGAGCGCTGGAGGGGGCGGAAGCTTTGGTGGCAGCGGTGGTGGTTCTGATACTGGAGCAGGCGGTGGAGGCTTTTTCGGCGGTGGTGGAGCTGATAATGGTAAGTCTGGTGGCGGTGGAGGACTTGGTAGCGGAGGATCCGGCGATAATGCCCCTAGTGGTACATCAGGACAAGGTGGGGACGGATATTCTTCATATAGGACGGGGTATCAAACTGGCGGACCCTTTGGAATTGGTGGACATCCGGGCGTATATGGTGGCGCTGCCTCAGGTGGCAACGTTGGACAGCCAGGCGGAGGTTCCCCTCCCTATACCACTGCGGGCGGTGCAGCTGGAACTAGCGGAAGAATCACAATTTCTGGGAGTTCAGTAAGCATAAGCGGCAAGGTTGGCAACTGGGGAGGCGCCTTTGCCTCATCGCCCTATAGTGGTGTGTCTATTGCTGGTGGGAAGGTCTCACTGGTGTCCATGTCGGGGAACCTGACCTTGGGTGGCGATATCTCTACTGCGTTCGGCGCAACCGGCGGGGACATTCTTCTTGTAGCTGTTGGTGGTAATCTGACAACAAGTGCAACTAACTTAAATGTTAAGACTAACGGTTTAACTACTAGTGGTAATTTAGCTATAGTTGCAACCGGGTTTATTTACTTGGGATTGGGCAGCTCGCTTTCGACTGCTTTAGCTGGTGGTGGGGCAGGTGGTTCAGCTTATCTAAGTTCTGGCGATACCAGTAGCGGAGCAATTATTGGTGGGACGCTAACTACTGGCGCTAGCGGTACCAGCTTGAACAGCCTGGGACAGATTCTCATAACTACCGCCAGTGCGGGGAGTACTGTAAATAACGTTCAGCTTATCCCGATTAGCGGACAGGTTACCATTGGAACAGTCCCTGGCACCAATCCTGGCGTTATTGAGACATTGGGTGCTTTGCCAACTACATACACCACTGTTAACAATAGCTGCAGCAATTGCTCGAGCGCCCCCCTATTGCCTGAGCAAATTCCAGGCGGTGGTTTTGCTAGCTTCTCTAATACAGGAACAATTACCCTTTCAGGAGATGCCAATTTTGGTTTCAATAACCTGGTGCCGATTGTCGTTTCTGGGACGAGCGTCACTTTGGGCCCCATTCAGGGAGGCGGCACTGTTTCAGGCAGTATAAGCAACACCAGCATCACGTTTGTGGCGCCGGCTGTCATTAGTGCTTCTCCTGCTAACGCAGTGTCTGTTACTGTGGATGGCAATATCAATTTTTACACCTCTTTAGTCAGTAATGCTTATGTGACCGGAACAGGTGGAGCTATAACATTGTCTGCCGGGACTGCAGGTGCTGCGGCATCAATCTATGGCGGCAGCATCAATATGCAAGCAGTTAATCTCGAGACAAACAGCGGAAACATAACGCTACTTGCATTTGCTGGTTCAAATGCAAGTAGTGGCACAATAACAACAGGCAACATCAATACTTCTGGCGCCGGTGGGTCAGCTTGGACTGTTCCGCCAGGCGGAATTCATCCAGGCAATCCTGGACAGAACGCGGGCTCTATTACTATAAATGGGGACAGTGACATATCGACGGGGTTCTTGCGTGCCTTCGGTGGTGGCGGCGGTGGTGGAACTCCAGACGGGCAAGTTGGAGGTATCGGGGGTAATGGAGCTGCAGTCAATGTCAACTCAATTGCCGGCAATATACACGTAAGCGCTGTTGGTGGAGCTGGCGGCGATATCAACTCGTCTGGTGGTGGTGGTGGTGCATACTGCTGTGGAGCCGGGGGAGCCGGGGGTACCGGAGGTAATGTAACATTGACTGCAACCGTAGGTTCCATTGTGGTCGATGGTCCAATTCTATCTGCTGACGGCGGTACTGGCCAAACGAATACAGGCGGTGGTACTGGTGCCGGTGGCGGAAGCTTGGGAGGAGGAGGCGGCGGTGGTGATGGCGGACCCGGCGGTGGTGGTTTATTTGGTGGCGGAGGAGCTAATGCATATGGTGGTGGTGGCGGTGGTGGCTTCTTCGGTCCTGGGGCAGCAGGTTGTTGCCAAGATCCCTATAGCCATTCGCAGGCAGGACAAATAGGCCAAGGTGGTGGCGGAGTTGTTTGGGGTGGCGGGGCTCCATATGGTGGGGGACTATTTGGTCAAAACGGCGTTGGTACAACAATGAGTGTTACGGCTGGCGGGACAGTAACACTTGCTGCACAAACAGTAACCATCGCAGGTACAGTCACATCCCAATATGGACCGCTAGTTTCTCCGTCTGATCCATTTACAAGTTCGCCGTTTGCTGGTTATTCAGTGGTAGCAGGAGCAGGGCTGCATCTAATAATAACTAATACAGGAGCGGTCGGTTCTTTGCAATACAATGCCAATCTTGACCTGACGGCTGGCCGGGGCGGAGGTATTTTGGCATCTATCGTCGGCAGTAACGCCGGTTTTGATGTAATAGCTACATCTGGTTCTAATCGATCTTTAGGTTACATGGAAACATTTCATGGAAATATATGGGTTAACCGTACTATTGCGTCAACTTCTAACATAACTACCTACACACACCTGCCGGGAAGTGCTGCCTTATCGATATTGGAGAATGATGTGCCGCTTTGTGTATTGAACGGGGATCCAATATCACAAGCTGAGCAGGTGGCACTTGTTCAGGTCAGTAGCGGGTATGGGCAGTACCTAGTATTGAATGGTTCCACCTATAGCGCAGCAGGCGGCAACTTTACTGTTGTGTCGGCCAATGTGCCAACAGATGGCTTCAGCACATTGAACCTGCCGAGCAGTGTGACAATGTTTGTAGATGCTGCCCTGGCTGAACTCGACTTCTCTTCCACTGCAAACATTGCAGGTACGCTAACATTTCCAGGCAGTGGAACTCTAGGGGTTGACAGCCTCACTCTTACAGATGGACTTATACACTCGAGTGCCGCAGGCGCGCAAATTGCCGTAGTCGCAAACTCAGGTATGACAGAAGCCGGGACAGGAACCGGGATAGTCGGTGCCGATACCGTAAATCTGAGCACTGTTAGCGGAAGCATAGGCACCGACACAGCAAATCCTTTGAAAGTTTCTGCTGCGCATCTTGTTGCCAATGCAGTGGGTATTGGCGGTAACGTCTACATTTTAGATAATCAAAGCGTTTCAATTTCTGGAGCCTCAGGAGCCACCGAAACCTTTTATCTCAGCACGTCAGCGGGTAACATGACTACAGACAACACTGTTACGGTTTCCGCAACTACAGTAAATCTTGCCAACACAGCAGGCAATATAGGCACAAGTACAACGCTACCGTTTAATATTTCAGCTGCCAATCTTGTTGCCAATGCGACTGGACATGATGCAAATGTATACGTTGCTGATGATCAGGCACTTACTATTTCTGCATCTTCACAGTCCACCGGCACGTTTTATCTCAGCACCTCGTTAGGTGACCTGACAACGGCAACAGGTGTAGCTGTTGCTGCAAACACAGTAAATCTTGCCAACACAGCAGGCAGTATAGGTACAAGTACATCACTGCCGTTCAATATTTCAGCGCCCAATCTTGTTGCCAATGCGACTGGACATGATGCAAATGTATACGTTGCTGATGATCAGGCACTTACTATTTCGGGAGTTTCACAGGCGGGCGGCACATTCTCTGTCAGTGCGGCAGGGAATCTGACAACGACTACATCAGCAACTATAACGGGCAATGTTGTTAATCTAACGACAACAACACTAACTAATGGGAATATTACTTTGAATGCAAATGTAACTGGCACCGTATCTGTCACATTGACTGCAGATGGCACCGGCAGTATCACTACCCCTCCTAACATGGTGAGCACTATTCCCATCGGAACCTATCCAACCAACTCCATTGGGGCTGAAACCCTCAGCACTGACGGTCAATATTTGTATGTATGCGATTATACGGGGCATGAAGTAATCATTTTGCGCGTGTCAGACGACAGTGTAGTAACTAGCATTCCGATGGGGTCTGGCGATGGACCAGTACAAGTTGTAATGGATCCAAAGGACCATTATGCTTACGTACTGAACAATAATTCTGCAAGTGGTGACAATATTGTAGTTATTGACACAAGCTCGCAGACTCGACTTGTGAATCCATATCCGGTTGGGACTTCCGCTGCCAACTCGCTACAGCAAGGCGCATTTAGCCCTGATGGCTTGCTCTTCTACTTGCCTGACGGTACGCCTGCTGATCACCAACTGATTGTTATTAATTCATCAATTCCAGACTCGCCTAAGCCAGCCTCCAATATCAATATGCCTGCTGGCTTCCGTGGTTCAGGAATCGCTGTTAATCAATCAGGGACCATAGCCTATGTTAGCGATTATGGTGGCGCTTCAGTGCTAATGATTAATCTACAAAATAGTCCTTATTATGGAACTCCTATTGCAGCAGGTCCTGACCCACTCACGTTGACAATTGATCCAACAAATAGGTTCCTGTATGTAGCTAACAATGCTAATCCTTCCGCTAGCGTTACTGTCATTACACTGGCAGACAATAGCACAACCACCCTGCCATACCCTTATGGGGCACAATGGTTGGCATTCAACCCCCAAGGTACTGTGGCTTATGTGCCTCAGCTTTTTAATAATAGCGTTATTACAATTAACCCAAGTTCTCCTGCAGTACTTGATGCCTCTATTACGGTTGGTCAGTACCCAATGGGCGTTGTAGCAGGTCTTGTTGGTCACAATGTTGTCACTTACGTAGCTAATAATGAAGATGCCAGTGTTTCGAAGATTATTACCCCAAGTATTAGTGGGACCACAGTTACATTGCTTTCAGGGCATGGCTATATTAATGTTGGCACTGCAGCTACAAATTTGACTGCGAGCACCGGCGAAAACGTTAACATAACCCAAGCAGGTGCTGTGAACCTAACAGGCACCAACCATGCCGGAGCCTATTTCCAACTGGGCGCAACTGGAAGTATTACTGTTGCCAATACGGCAGGTACGCAAGTCAGTGCTTCAAATATCGTTCTCCAGGCAATTGGTGCTGGCAGTAATGTAGATATAGAGAATGGTCTCACAGCAGCTGGCGGCAATATTACACTTTATGCAGGCAGTAATATTGTTAATAGGCATGGTTTACTTTCGGCACCTACCATTAACTTTAGTACTGCTAATGGTGCTATAGGCGAATCAGCAAATTTTGCTCATACAGTTGCTACAACTATCCACACCAATGCAGGCGGTCCACACGGTGACGTTTATATCGCAAATTGGGGAAATGGCACGTTAATTGATTCAACACCAAATTTGCGCGATTATATGTTCTCTAATGATGGACCCATTACGCTGAGCGACAATATAACGAGCACTGTAACTGGTGGCAATATTGCTCTCATTACGACAAATCTATCATATCTCGGTGACAATTCTATTACCAATCCTGGAGGTGCCTATACGCTCAGCACTGCGACTGGTGGTGCAGTTGCCTTGTATGTGTCCAACGGTAATGTTGGGGGAGATACTAGCACTCCTATTGTTATCTCGTCACCGAATCTTACTGCGCGTGCCAGTGGCAATGTGTCAGTTTTATCCAATGGTGATGTATCGCTTGTATCTAGCCCGTTGGTAGGCAGCTCTCAGTCTGGAGGCACGTTCTCTTTGCAAACATCAGGAGGTAGTCATGGCTCAATAGACATTCGTGATAACGTTACGGCAAATACAATCACTTTCACTATTGACGCTGCTGGCGGCGGTGACGTAGGAAGCATAACCAGAAGCACCGGTGTTGGCACGCTAACAGCAACTACAGTAAACCTCACAACAGGTGATGGAGACATCGGTTCGCGCAGTGGCGCGGTGATTTCTTCTGTGTATACCAATGCCACAAATATCAACACTCAGGTTAATGCGTTCACTTCGGGCAATGTGTATGTTACTAACACTTGTGCTACTGGCTCAACAATAACTGATACTTCGAGCAACTTAAATGAATTCTGGTTTTCCAATGCAGGAACACTTACATTAGGTGGAGCCCTAACAAGCACTGTAAATGGTGGTGCCATTACGCTAGTGACTTCTGACAACAATGGTGCGATTAATACTGCCGGCTATGCATTGTCTGCTAGTGGAAATATTACATTTGCCACCAATGGTTCTGGCTCAGTAAGCGCTGATGCCATTACTGTTACCGGCAACTATGACATTACGGTAACTGCAGCTAGTATGAGCTTTGCTGGCGCGATAAGTGCAACTACTGGGGGCGCAATTCTTAATGCAACAGTAGGCAACATTGCTACGCCAACTGGGTCTGTGACAGCTGCAACTATTGTAGCCGGGGCAGTTCACGGTTCTATCGGAAGCTACGGCGCGCCTTTCTTAATAAACAGTAGCAGCACCACATTACTTACTGTCGAAGCTGGGAGCGGGTCTGTAGTTGTTAATTCACCCAATGCTGGCGTAACACTTCAAGGCGATCCAACAACACATGGCTATACGAACATTGCCAGAGCCGATTTTCACATCTTATCCAATGGAACTATCACGATTTCCGCGCCGGTTCATGCAGATCCAGTGACGTTTGTTCAAGTGAGCCCGGGAGCGCCTATCAATATAGGTGCCGATATTGTGGCACCAGGCGGGATTCTCCTTGTTTCCGGTGGAGACATCACTGCAACTGTAAGCAACGCGGATATTAGTGCTGCCAATACTAGCGGCAGCGGTGGCAACATCGTCATGATTGCCGGCGCCAATGTCACAGGAGAAGATCCTGGCACTAGCGTGACACTCGGCGCCTCAACCAATTATGGAAGTATCAATTTAAGAACCCATGCAATTCTGTCACTAACCTCAACTGGCAGTAACGCACCGAGTGCTGCTAACGGTGGCAATATTACGCTAATTGCATACGGTGATGCTTTGGGACACGGCGGTACAGTTGCACTACCAGATGCTCTGACTGTGACATCTGGTGGTTCTTCAGGCGGTATTAACGGCTATGTCACAGCTGTCGCCGGTAGCACCGGTGGGGGCACGTCAGTGCAAATTGGAAACATTGATACAACCGGTGGTGCCAACAACAGCGGTGGGGATATCAATATCCTCACCGCTTCGCCGAACCCAACCGGCAGTGGCACAAAAGATATAGGCGAGGGCAGTTCAACTGGTGTCTATACGCCATCTGATTATTTCCAAAGCGGTGCAACCCTGGTTGCCTCGTCAATTCTGACCGGGAACCTGACAGCCAACGGTGCCAATATTACAGTCAAGGCAGGAGCAAACGCCGCTCTGGGCGCTATTACCGACAAGGCTGTTCAGACAAGCGGAATAGGCGGTGCAGTATCTATTACAACAGCCGGTGACACTTTTAGGCTTGGTGCCGCAACTGGCAACAACTACGCCTTATCCATAGATATTTCTGGTGGGACAGTATCCGGCCAAGCTGGATCATTGTATATAAAGAACAATGGAACAACAGGTATCGCTATTACACAGTCGCCCACAATGAATGTGTGGAGCGGTAATGGTGCAACTGTTACCCTCGACGCTGATCAAGGTCCATTGTCCTTAACTACTCAACATGGATCAGACCTAAACGCCAGCGCCGGTCCGATAGGCGATGGGAATGGCGGGACTGTCAATATGCATGGATCTTCAATTGTAGCCGGCAGTATTTTTGCATCTGGGCATGGCTCAGGAAATGGCGGGACCATAACGCTAACCACAGGAATCGGTGGAAGTGGCGATATCCAGGTCTCCGGCTTAGATGCGGAAGCCCCAGGAGCCGGTACTGGCGGTCAAATCATTGTGACTGATTCGGCTGCAGATGACTTTTATCTCAACGCTACAACTGGCAACGGTGTATCTGGTAACATCACAGCTTCTGGCTCTGGTGCTCTTGTAGCAATCCAAACAGCCGGCAATATTATTCAAGCGTCTAGTAGCGGTACTCCTAATATTTCAGCACCAAACATTGTCCTATATTCCACTGGCGGTTCAATTGGTGAATCGCGCGCGCCAGTTCTTGTAAATGGTGGTACTTCTGCTGCCACAGTCACAGCTGAAGCTGCTGAATCAAGTAGTTCAAATGTTTACGTTTACAACAATAGTGGCGCAGTACTGTTGAAAGCTGTTACGAGTCCCTTTGGAGCGTTATCCAACACAGCTCACACCTCGTTTAACTTAGCTGCATCTGGTGATATTACGCAGGCGGACGCCAGCGTCATTACTGCTCCAACAATTGTCCTCTATTCTTCAAGCGGGAGCGTCGGTGTGTCCGGGACTCCAGTATTGACAGGTGCCACTACTGGTCTTACGGTGGACGCCTCTGGTGCTAATGTCTACATCAATAACAACAATGCAGTAGCATTGGCACAGGTCGCCACTCCATTTGATGTGAGCCCGACAATTCTAATTAACACCGCTGGCACCTCGTTCAATCTAGCTGCAGTTGGTGGCGGCATCAGTCAAGCGAGCGGCACCATTACAGCGCCGACTATTGCTTTGTATTCCACAGCAAGCATAGGCCTACTTAACACTCCCATATTAACTGCAGCATCGACAGAGCTTACAGCTGAGGATTATGCTGCCAGGGTGGTCATCAGTAATACTGGGGCAGTGGCTATTGGGCAGGACGTCGGCGGCAAGACTGCCTTGGGCGTAGCCGGTGGTGGAGATATTATCAACAAAGGGACCTATGCGTGGTACCTGGCTGCCACTGGCAGTATCACACAGTTCGATGCAAGCAGCGTCGAGGCTCCAAGGGTTGTTCTCTATTCTTCAGGTGGGAGCATAGGTGCAGCTGGAACCCCAGTGCTGACAAGCGCATCAACAGCTCTTACAGCGCATGCAAACGGTACCAATGTATTTATAAGCAATAACGGTGCTGTCGCGCTGGCGACGGTCGCGAATCCGTTTGCTACAGTGGGCACCCTCAGTAACACGGCCACTAATTCCTTTAACCTTGAGTCCACGGGCGACATCACTCAAGGAAGTGGACAAATAGCTGCCCCTATAGTTGTTCTATATTCGACTGGCGGTTCGCTTGGGAGTTCGGGACATTCAATTCAAATGCAGACGCCGGTAGGTGCCACAACTGTCAGCCTTACAGCAGACGCAGCTGGAGCAAGCTCCAATGTGTATATTCAGAGCCTCGCTAACATCGCCGGTTACGGAGATGTTTCATTAGCACAAGTTACCAGCCCATTCGATAATTCAACCACTCTGACAAATGCTGCTCATTCTCTCTTCAGATTAGAAGTTGCAGGAAGCATCACCCAGGGAAGTGGCACAATTACAGCACCAACAATCTACTTAGGCGCAGGGAGCACAGGCTCAATAGGGACAAATGGACAAAGCGTAAAAGTTGACTGCACCGCGTTAAGCGTGTCTGCGCCCGACGCAACAAACGGCAAAGTGTATGTTCTCTCCCTGCAAGACACAACGTTGTTTGCCTTAGGTTCCACAGTAAATGTCGGTAATCTTCTGCAGTTGACCATAACCGGAAATGCCAGTGTGTCGGTATTCAACAGTGGGGCTGGGACGTTGTCAGTTCCAAATCTGGCGTTAATTACAGCTGTAAATGGTTCAGGCAATGGTCAGATAAGCGTAGATGCCAACATAGCAGAAGCAGGTGGCAATCCACACACCAGCATCACATTAACATCAACATCAGCAGGCAGTGGTGCCGGTGGCATACAGCGCACCGGAACGTATACGTTGTCTGCAGGAGCTGTAACTCTCCAGGATCTGCGCAGCACCACCTGCAGTCCATGCACAGCAGATATTGGTGGCTCAGGAACTCCGATACTGATATCCAATGGAACAGACCATGTCAATCCCGTGAAGTTAACTGCCCAGAGCCTCCTGGGAGGTGTGTATGTCCAGGGTAGCGGGTTAGTGACACTAGAAGGACAAAGCGGAGCGACATCAGGAGCTACGTTCGCGTTATTCACAACTCCGGACACAACGAGCGGCAATGGCAGCATTCAAATTGACACGGGTGCAACTGTGCAGGTGAACGGTGGGGGGCTTATAGATCTGAGATCAAGTTCTAGTGGTGCCGGGGCTGGTTCAATCACGCAGCAAGAAGCCTTGACAGTAGCAACACTGAGAGCAGGAAGGATTAATCTGGATGCGTTGAGCAGCACCAGCGGTTCCGGCAGAACCAATGTATCAGTGGGAACTACATATCTCTCCGGTGTCAACGTCACTCAATTAACAGCAAATGGCAACGACGACATCTACGTGCGCAACCAGGGAGATCTGTTGCTTACAGGCTCCTCGAGCGCGGGATTAGGCAAGACCTTCTCTCTAGTCACACAGGCAGCAGTTATCCCGCCAACTATTACCAATGGCTCAATTGCCATTGGCAACAATGTGACAGCGACTGGTGGGACTATCATTCTGAATACAACTGGATCCGGCTCAGCGAACATTTCCAGAAATGGCGCTTACACATTAACAGCAGAGACGGTACAGCTCACAGCAAACAATGGAAGTATAGGTCCGAGCGGCGGTCTCAGCATTGCCATTCAGGCGCCGAATTTGATAGCCAATGCCAACGGAGCCAGCTCCAACAATGTGAACATATCTGACAACCAAACGGTGGACATTGCCGGTACTTGTGGAACAAGTTCTGGCACATTCTCGCTAGGATTGACGACCTCTGGCGATATTACTGATGTGGGTCACTATGCAATTACTGCAAGCACCGTAAATTTGTCCACAACTACGGGGAACATCGGAGCAACAGGAACAAACAGCATTATCATTCATGCGCCCAATTTGATAGCCAATGCCAACGGAGCCGGGTCCTATAACGTCTACATTGCTGACAACCAGGCAGTGGACATCGCTGGTACCTCTTCGGCTAGCGGAGGTACGTTCTACCTGACGACTAGCGCTGGCAATATCACTGATACTTTGCACAATTTGATTACGGCAGCGACAGTCAATTTGTCGACTATTGCTGGAAGCATAGGAGCAACTGGTAGCCATAGCATTGTTATTAGCACGTCTAATTTGATAGCCAATGCAAATGGAACCGGGACCAATAATGTGTATATAACCGACAATCAGACAGTGGACATTGCCGCTAATTGTTTGGCCAGTGGTGGAACATTCTCGCTAGTATTGACAGCCGCCGGTAATATTACTTCAGTGGGTCACTATGCAATTACTGCAAACACAGTGAATTTGTCCACAAATACGGGAAGCATAGGAGCAACAGGAGCCAACAGCATTGTTATTCATGCGCCCAATTTGGTGGCCAATGCCAACGGAGCCGGGACCAACAATGTGTATATAACCGACAATCAGACGGTGGACATTGCCGATGATTGCGTGGCAAATGGTGGCACATTCTCGCTGGTGCTGACTGCTGCTGGCAACATCACCGACACTCTGCACAACACGATTACGGCAGCGACAGTAAATTTGTCGACTACAGCCGGGAGCATAGGAGCGTCAGGAGGGAACAGCATTGTCATCCATGCGCCAAGTTTGGTAGCCAACGCAAATGGGGGCGGGACCAATAATGTCTATATAACAGACAATCAGACAGTAGACATTGTCAGTAATTGCCTGGCAAGCGGAGGCACGTTTGACCTGCGGACCAGTACCGGAAACATCACCGACGTTATGAACAACTCAATTACGGCAGCAACATCAATTTGGTTGCAATCCAGTTCTGGCAATATCGGGAGCATTAACACGTCAACACCGAGCCTGACAGTGAACACGACAGGGAGTGCAACTGTACTCAATAGCGGCTACGCCTTAAGTGTCGGGTCGAATGGCGCAACATTGACGGCCTTGTCAGTAAGCAATGATCGGGGTATTACCACAGCAACGGCTCTTGCCTCAACTGGACTTTTGTCGTTAAGTGCGACAGATCACAATGGTGCAATAGCCATAGGAGCTACCTTGACTGGTGGGACAGTGAATTTGACGGCTGATGGTTCTGGGAATATTTCACAAAATGCGCCGACAGATACTTTATCCGGGGGCGATGTGCACCTGGTATCGGGAACAGGGGCAATAACAATTAATCCTTTGATAGCTACTGGTGTAGTGACAGCCAATACAGCAAATACGACAGCTAACGCGGTGAGTATAACAACGAGCACAACGGTTGGTTCCGGGTCGATTAGATTAGGTTTGGCAGGCTCGAGTACTGGTAATGGCGGCACATTTACTGTTGTGACTGGTGCAGGCAGTCATGGATCAATAGACATTCAGGGTGACGTGGTTGCGCTCGGTGGCACAATTAGCTTAAACACATCTGGTTCAGGAGCAGACACAGGGAGCATAACCAGGAGCACCGGAACCGGAACATTAACGGCAGGGACAGTTAACCTGACGACAGGTGGAGGCAACATTGGCGACAGCTCAACGTTCCCAATTATCAAGCTTATTGCAACAGCAGCATCAGTAATATCGGCTACAACGAATTCGGCAGGCAGCGTTTACATCGTCAATGGTGGAGCACTCACCAGTATAAGTGGCAATGGAGCAGCTGTTGGTGGCACTTTCTATCTACTGAATAACAATGCAATTACAACTGATGCCATCGCTGCTGCAACAGTTCAGTTGCTAACAACGGCTGGAGCGATCACGGTAGGCAATAATGTCACCGGACATACGGAGCTAGTACTTCAAACTTCCAGCTCTGGCAACATTTCGCAAAGTGGTGGCGTGCTTTCAGGAGGAGATATAAGCTTTATTACTCTTGGTGGAACAATAACAATAAATTCACTAGTAGCGACTGGGCTTGTAACGGCTAATACCGGTAATACGACGGCTAATGCAGTAAATATAACGACGAGCACGACTTTAGGTGCTGGATCGATTCAGTTAGGCGCATCGAGTACCGGGGCAGGCGGGACATTCTCAATTGCAGCAGGGATAGGCAGCAATGGCTCTATAGACATTCGTGGAAATATTGGCACCGGCAGTAGTGGCATCATCAACCTGACTGCCGACGGTAATGGCAGCATAACAAGAAGCACTGGAGTTGGGACGCTCACAGCAGGGACGGTGTCGCTTACAGCCGGTGGTTTAGGTGGCGATATTGGCGCGAATGACAGCAGCCATCATATCCAGACTTCCACTGCAAATTTGTCGTTTAGTGCTTTACGCGGTTCGGCGTATGTGGATAACACTAACCGCGTCTTGAGTTTGACAAATGCGAGTGTATCAACAGTGGCAGGCGACCTGGTGTTAACAGAGGCAGGAGACCTAACAATAAGCGGGACAGCAGTAGTAAGTGGCAATACTATCAACATTTCCACGTCGGCAAACCTTCCTGCTCATGGGAACATCGCTGTAAATGCAGGCAGTTCTGTAACAGCATCGGGAGCAATTGCGCTTGACAGCGCATTTGCTGTTCTCTTATCGGCCGATATGACGGCAGGCTCATTTGATATTACATCCAATAGCGGTGGAGATATAACCGCAATCAGATCATTGACAGCAACTAATGGGGGCATATCGCTTGTTTCCAGCCATGATGTCGTCTTAGGCGGATCATTACCAACCCCTGTGTACCAAGCCACTGGTGGGTACATCTTTATCTCCGCACAAAATCACGTATCCTCCGCTGGGACTCTCGATTTATTCGTGTCAAATGGACCCTATGGTGGCATCGAGATTGCAGCCGGCGCCGGCTGTCCTGTGCTGCCCGCCAATCTTGACAACTACTTCGCAACGCAACCGTTGGGCTTTACATGTCCGGCTTACGATCCACTGCCGCCGCATTACATAACCGACACCACTCTATTTGGAACTAATGTGGCTGTGAACAATAATGGAATAGCACGCGGCTTAGTGCAGCGCAATCCCAGTACCGGTGGTGGCACCATAAACATTTCAGGCTCCACTTTTAACGTTACGAAGGGTGCAATTATTTTTGATATCAACACTGGCGGGGATATTACCCTTGATCCTACGTTCCAAGTTGTATCCACAAACGTTCCTGATCCGCCATCGCCAGGACCAGCACCGACTCCAGTAGTACCGTCCGGCGCAACACCTAGATCGGGCAATCTCACGTTCTCAGGAACCAACACTTCCTATCTTAACAGCGTTGTGAGAGTGCCAACTGACTTAACTCCTGTCGGACAGCCGTCGCAGGGAACCGCCACAATTCCAATATTAGGTGTCAAGGGAACAGCTCTGGCTAGTGGAATTAATGGAGCACTCTTTGTAACGGCTGGATTCACTGAAGCAGTGGTGGCTCAATTGAACAGTACTGGATTCGTCTCGCTGCAGGGAGCAGGCAATGTTATGCATCTTCAGAACGGCAATATTGTGTTGGCTCCGGCCAGCGACATTATTGCAACCACTGATCTCGGTATCATCCACGTCGCTGCCGGCTCTGTTGTGTTTGTCATGAAAACAAATGACAGCCTTTGTCTCTTCAATCTTGTTGATGCGCACACAGGTGATGTAAGTATTGTTTCAAACAAGCAAAAGATTACACCACTGCTAGGTATGCAAGTTTTGTTAACCAAGCACGACCATCCGGACTTTGAATTGCTTAGTCCAGCCAACTTGATTGGATATCGTGGTCTGCAGCAACATGATCTCGGCGCTGGTATTACAGCCTTTACTTCAGAGTTCTCCCACATCTCTGCTCTTGCTCAGGTGAAACCGTTGCATCATCTGGTACATTCATCTGATTCTCGCGCACGAAAATTGGGACAAACATTGCTGAGAAATGCCGCCATAGTTGCTCAAGTTAAAGGAGGTCAACAGCCTTACAAGCAATGTCCGTAGCATGACCGGACATATGAATTGGCACGCCCTAGCTGCTTCGAAGGTTGCCTGTATTGCAGCCACTAGATGCGGCGCAAATCCGTCGAACTGGAGTTATTTACCTTTAATCGTCCCTATTTAGAGTTTTTGGGTTTCTTGGCCTTTTCGAATCTCTTGGAACCGTCTGCATTGATGATGATTTTGGAGCCGTCCGGGTTGGTTTGCTCTGAGGAGTGATCACTATTCTTGACGATTTCAGTGCCATCCTTCCTTGTTTCGATCGAACTCCTATCGGCATTCTTGACAATCTTTGTTCCGTTGGGGTATGTCTCTTCTCCGCTGCCATCGCTATTTTTAACAATTTCAGTGCCATCTTTTCTTGTTTCAATCGAACTCCCATCGGCGTTTTTGATGATTTTTGTGCCATCCGAGCGTGTTTCGACCGAGCTGCCATTCGCATTTTTGATAATCTTTGTGCCGCCAGCCAGTTTCAAAGGGATATCCCCTTGGGATTTCTGGTCGTGTGCGGACACAGGATTAGCCTGCGACAGCCCACTCAGGAGGACTAACGCAATCAAAGCTACTGAAAGATCAAGCTTCCTACAACGTTTGGCTTGGTACATTTTTCTTTCTCCTGGAATTGATGACATTGATTATGGAAGTCAATTAAGCTATTAAAGCACCCATGCACCTCTTGAACACAGGGGGTGCAAAATTAAATCCGTCGCCTAATACCACCCTTCATTGCCCGAGAAGTTCACTGTCCGCTAACAGACTGAGTCTATTCAACACATCCTTAATAAGTGCCAGACGCTCTTGCGATCTTGTCGAGGTATATGCTCGCTTGAGAGCATATCGATCTGTGCCAACGGTGTTCTTGCTGCCACTATCTTTGAATGTTTCCCTTTCGATGCGCGGCAACAATTCGTTCATACGTCCCTCTAGCCCACTAATCTCATAGCGGTGTCTGCCTGGAGTTTGAAAGAATAATTTGTCTGCGCGGAAATCATAAACAAATTCGCGTCCCTGCTGGTCGCAAACAGTCAGGTTTGATCGCGAGATGTCTGGTGCTCCCTTGCTCATGGTGCCCCTGGATAGATAATGCCGGAGACTCAGTGCTGCACTGCGGATGACTTGTCTTTGAAATGCTGCTAGTTTCTCACCATATGCAGGATCGGCAGCTTTTTCGGACTGGCTGGAAACATACTTGATTACTCTTTGTAGATCACAGTTATATTCACGAAGCAATCCTGCTGTCCGGCAATGAAACTGAGTATCGGCTGATTGCCCAGCAGCCATCAGCTCTTCTGCATCGTGCTCCAACCAGCGCACCTTTGTGGCTATGCTCTTGCGAAATCTACCAAGCTCTGTCTCACTTTCTGCCAAACTGAGGTTAGGTGCCAGACTAGGCGGCGGTGTGTCAGACAGATTCAGTGGAGACTGCTGTTGCATACATTGATGGAGAAGCTGCAGGAACTTGGTCTTAGACCCAAGAGTTGGCGAACGGTACTCATCCAGCTCGATAGGAACCACACCATTTCTGCGAAGGTCAGGCAATCTGGACTTACTCTGCACATCTAATGTTGCATCCAAGAAAAAGTACCGCCCGTCTCTCTTGTTGGCTAAAATGTAATCCATACCTGCTTCGTCAGCAAGTGAGTTCTTACCAGTCTGGACAAGTGCCCAGCCCCCCTTTTCCATTTGCCCGCGAACAGCATCTCGCAGTTGGAACAGCGGGAGCCTATCTCCAGCAGTCCGACTGGATGGCTGCAGGTCTTGCATTGTCCAATTAAACAGTTCATTTTGTGCTTTGTCGCCACGGCTGGAATGGGTATAGTCAGCAGGTGGCTGCTGTGCAATCTGCTTCTCATATGTCATCCAGACCTTCGCTGGAGGTCGTTTATTCTTCTCCCAGTCCGCTCGTTCAGCCTGGAGTTTGTTGCGAGCAGCCTCATTGGCTGCCAGTTGATTTGCGGCTGCCTTGTCACGAGCAGCTTGTTGTCTTTCCGCTGCCTTTTTCTGGGCCTGCTCCTTTAGAGCTGCCTGCTCCTGTGCAGCGACTGCGCGAGCTTGCCTGGCTGCCTCATTGCGCTGCTGATTAATCCGATCTTGCTCCCTTTGTGCTGCCCTCTCTTCCTGTCGGCGCGCCTCAATTGCTGCAGGTCTCCTCTGTGCTTTCTCTGCTTCCCTGGCTGCTTTACTATGTGCTTCAAGTCTGGCTTGTTCGGCCTTTTCTACAGCTGGCTTCTCAACAGCTGGCTTCTCTGCAGCTGGCTTCTCTGCAGCTGGCTTCTCTGCAGCTGGCTTCTCTGCAGCTGGCTTCTCTGCAGCTGGCTTCTCTGCAGCTGGCTTCTCTGCAGCTGGCTTCTCCACATCTGGCTTCTCCACAGCTGGCTTCTCTACAGCTGGCTTCTCAACAGCTGGCTTCTCTACAGCTGGCTTGTCCACAGCTACTGCCTCTATGGCAATAGGGGCTGCAGCCCGCTTGCTAAAGGCAAACTTGCACGCCGATCCTAGGGCAGCATGGGTCATATGGAATACTCCGCCACCAATTGCGCCACCCCATGCTGCACTGCCAATCTCACCTACCGTCTCAAGGTTAAGTCCTAGCCTTTGTTTGAATAATCCATCAGACAGCAAAACCTGGCTTACTCCACCGGCAGCACCAGCTGTACTATTCCTACCCAGGTTGCCGATAAAGTTGTGCGGAACATTACGTAAGCAGCGTACTCTGTTGAATGCATGCGGGGTTAACTCCATCGTCACAACTGACCCGGCCGTGACCACGCCGCTTATAAATCTATCCCTACTGAATAGTCCGCTGTACCCAGTCTCAACTGGTGTCAATAAATGTCCCTGTCCAAAACCACTTACGGCAGATAAACCTATACTACGTGCAGTTAGTGTTGATGGCGCTACAGCCGCAACCTCTTTCGCGAATAAGCCCTCTCCTGCTATTCCACCAACTATCTTTCTAAGCACCATAAAATCAAAGATCTTACCTGCCATGTCACCTGCATGTTTACAGACCTCTTTTGCTCCAGTGGCTGTGTCATCTGGATGGAACCAGTCAACCTGAGATTTCCCACACAACTGGCGGACACTGTTGATTGGATCGATTGCAGCTGAGTGAATGGCATCCTTTAGAAGTTCTGCCGAACAATCTTTAAGAACTTTCAGGCTGTCGGTTAGCTTATCCCAGGACATACGCTTTGACTCTTAGAGACTTACACGGATTATCAATTGACCCAAGTCTTCCCAACCAGAACAATACACTGACGATGTTGACTGCATTGCGTGCCATATAGCTGGGGTACACTAGTTCCACAGCAATACCAGCTGATGATCCAGTAGGTGTATTAAACAGCAATTGCATTGAATCTAACTTGTGAAAGCGCTTACACATCAACAGCCGCAGGGGTTAGTAGTTGCACATCAGATAAAATGATTACAAAAGGTGTGCTGCCTGTCATTGGGGAAAATACGCTGCATGGGAAAGAGCCTTCGCCACATGAGTTCAAGCTCAAAAAGAGGCCGGGGTCTATACGATTTAACCTGAAGTTGAGTAGAGAAGACGCAGTTGCGTATTTCCCCCCATCGACTCGAGGTGTCCATAGATCATAATATGTTCGCCCGCGTTTCTTCCGAAATCGATAACATTGTCACAACAACAGACGATATTTATCAAGCTCTGTCCAGTTCACTCTTCATCTATTTCTAGATTGTGGAGTCCAGAAGGATGGGTTGCTTGCAACATTAGCTATTAGCTGCTTACTCGACTTATGCCATTGCTTCAACAACTTGCTAAGTAATTCGGGGCTGGCGCTTGGGTTTTCTGCGACAGCCAATTGTACACTGTAACATTCGTCTGCGGACAGGTGAGTGAGCAAGTCAAAACTGGCTGCTGAGTTTATTGCAACATTACATCGCACATCTACATTTTTATCTGTTGCAAGTTTGCGGAGTAGATCAGCACTGGCTACTGGATTGCCCGCAACAGCACTTCTCACAAAATACTCCTCATCTGCGGCCAACTTGCTGAGCAAGTCTGGACTGGCCGCTGGGTTTTTGGCGGCATCGTGTCTTATGTGGATATCTTCATTTTCTGCCATCTCGCGAAGCTTATTGGAAGATAGTAATGGATCTGTTGCAACTCCCGCTGGCGACTTTGGAAAATGCTTGTATTCTAGAAGAAATCGTGCCCGTGCAATCAAGGCATCAGACTGTTTATTGCCCAATCCAATATTTTGCAAGCTATTCCGTCCTGCAGGAGTATCCAATGTATCAACTAACTGCCTAGTTTTAGCAAGAGTAGCTTTAGAAATAGGCTGTCCATCAAGAGGCGAGCGTGTGCGTTGTGGAATAGGATTATCTGAAAAAGCACCAAGGCGTCCATTGTCAAAATCTATATTGGCAACAGTCCATTTGCCTCCTTGTCGTGAGGCAGTCATATTGCGTGGGTCACCATCAATGTCACCAATTATGATTCGCTCTGCCGTTGCTTGCTCCAATTGATCATATAGTTGTAAATCAACATGCACCACCCTATCTTCGTTCACCTTCTTGCGCACAGTTAGACTTCCATTTCTCACTCGATCACACAGTGATTTGCCTATACGCTGCTGAACGTCAATTCCTCCACAAGACGTAAGCGGTTCAGCACTATTCCGGTTTGCAACTTCTGGAATAGCGCAGGTGAAGGGAGTCAACTTATGAAATACGGATGCTAATTCCTCCATTGGGCGATGTTCACAACGAATCACAACATGCCTAATTCTGCCGGATGAATCCTCAACATACCCGCTCTGCACGTTATGCGGGTCATTGTCACGAGCCGTCTTGGACAGATGCAATTTTGCAGACTGCAACAACTGTGAATCAAATGAACTGGTATTATGGACTGAAAGCTCCTCAAAGGAGTTATCGCTGCTGTTTGATTCAATCGTTGTCTGTTTTACTCTCGATCTAAATGTTAACCCTAAAGCAGTGTGCGAAATGTGGAATGCTGCACCGCCAAGTGCGCCACCAAATGCAGCACCAGCTATCCTGCTTGCTGTCTCAGAGTTTAATCCCAACTGGTGTTTGAATAAACCATCAGACAACAAGACCTGGCTTATTCCTCCAGCTGCACCGGCCGTCGTACTTCTGCCAAGGTTGCCCACAAAGTTTTGTGGAATATTCCTGCGTACATGTGGTGTTAAATCCATTGCCACCATTGAACCGGCACTGATCACACCGCTTGCAAATCTATCGTCGCTGAACAACCCGGTGTTGCCATGGACAACTGGTGTAAACAGATATCCCTGTCCAAGACCTGTGATTGCCGATAAACGTATACTACGTGCAGTTACGCTTGGCAGCAGCTTTGTTGCCAGAATCCCTTTCTCTAATAAGCCCTCGCCTGCTATCCCTCCGACGATCTTCTTAAGCACCATGAAATCGAAGATGTTGCCTGCCATATCACCAATGTGTTGACTAACTGCCTTTGCACCGGTTGCATTGTCATCCGGTTTGGACCAGTCAAGCTGAGATTGTCCGCAAATTTGCCGGACACTATTGAGTGGATTAACTAATGCCGAATGAATAGCAGACTTTACAAGCTCTGCAGAACAGTCAACAAACCAGTTCTGGCTCTCGGATTTATTGCTCGGGTGCTCAAAAATCATTCACTTGTCCGGCAACAGTCTCTAGTCTTAATCATTCCACTAGGCAATGATCACATAAAGTACAGCTGCCGTCAGTGGGGAGACTACGTATCACGCTTGCTAGCCCGGAAGAACAACTCTTCCTTACCTGCCGCCATTCATATTACGCTGGCAGTTGGGATTGCAAGGCAATTATGGCTGAACAACAGTCTTTTGTGGGCGATTGCAATCCGCTACAATTACCGACAGCCTTTCTGCTCCACACGAGGTACATTCATATGGTGGCGCTCTTGCTTTATTCGCTGACGCTCCTGCTTTTTGCGCTGGCCACGCTGGTTTGCGCCATCCTGTCATTGTGCCTGCGCAACAAAGCGCGGGCAATTGTCATTGACGTCTTGCTTGTTGTCGCCACGCTAACTATGGCCGTCGGTTTATCCGCAACCTTTTTGCCGAAAGACGCGTTAGCCAAAAGCAAGGAGGCGCAAGAAGCATTCAAGCTCAATTTCGCTCGCGAGGCGGAACTCTGGGGGACTGCTGTCACAATTGGAACCTACATAGACCGCGTTGGTCTACCGTGGAAACCGTTGCACGAAGTACACCCTTGAGTTGAGTGCTCACGCGCGGGAAGATGGGCTAGTCTCAGTTCATTAGGTTGGCTGAAAGTGGTTTTGTCTTTGAGCCAACCAGCGGTCCGGAAGGAAGTCGTCAATTTGAG
>CAILLX010000093.1 GCA_903835185.1 uncultured bacterium | reverse complement strand
ACGCGAAGGGCTCTAATGTTGGATGATTTTTTCATAGTTGATCCTCTTTAAAAGTGGCTTTGTTGTTGTAACCAAAACCTTACCAGGCTAGTCCTGGAGGGGATCAACTAAATTTTCAACTATGAACGGGACAAGCTCCATGTGGTGCTGGGCGAGACAAACGATCTGGTGATGCACATTGCAGTCATTGTGCATTCCTGGATGGGTCATGTCTATCTCTTCACCCACAACGTCTGGCATGCAGAGACTGAGCAGAAGACTGCATTGCAGAGATTTGCTCAGGACGAGTCGTTTGTGCGCTCCCTTGTTGATGACCCGCGCTATGGCTGGGAGAAGTACGAGTACTACGCAGACGCGGCTCACGCTCTCGAGCACCACTCAGGCGATCTGCCCACCAACCTCGAAGCCATCCCTGACGAGGTCCACAGGCAGATGCTGCGTGACGAGCTCGAAGAGCTGCAGCACAAGTGGGTGCTGTCCCACACTGTCCCTGACAAAGAGGCAGTTGAAGCAGAGATCAAGGATATCGCCAGGCTGCTCTCCTGCCACCCGATTGTGCCGACAGGCGATCTGCTCGGCTATCTTCTCGATCCTAACCACAGCAAACACTTAACCGACAACGAGCGACGCATCATTGAGATGCAGCGCTTCCAGGACCGTTACGGCACTCAGGTAATCGGGCGTTCCAAGACGATTCATGAAGGCACCTCACACTTTGTCGACCGCCGCATGATGATGGAGCCTGAGATTGATCTCATGGGTCTTGGCTTTGATAAAGTGCTGGACCAGGCCCGCGTCGACACAATGCACGATGCCTACCCCATCTACTGGTACAGCGACCCCTATGCGCTTGGCGAAGAGATTGTCGCCTACGCATACGACAAGCTGGCCGTCAAAGTCGGCACTGAAGTTGTCCGCTACCACCCGCTTTCGATGGCAGAAAACGGCGACATCATCGAGAGTGAGGAGTGGGTGGAGAAGGTTGTCGACAAATGGGACCGCTCAGCGTTTCATGAGATGCTGCGCACCTTTGACGACATGCGCCTCTTCTACACCTACCTCACTGAAGAGTTCTTCGAACGGCTGCATGCCAAGGCGCTCGGCTGGGTGCGCAAGATGATCATGGTGATCAACAAGACCATGAAAGATCTGCGCTGGCATCCGGCTCTCATCTTCGAAGGCGACCGCTGGCCGACCACTCTGGAAGAGATGAACCAGGTGGTAGGCATGTGGATGAACCAGATGCAGATCGGGCAGCAAGTGGGTACCTACATGGGCTACGGCGCGCCAGGCTTTCCTGTCAGTCAGACGACTCTCTATCAGATGATGCAGATCATCGAGACAGTAGCGTCGTATGATTCTGACAAGGACGGCTTCAAGCGCCAGATGCTCCTGCGCACCGGGCTGTTCTGGCTGCCCAACATCAAGCTGGTCGATGATGGCAGGGAGAACAATGCTGAAGTGGTGACACTGAGGCATGAGTTTGACCCTGATTTCGGCCCGCTCAAGCAGGGCTACGCGCGCTCGACTCTGCGCTATGCCTGGCGATTCTTCGGACCAATCCGGCTGCTCACCATGGAGATTCTCACCGATGAGTACGGACGTCCGGCAGGACCGCCCCGCCCCTATCAGTACAAGTGCACCAATGGTGAAACGGTCAAGGAGCGCTGGTTGTAAGTTGCGGTGGCAACTGCGCCCCTGCCTGGGAAGCTCGCTGACTGACAAGCGGAGGAGCGTGCATTGGCACGCTCCTCCTTCTCGACTGACAGGGGCAGGCAGGCGAGCGCATGCATGCACCGCGTACCCTCTCAAGAAGGGAAAGGAGTCGTTATGGATAACAAAGGAAATGTCCCAGCGCTGCCATCAGGAATTGTGACTGTGGACAAAGGAAAGTCGCGCCAGGTGCGCGTCGGGTTGGTCACTGCCAATCGCATCCCGGCCTACGGCTTCGATGTGAGCGGCTATGCTCCCAACCATTATCGAACGATGACGCATGGACCGTTCGGTGTTCTGGTCGGATCGCGACAGGCGCTGGAAGTGAGAATCATGCTGGATGGCAAGATTCTCACAGAACAGAAGCTCTACCCGGCAGATCCGCCCGCCGGTCCTGGAATCGACGAACAGGTGAGAGCGATGATGTCTGAGAACCCCCAGACACATTTCTTGACCCGCAGTACCGACGGAGAGCCGTTCCTGTTCACACCGTTCGACCCTGACCTCACGCCCTCTGAAATAGTGGCTGCCCAGATGCATGCGCTGCGCTTCGGCCCGGCGCCTGATATGGACACGATGGAGCATTCAGCTCCGGTCACTGAAGAAGTGCGTGTCGACATTCCCCCGGACAAGTGGACTATGCCGCCTGCGCCTCCCCCGCCGCTGCCTGACCTGCCTGACATCCAGGCGCCGCCTCTAGTGCTCGTTTCGGAGTCGTCTGCTGCTTGCCTCGAGCAGAGCAGCAGCGTGGAGGAGCCTGAGTCGGACTCTGACCCTGCAGCCCAGGAAAGCAGCATGGAGCCTGGCGTCAGTGTGCAGAGCCCTGTGACAGCTGTTCCCGACTGCGCAGACCAGGAATATCCTGCTCCCGATTATTCCAGCCGGTCGCTGTACTGGGCTCCCAGTCATGGGCTGGTTGCAATTGGTGTGCGCCTCCTGCAAGTAGCTCGCGAGAACGAGCCGCCTGCACCGCCTGATGGGTTCACCTATGTGCTCTTTCAGATGAACCCGTGGCAACTGCATGTGCTGGCGCGCAACCGGCTCATGCACCGCCTGGTCGTACCGTCCAAGGAGCAGCTGCGCAAAATGATGGAGGCGGAAGGATTTGCCCATGAAGCGCCCTCCTGCCCCACTGTCATCTGCGGTTGTGCCGAACGTACTCAGAAGAAGGGGAGGTGAAATCATGCCTACGCTTTGTAAAGTGTGTCAGGAGAAGAAGCCGGACAGGACTGTGCGCGGAACCTGCCAGTCGCCTAACTATGTTCCTCAGGACAAGCTGCCGCGCGGGCACACGCCCTGGACAGACAGCCCCAACTTCAGTCTGTGCGATGCCTGCGAAGAGGAGTTCAGTCTCTGTGCCTGGTGCTTTGGTCCGCTGTCAGGGCGAACGTCAATCACTGTTCCCACCAACAAAGACTTCTGCCGGCAGTTTGAAGCCGACAACGGCAACTATGTCAAAGGCATGTATGTTGGAGAGCAGATTCTCGTACAGATGATCGTCGACCTGCATGCCGGTATCGCCTGGAAGGTCAAGTCGACCAGCTCCGGAGTGAAACTGGCAGCCATGCGTCCTGTCACTGACGGTGGACAGTTTGGTTGGCAGGAGCTGTACTTTGATCTCAACAAAGCTGGTCAGGATGTCCACATCGAGCTGGAGGAAGTACAGAGCTCCTGGTGGGGCAACACTTCGTCAACCGGCAAGACCTGGCGTATCACTATCGAGGTCAAGCAATAGAAGGAGGTGTGCCTAGTGCCACGAAGAAATCGAAGAAACCATCGAGAGGAGCAAGACACCGGCATGTTTGATCTGGGAAGCCCCAAGAAAATGGTTGGACTGACCGCCTTTGTCAAAGAGGCAGGTGGAGGTCGCTGCGCCAATCCCGAGTGCCGGTGCATTGTCGCCCAGCTCCTGCCGGACGGCAAGTGTGCGCGTTGCTCAACCTACAACCCGATAACCGGGAAGCCATGCGGACAGGGCGATGAGTGCAGGTGTGGCGGGTGCGGCAGGTGCGGCGACGCCTGTAAGCACAAGAGCAAGTAAAGACAGCAAACCTGGTAGCTGCTCTACGAGCCATACCATTTCGCACTGGCAAGATTGCAGTAGTGCTAAAGAGGAGCAGGGTTGACCACAATCAACCCTGCTCCTCTATTTCGTTTCTGCTGCCAGTTCTATCGATGCATATAGTGACAATCCTGACATTCCAATCAAGTACTGGTGCTGTAATCCCATAGTCCGAGCTGAATCAGCGTTGGTTTTCTATTCTGTTCCTGGGCGATTCACTCCAACTCAGCAGATATAGGTGAAAGGAGAACAGATCAATGAAATCCGAGTATCAAACCTATATTGCAGGGCGGTTAAAGTCTGCCAAAGCTGCACACGTCCAAGCCAAACGAGCTGCCCACAAACAATACAAGGTTGAAATCGCACCCTTTCAGGCACAGATTGCTGCATATCTGCAAGAGATGGCAGCAGCAAGTGCGGAGCTCAAGAGGACGCAGGAAGAAGCGCAAACCAAGTTCATGGCATTGCCGGGCGCTACACAGTTTATCCACCGATATAATCGTGGTGCAGACGAAGTGGGTGCCCTGGCTGACGCTTGCCAGGAGTTCTTTAACACTTCCAGGCAAGCCAAACGAAATTGCGATGCCAGATGCAGGGCGGCTGAGGAGACTTTCGCGCTTCCCACAAGCAACGTTATGAGCAGGCTATCCGAAGGCAGCACCGCGCGCTGAATATAGCGGACCAATTTCTTCGCGCTGAAATGTCGTTCGCCAGTACGGTTGAAGAGGCAATCCGCAGGCGTGAAGAGTTTTTGCGCGCCATCAGGAAGACCGAGGCCGGCTCTTTGTAGGTTTCTGAAGTGCTTCCATAAATGTAGCCTGCTTGATGTAGAGCGACACAAAAGTTTGCCGCTGAGAAGGACAAGAAACGTTGCCGCTGTCCATTACCTACCAGAGCCGACTAAAGGAGCATAAGCTCCTGATATTGGTTCTTGCGTTAGGTGGTGGATAAGCGGCATTGTTTAAGTGCCCGATGTCTCATAATGCCGGCAAAAGTTCGCGTCGGTCTATACCTGGGTGTTTAAGCGTATTCCGAAGCTCTGGGGATGTCCAGGGCGTCGTTGATCTTTTGTGACATGCCCTGACCACCCCCATCTTAGCAAGTGCAAAAAGCGACCTCTTCTGGTCGCTTTTTGCACTTTTTGGCCTTTTTTTGCTTGCAAGCATCAACTGGTGGGGT
>CAILLX010000092.1 GCA_903835185.1 uncultured bacterium | reverse complement strand
GGCTTTACGCCAGAACTGCTCTTTCGCAACATCGCGTCTTGACGGACGAGCCATTCATCAACTCCCGTGGTTCACCAATCACCATGATTAAACACTCGGTTGTGTTGGCATTCAAGGATGTGGTTCGTGCAACGCTCTCGAAGCATCGCTGAATAGGATAAGGGGGCTCGGTCGAGCGTGTGATGACCCGTCCGGGACTCTCACTCACAGCTTGAGCAGAGATTTTACCAGCTGACAGCTGGGGTCCAGCCAGTCGGACGATGGTAGCTGCCCTGGTTCTAACGTGATTGAAGCCGTGCATCAATGCTCATATTACATCTGCCGAATTTAGAAGTGTAAGCCGCTTAGTTGTTTCAGGGCCCTGCGAAACCGTGCAGCACTTTGATCGAGTTCTCTTCGAGTCGAACCGATTCCAGTTTCTTCTCGTGTTACGTACACCAGTTCTGCCTGGCGGAATTCGGGTGGATGCATCTCAAACAGATAATAGTAACGAATCGTTCCGCTAGCACTAGTGGTAGGTTGCGATGAGATTACCCAGTAATATCTGTCTCCTTTGCCTGCATAATTAAAGGGATCGCCTGGGGTTCCTGGTGGTGGTGGAAGGTAATATCCTTTCGAATCATGAAATAAAAATGCTTGCCTGTTCAGCGAGCCTAACGGACCACTATCCATAAAGAAGGGCGGCTGAACGTAATGCTTTTCATAAGGCCGAGGCAAACACCTTTGCACGGAAGCAGGTAATTCCTTCTCTGCAATAAACTCAAACTTTGTTGATTGCAGAATCCGTAGTGCCTCTTCGCCCGATATTTTCTCGGCGCTTGCAGCCTGCCCAGAGCTGAAGCTTAATGATAGTGTTAGAGCAACAAGAAGTAGTGTCCTTAAATACATTTGGATAACCTCCCAAACTCTACTGTCCCAGTCTGTTTCCGTAGGCGTGTTGAGCAGTTGCAAACTTCGAAGGATGCCTATTCGTTGCTGCCGACGTTATTTAACAGGATACATCAACCGATTTGAAGGGTGTGCGCGGAGCATGGCAAGTCAAGAGATAGCGAAACCGGAACGTGGCTCAAACATGAGCTTGCTTAATTGGGGCGCCGATTGCATTGGTCGCAGCCATCTGCAAATGGTCTGACCAATAGTCGGAAAGCTCAACTCGATACGTCTACTTCGCTGATGTTTTGCTTAGTGGAATTACCTTGGCCGTTTCCTGCTGCTTGGGTTCCTTGGCTCCCATCAATTCAAGAAGGTAGTCATTTATGCGCTGCATTGGCTCTCTCGTCTTCTCAGCGTGACGCTGGATATAGTGCCGGTCTGCTACAGAACCTGGCTTATGGTTAAGTAGTCGCTGAATGCTGCGGAGGTCATAGCCCACAGCATCAGCAGCAGTGGCAAATGTTCGACGAAGCGAATGGGAGCTGAATGGTGCAATCTGGGCAGCTGCTATTACTTGGTCAATTGACTTCCCTGGGTCAGCATAACGGCCGGTCTTGCTTCTGCCGGGGAAAACGAATTCACTGTCTCGGCTCTGCCAGCGTCTCAGGAATAACTCATAAAGATAATCTGACATGGCAAGCATGTGGCGCTGCTTGTTCTTTGCCTGCTCGCTCTTAATGGTGAGGACTTTCTTCTTAAGGTCGACGCTCTCAGTCCATGTCAGCGTACAGACCTCGTTCATCCTGAGCCCGGTGAGTATGCAAACCATCAGATAGTCCCGGGCGGTGTGGCTGGTCAAACCCATAACTGCTTTATAGAAAGCGGGCAAGTCCTCATCCTGAATGTAGTCTTCACGCGGTTCTAAGTCGTTCCAATCCTTCCGTGCATGTCCGAGAATCTTCACTGGATTGAGGTCGGCTAACTTCGGCGCCTTTTCTCCATAGGTGATTTTTACTGTATTGAAGACTGCCTTCAAAAGGCGCATAGCATGAGCGGCGTTACTGGGTGACTTACGGTAAATCTTATCGAAACGTTCGATAACATCGGCTTGGCTGATATCGACTAAGGGCTTCTCCAGCCAGTCTTGGAGATGGGCGTGGATTACTTTTCTGTATCCGTTTACTGTGCTAGGTTTTTGTCCCCTCTTAAGATGTTCGTTATACCCCACTCTGAAAGTAAGCTCTTTGACCTTTTGTTCGGCTTCCCTTGCAGCCTGTGCCGCTTCTCGTTCCGCCTGCTCTATGTCGCGCTGTCTATTAGGGTTAATTCCGTCAAGCATCTGGGCGCTAATTTTTAGCGCTTCATCTCGGGCTCTTTTCGCTGTCCGAGGAAGGACCTTTGTTTCGCCACCGATCGTTATTTCAACCGGGTCTCCGTGCCGTCCGATAGTGACTTTGACCGGGGCGCCAGGAAGCTCACTGCCGTCTTTGTCGCGCCGTTTCTCGCCTTTCACCTTGCCGTACACCAGGTACACTTTCGAGCCTGCTTCTGTGACTTTAAGTCGGAAGCACTTCAGCTCGCTGTCCAGATACAAACCCGGCTCAGTAACGCTCTCAACGAAGCGCTCTGTAATAGCCACCCGCGCCGGTTCTCTCTTTTGCGCTCCTGTTGGCTTATTCATTGCTGTTTACTCCTCGGGAACCGGATTTTTGGCTTCAAAAATTCCTGGGCTACCAATAGGCTACCAGAAAACATATCGTTAGGTATCATTTCCTACCTGTCGCTATCGCACCTCGAAAGACAAAGCGCCCGTGGGTTGGGGTGTTCCGAACGTCGATAACATTAAATATCGTTCGATATCGCCTAGCGGAGAAGACTCAAAATCAGCCGGGCTCAACACCCGTGTCGGTTCGACTCCGACCTTCGGCAGAGACTTTCAAGGATCAATAGACAAACTTTTCGGGGTAGCCTAAACGCAAGAAGCGCCCAGGGGACGCCCAGCCAGAAAAGCCAAATGATTTCGCCTTAGTGAGTGTTCAGGACGGTATACCCAGGTGTCAGTGCCACCAGAGCCGCTATGAGCGCTTAAAGCAACCTGCCAGGTAGAATCCTACCCGGCAGTCTTGAATCGTTGCTTACAAAAGAATCTAGAGAGTCAGTTTCAGTGGTGACCTTCTCACTGTTGAAGGACAGAATTCCGCCACTCAGATGCAAAACACGCTTCAGCAGAAGCAGCAAAAGCAGGATGCAGAACTTGGTTTGGCTCACTGGCGGGCTTAATGCAGCAAAGCCTCTAACTGTCACGTTGTTCAAGCCGTAAACTTTTCATCGTTGCCGTGTCTGTCCTATCTGTTTAGCCGCCTGCTTGCAAGTAGTTGTTCTGCTTGCCTTCGCGGGTGCCGTAGTCTGTTCAGCTTCCCAAAAAGATAGCAGGTAATCTGCTATCTCACCCTGGCTACATTCTTTATCTTCAGCGAGCTGAGCGATCCGCTCTTTTGTTGTAGGCTGTACACGCAAAGTTAGCGGTGCCCGGTTCTTTGCTGGTCTGCCAGGTCGTTCATACATACCGGCTAGGCGTCCTTCAAGATAAGCTGCGTATGCCGTTTCAACATGGTGTATGAAGTGCTGCCAGGCTTCCTTCTTTGTGTCGGCGGCTCCGATGCAATCTGGCAGGAGAGGCGATTCATAAACGTATACCTCATCTTCCAGCTTGCATACAGCGGTTTGCAGAATTGCTGTCTTGTTCATTGCGCATACCTCAAGCCCATAGTCCGATTGCCATAAGAACTCGCTTAACGTAAGGGGCGTTTACCATATCTTTATTGCTGCCATGCCCGACAGCAAACATAACAGGTGTTGCTTTGCCGTCCGGTGTGCTGAGCTGATAGTGTCCCTTGCTCGTTCACAGCACTGAAAAACCTTGTTTCTTGATTAGGTCAAGCAGTTTCTTTTCAGCCATTGCGACATTAGGCGCATATCTCCGTTTGCTTTCCATTATAATAAGCGACAGCAGATATTGCAATAAGTGCAGTCAGTTATTTCTAACAGCTTCATTGCTCGGTAACGATAGCCGCAAACCTGCAGCATTATGACTGTCCGGTGAATCTCATCTTTAGGCATTCAATGACTTGACGAGGAGATATTCACGTACACGAGCGAAGGCTAATCCTAGCGTGTTATACAGTTTGTCCGCTGTTGTCCAGTTATTCTGCTCGCCTGCCATTTCAAATTGAAGACACACCTTCGACATTTCTCGCGCATTGACAGCAAGACTTGAGCTTTTGATCTCGTGGACCATCCGCCGGACCATTATCACGTCATGTCTTGCAAGAGCTGATTCTAGCTGTTCCAAAAGCATCTCGGTAACCGTCATAAAGAGCGAGAGAATATTATCGAGCTGTCCAGGTCCATAAAGGGCGCTCAGCTTAGCCCTGTCAATAGGTCCAACAGAATTTTGTCCTTCCATGCTAAAACGGTTGACCGGCATATCCGTTGTTGCCGAGAAGGGTTGCGCAACCGTAACCATTTGTGTCCATCGTCTAATCTTGGTCTGCAACTGCTCTTGGCTGATTGGTTTTTCCAGGTAGTCGTCTATTCCACACCGTATGCACTGCTCCACCAACATGCTTTTCCCCAGCGCAGTACAAGCAATAATTGGCGTGTGGCGCTCTAGGGTCCATTCCAGTTTTCTTATTTCATAAGCTGCCTGAAAGCCGTCCACTTCTGGCATCATGATGTCCATCAATATCATGTCATAACCATCCGACTTAGCAGCCTCAATCGCTTTTCTGCCATTGTCCACCAGTACGGACTGGACGCCCAGATTAGTAAGTTGCAACTCCATCAATCTCAGATTGATAGGATTGTCTTCCACTACAAGGACTGTTAGCTTTGATGCGGTTTCCATCTTGGCTCCAGCAAAATCTTCATCTGCTATTGCGTGTCATACGACAGTACTGTTTCCGTCCGTCCCTGCTTGGCTCAAATCGATCGCTCAGCATATGCCGAAACTTCATGACTGGCTGGACGTAATTCCTGTAAACTGTCGAGCAAATGCTGGACGCTGTTGCTTACTATTATATATTATTGCCTACACGGTGTGCCAATTGTGTGCAACTCAGTATCCGTTCAGTGAGCTCCAGAGTCCGTTTGCCGGGGAGTAACTTGTCGAGGTGAACATCCCTGGCTACTGTCAGTCGCGTCAGTACTTCTAATCCTGGCAAGTTGCTCTGTAACGGTGCAACATTAGTCGAATTCCTGACTGCCGATTGCATGAGGTTAGCGTTGGGGCAGCAATCCATACGAAACAGTGCTAGCCGCCGCATCATTTTGACCCTGGTTTAGTTCCGTTGTCATCTTTCAAGGACTCATAAAGGGCAAGATACCAACCTAGCGGGAACCAGCCAAGCAGAATATTCCACCACATAACAAGCTTCCTATTCTTTTTTCTAGCCTTAAATGCGATTATTGTCGGCAAGAAGCAACTGATAAGAGTAAAACCAACAGCGACCAAGAGAACGGCGATTCCGATAATCCATAACCACCCTTTTAGCGGACCTGGAATAAGGACATCATAGGTTGAAGCAACACTCGAATTTAGCACTCTTGATGTTACAATTCCCAACCCAATTGCGCATAAACCGACAGCAGCCAGCTTGCCTGCTACTGACCACTTCTTCAGAATGAGAACACATACTGCGGTCCACAAGAATCCTAAACCGCCGACAACTCCAGCAAACATAGCAAAAAGGCCACAGCATTTCAGAAAAGCTATGCAATTGTTCATGTCTTCGTGCATTAGTTATACCTCAGTAGATGAGGGCGTATGCAATGCACCTCTAGAGCCAGACAGGTTCAATCAGCCCCAATGGATATTCGAGCAAGCATCACCTGAACTGAAAGCTCAGTATAGTTTGCCAACTTGTCATGCTCAATAGGAAAAACCCGAGGAAAACTCCGAGGCACAATAGCGACTCGCTCTAAGTTATTGTCCGTGAAAAAGGGGAAACTTCAGTAGGCTGATCTGACTGCTTGCGCACCCTGGATGATGGCTATGCCGGCAGAAGTGCCCAGGCGAGTTGCTCCGGCTTCTATTAAGGCTTTGGCTTTGGCATAGTCGCGAATGCCGGCGCTTGCTTTGATGCCGACCCGGGCGCTTCCCAATGTCTGTTTAATCAAAGTAATGTCTTCGACAGTGGCTCCTTTGCCATCTTTGACAAAACCAGTTGATGTCTTAACCATGCCGGCACCAGCGCGAGCACACGCTTCTGTTGCTGCAACTTTCTCTTCGTCAGTTAAGAGATCACATTCAATAATTACCTTCACCAGGTGATCGCGTGAGATTTTAACAATGGAGCGAATCTCTTCTGTCACAAAGTCAAGTTCTTGATCCTTCAAGGCAGAAATGTTTATAACCATATCCAGCTCTTCAGCTCCTTCGGAGATGGCTCGCTGTGATTCGGCAATTTTAATATCCATGAGATTGGCTCCCAGCGGGAAGCCTATCACTGTAGCAACAGACACCTTACTTGATGCCAGTTCTTTAACGCACTGGCGCACAAAGTGAGGGTTGACACATACAGCAAAAAATCCCCACTGCTGCGCTTCGGCACAGAGCCGGCTAATATCGGCTCGTGTTGCCGATGGGTTCAACAAGGTGTGATCTATATATTGGGCTATCTCTTGATTCACCGCTGTACTCCCTTATGTTTGTATTTGCTAGTTTGATGAGGCTTATGTGTCCGAATTACCTTATGTTGCTAAGACTGGGAAGCAACAACCGCATGACCTTCGGCAGCTTCCCAGTAGTCAATCTTGCTGTGATACTCTTGCAAACTCTTAACTCCCAGTGTCCCTTGCTGTAGAGCTGCAATTGCAGATGCTGTTGCCTTGGCTCCAGAAAGTGTGGTGACAACCGGAACATTGTAATTGATTGACGCCCGTCTGATGAGTTGATCGTCGTAGTGAGCCGTCCGTCCGGAGGGGATATTAATAACCAGATTAATCTCTCTGTTCTTAATCCGATCGACAATGTTTGGTCTGCCTTCAGAGACTTTGTTTACTACTGCCGCCGGTATGCCGCCAGCTTTGAGAGTGTGTGCAGTCCCGCGTGTTGCGTACAGCTCGAGCCCGAGCTGATAAAGATTTTGCGCAATTGGCACCACATCCTGCTTGTAAATATCCGAGACACTTATAAAGACTTTGCCGGCTACAGGCAAAATGTGACCAGCACCAAGTTGTGCTTTGGCAAACGCCAGACCGAAATGAGTTGCAATTCCCATTACTTCGCCTGTAGAACGCATTTCAGGACCGAGCGATATTTCGCTGCCAGGGAATCTTTTAAAAGGAATGACTACTGATTTAACAGAAACATGCGGCGGCAATAACCTGCTTGTAATGCCGAGCTCGGATAACTTGCGCCCGGCCATAACTTTTGCTGCCAGCTTTGCCCAGGAAACACCCGTAGCTTTGCTGACAAAAGGAATGGTCCTGCTGGCGCGTGGGTTAACCTCAAGGATATAAAGGTCGCTGCCTTTCAATGCAAACTGAATGTTCATCAGCCCTACCACTTTGAGCTCTCTGGCTAGGTCTTGTGTGGCTGCTCGTATCTCTTCAACTGTTTTCAACGGAATGCTTTGAGTTGGCAAAACACATGTGCTGTCACCAGAGTGCACACCTGCTTGTTCGATGTGTTCCATAATGCCGGCAATTATAGTTTCATGACCGTCAGCTATGGCATCTACATCAATCTCAATGGCATTCTCGAGAAACTCGTCAATTAAAACTGGTCGATCAGGAGCCACTGCAAATCCTTGCCGGAGGCACCCATTGAGCTCGTCAGGAGTATAAATAATCTGCATTGCTCGCCCGCCCAGCACATAGCTGGGGCGCACCAGCACTGGATAACCTACCTGCTCGGCAGCAGGTAGCACCTGCTCTGCGCGGTAGGCAATTGTGCCTGCCGGTTGCCGCAAGCCAAGTTGTTTGACCAGCTGTCCGAAGCGGGCCCTGTCTTCGGCAATATCAATAGACTCAGGCGAAGTTCCCAATATCTTTATGCCGCGTTCAGCCAGTCCGTGCGCCAGCTTGAGCGGTGTCTGCCCGCCGAGCTGAACCAGGACTCCTTCCGGCTTCTCGACTAGAGCTATGTTGGACACGTCTTCCAGAGTAAGCGGTTCAAAGTAAAGCCTGTCTGAAACATCATAGTCAGTTGAGACAGTCTCGGGGTTGGAGTTGATCATGATTGATTCATAACCAAGTTCTCGCAAAGCTATACTTGCCTGGACGCAACAGTAATCAAACTCAATGCCCTGACCTATGCGGTTTGGCCCGCCACCGAGGATGATTATCTTGGGGCGGCTGCTCTCCGGTACCTCAGACTCTTCTTCATATGTCGAATACATATAAGGAGTAGAGGCAGGAAACTCGGCAGCACAGGTGTCAATTGTCTTATAAACAGGTGTGACTGCCAGAGCCTGTCTGCGAGCAAAAATGTCTTGTTCGGACACTTCGTGATCTTGCCGGCACAGCAGTGCAGCGAGCTGGCGGTCGCCAAAGCCCAGTTGTTTGAGCTTAAAGAGGCAGTGATGATTCAGTTCAGCGCATGACACTCCGGAAGCTTTCAATTTGACTGTTTGCTCATAAAGTTCATGCAGATTATCGAGAAACCAGAGGTCAATATGACTGAGCTCATTGATCTCGGCAAGTGTTATGCCAGCCTGAAAAGCCCCAAAGAGATCTGTGAGGCGGTGGTTGCTCGGGACTGAGAGCCTACGCCTCCATACAGGTAGGTCGGCTTCCAGGCGCAAGCTCACGGCAGCAAACCCGTTTAATCCTAATTCGAGCCCGCGCAGAGCTTTCTGGAGAGACTCCTGAAAAGTGCGGCCAATCGCCATCACTTCTCCTACAGATTTCATCTGAGTGGTCAAAGTTGTGTCAGTGCCACGGAATTTCTCAAAGTCAAAGCGCGGTATTTTGGTTACAACATAATCAATTGAAGGCTCAAAAGATGCAGGTGTAGTGCGCGTGATGTCGTTTGGTATCTCATTGAGTGTAAACCCTACTGCCAGCTTGGCAGCAATCTTAGCAATAGGATAGCCGGTGGCTTTGCTTGCTAATGCTGACGATCGCGAGACACGTGGGTTCATCTCAATGACTACAATCCGTCCATCTGACGGGTTGAGTCCAAACTGAATGTTCGATCCGCCGCAATCAACTCCTACTGCCCTGATTACTTTGATAGAAGCAGAACGAAGCTGCTGATACTCTTTGTCGCTCAGCGTCTGCACTGGGGCTACTGTAATTGAGTCTCCAGTATGTACACCCATCGGGTCGAAGTTTTCAATTGAGCAAATAATGACGACATTGTCGAGCCGGTCTCTCATTACCTCCAGCTCAATCTCTTTCCAGCCTATAACAGACTCTTCCAGGAGAATTTCATGAACTGGACTGGCGTTAAGACCGTTGCCAGCAATCTCATCTAATTCTTCCTGATTGTACGCTATGCCACCGCCGGCGCCACCAAGTGTAAAAGCAGGACGGATGATAATGGGAAAGCCGATAGCCGAAGTGATATCCTTCACATCACTCATTTTCCTGGCTATGCCCGACTTGGGCACGTTAAGCCCGATTTCTAACATTTTCGACTTGAACAGGTCTCTGTCTTCTGCCAGCTTTATAGCCTCAATGTTGGCACCAATCAGTTCAACGCCAAACTCAGTCAATGTCCCTGACTCGAAGAGCTCAACAGCAATGTTGAGGCTGGTCTGACCACCCATAGTAGGCAATAAAGCCTGAGGGCGTTCTCTGGCAATAATCTCTCTGGCCACTTCTGCTGTCACTGGCTCTATGTAAGTACGATCAGCCACCTCTGGATCGGTCATGATTGTGGCTGGGTTGGAATTGAGAAGAACAACCTGGAATCCCTCATCCCTTAGCGCTTTACAAGCCTGCGTTCCTGAATAGTCAAATTCGCACGCCTGTCCAATTGTGATTGGTCCTGCGCCCAGGACGAGTATTTTGCTTATATCAGTGCGCTTTGGCATCTATTTATCAGCCAGCTCTTTTAGCTCTTAAGAATACAGCTGTCAATTAGCTGAAAGTGTACACGGCTCAGTGCATAGCTGAGACCAGTTGTAAAATCTTTGCTATTTCAGTTTTAGAAAGCTTCACAACTTGGTAGATAAGTATGGATGATAGGCAAAGACAGCTGGAGTCGGGCTATCATGCTTTTGGCGGCACTTACCCTATAAAGCAAGAAAGAGGCTGGATGACTCATTTAACAATTTGGTCCAGATTAAGAGCGCTGGCTGTAGCCAGTTGCTCTGCCTTGCTGCTTTGTGCCCTGAGCGTAGCTGACGGAGTCGCTGCCGATCAGCAGGACTCCAACCAGCTTTCTCATGAACTACAGATGCCAATCTATACCTGGGGGGTACCTGGCTCCGGTTGCCTGGGTGTTGTGGTTGCTGTCCACGGGCTGGCAATGCATGCCGGTACTTTTTCTGTTCTTGCTGAAAATCTGGCTTCACAAAAATTTCTTGTAGTGGCTCCTGATTTGCGCGGCTACGGGCACTGGGTGACAGGCACAGGCGAACTGAAGGCAGATCTGAGGGTCGATTACGACCAGAGCTTTTGCGATCTTGTTAAACTTGTGACCAGATTGAAGTCCAACTATCCGGGACTGCCGCTTTTCCTGGTTGGGGAGAGCCTGGGCGCTGACCTGGCTATTCGCACCAGTGCTGCCTGTCCGGAGAAGGTCGCCGGGCTTATTCTTTCCAGTCCGGCCATCAAGCGCCGTACTTTTGTTAACCGACATGTAATAGCCGACGTGCCGCGAGCCTGCTCCGGTCCTAACAAGCCGCTTGACCTGGCACCTTACATAAGAATCTGCGCTTCTGAAGATCCCAGGATAGTACAGGGAATGCTTGATGATCCGCTTGTACGTAAGAACTTAAACAGCTTTGATCTGCTGAAAAGTCAGATTTTCATGATGTCCACACGCAAGCAGATTGCCAAGGTGCCAGCTAACGTTCCCATTTTAATTATTCAAGGCGATGCTGATCGGCTTTTAAAATCAAATGCAGTGGTTGTATTGCTTGCCAACCTCAAGTCAAAGGACCGGACTGTGCGCTGGTTCCACAATCGAGGGCACATATTGCTTGAGACAGCCTTTGTTCAACCAGATACATTGCAAACAGTAAAGGGCTGGTTGGTTGCTTATGTCCAAAACAAAGCTGCACTCAAGTCGGCTCAGGTATCACAGCCGCTGGCTCCTGAATGATCCTGTCCGTAGCTGGCATGTAGCAGAACGGCGACCAGACAATCCAGCAGCTAAAATTTGCAAATATGCCTCAGATGCTACGAAGGGCTGTACTACGCCTTATTCCAGGTTCATACTGCGGTAGTCGGCTGAATAACGGACATAGTTCTGCCAGCCTTTTTCAATGCGAATGCGATCTTCGGAGCCCACCGGACGGATTACTTTGCCAGGCACGCCCATCACCAGGCTTCCGGGTGGGATGCTGGAACCCGGTGCTACTAATGCTCCGGCAGCAACAATTGAGCCGGCACCAACTGTAGCTCCATCCAGGACAATAGCACCCATGGCGATGAGGCAGTCTGATTCGATGTGGCAGGCATGCAAGATAGCCCCGTGTCCGCAGGTTACTCGGTCTTCAATAATGAGCGGATTGCGGTGGGTCACATGCAACATGCAGCCATCTTGAATATTGGTGTTAACCCCAATCTTGACATGATTGATGTCTGCTCGCACTACACAATGGAACCAGACCGAAGCTCCTTCGGCGACGGTTACCTGCCCAATCAACACAGCTGTAGGCGCAACGAAAGCAGTTGCAGCTATGACAGGTTCAATCTCACTGTATGGATAGATCATCGCTAAAGTCTACCTTCCTGACAAGGTGTCTGCCGCTTTCCGTATATCTGGAAACGTTCTGCTACAACTAATGCGTTTCCAAAGTATCGATACAGTCGGACCGTGCGGGTGTTGCATTATTTAGGAAATGCACTACTAGTGTGCACCGTCAATAGCGCTTTATAGACGCCAAGGGGATACAATTTAAGCTTGACGAGGAGGGAGCGGAGGGATTTTATATGATGCCCCTTTATGAACAACCGATGCGTAAACTTCTGGGAGTGCTTGAGCCAACCATCTCCTGGCTGAATGCTAGTGGACCGATAGATGTGGGACAGGTGCCGGCTGGTCATGTTGATGCAATTAAGCAACTGGAGCGCATTGGCATAGTTTACAAGCGGAACAACCGGTGTTATGAGCTACAAAAGATTCGTCTGAAGAAGCTTATGGGTTCTCTTGGTATTGAGAGGCTAGTACCGCTTGGTATCCAGGATCCTTCTGTAAACAGCGAGTTGAATTAGTCGGCGCTAGAGTGGATATCTGTGCACGTACATGGCGCGCTTTAGAATGGGATAGCCTTACTGAGTTCCTGGCGGCTGAAGCTTCTACCGCCTGGGGCAGGCAGATGTGTCTCTCCTTGCAGCCGGATGCTGGTCTGGTTGTAAGCGCCATACTGCTGGATGAGACTGCCGAAGCCTTGAGCTTGCTGGAGGCGCGCGCTGCGCTTTCATTTGAAGACCTCCCTGAATTGCGCGGGGTGCTGTTGCGACTGGGGGCTGCGGCGTCTCTTAACGCCTCAGAACTGCTGGATATCAAAGCTGTCCTTGCCTGTGCGCGTAGAACAAGAGGATCTCTTTGTCTGCTCGATCGCACAGCCTTCCCGCACTTGACAGGATTTCTAGGACGCTTGCCTGTATTGCAGTCGCTGGCAGACGCAATTGATGCTGCTATAGATTCATCTGCACAGGTAAAAGATGAAGCAAGCAGCCATCTTTTCTCTTGCCGACGAGAGATCAAGAGAATCGATAGTCAGATTAAAGATGAACTGCTGCGGATTATTCACTCTTCCACTTTATCAAAGGCACTTCAGGAGCCGCTATTTACTCAGCGAGCAGGCAGATATGTACTGCCTGTAAATGCCAGCAGTCGCAGCACCATCGCCGGTATTGTTCATGACAGTTCTGCCTCCGGACTCACTGTGTATGTAGAGCCGACGGTAGTGGTCGAACTGGCTAATAAACTGCGTCTGACGGAGGTGGAGGTTGAGCGGGAGGTTGCACGCATTCTGACTGAGTTAAGCCAGCTTGCCTATGAGCACTCCGCAGAACTCAGTTCTTGCTTCGGTGCTCTGGTAGAGCTTGATTTTATTGCAGCCAGAGCACGTCTGGCTGCCAGCTATAACGGGCAGCGTCCTGACCTGACAGCACGCGGCAAGGTCAATCTTAAGGCAGCAAAACATCCTCTACTCATTTTGCAGGACCCTGCCCATAAAGCCAGAGTGATACCAAACGATCTGGTGCTTGGCGAAGACGAGCGCACCATGGTTGTTACTGGCCCTAATACTGGTGGCAAAACAGTTTTTTTAAAAACTTTAGGTCTTTTATCTTTGATGGTTCGTGCTGGGTTGTTATTGCCAGTTGCGCCAGGCTCGGTAGCTGTTGTCTTTAATGAGATCTTTGCCGATATTGGTGATGAGCAATCTCTGGCTGCCAATCTCTCCACTTTCTCCTCACATATGACTAGCCTGGTTGAGATTGTTGAACATTCTGGTGCCGGCTCGCTTGTGTTGTTGGATGAGATTGGCGTAGGAACTGATCCTGCAGAAGGGGCAGCTCTGGCACGGGCAATACTTGAACATTTAAACAGCTGTGGCACACTCACTATATCAACGACACATTATGGCGAGCTCAAGGTGCTAGCTTACACGCAGAACGGTTTTCTCAATGCCAGTCTTGATTTTGATGAAGCAACACTTTCACCTACTTACCGTCTGCGAGTGGGTGTTCCTGGAAGTTCCAAAGCAACCACTATTGCTCAGCGTCTCGGGTTGAGAGCTGAAGTTGTCGATAAGGCGGTATCGTATCTGGCAACTAATATAAAGGATGTGCAAAAGTTGACTGAGGAGTTGGAGTCCCGCTTGCAGGCGTTGTCCCACGACGAGGAGGCAGCCAGGCTGGCGCTTACAACTGCTACCGAGCTGGAGCGCCAGGCACAAAAACAGCTCTGCGATTTAGATGCCGAGCGCGAGCAGTTACGCCAGAGCCTTGCACAAGAAATAGAGGCAGAGTTTAAACAGGCGCGCAGCCAGGTGCGGTCGCTTATAGCTGCACTGCAGAAAGACCCGAGCATGAGAGTTGCTCAAGAAACTCAAAAGGAGGTAGGTCGGTTAGAGAAAAACTTGAAAGTGCTATCAACCTTGCCGACGCGGCAACCGCCGGCAGTTGTTGCTGCCGGTATGACTGTAAGAGTCAAGTCGCTCAACCAGGTGGCACTAATAGTGGAAGCTCCAGCAGATCTTGCCTGTCACCCTGACAAAGCTGTTACTGTTCGCTCCGGCAATATAAAGATGAAAGTGCATCTCTCTGACTTAGAAGTGCTCAAGCCTGCCAGCTCTGCCGGACCTGGTCCGGCTCGAAAAGGAAGCACAGGCAAGCCAGCGTGCCCAACCGGCCGGGTTGTCTCGCGTGGTCCTTATAAGGATGGACCGTCAGTCTTTGTACGCACATCAACTAACACTCTGGATTTGCGAGGGCGGCGGGTGGAAGCTGCTTTAGCCGACCTGGAGCGCTTTCTAGATGAAGCTTGTCTTGAAGCTGTAAGCTCGGTCATGATCATTCATGGTCATGGTACAGGAGCTGTTAAGTCTGCAGTTCGCGAGTATCTGAGTACATCTGCTTATGCCAGGACATTCCGCAGTGGCGAACTTTACGAAGGAGGTGACGGAGTTACAGTAGTTGAGCTTTAGCTCAAAAGTAGATGCTCTGTCGTTCCTGATGGTAAATTCTTTCCTGTGGTGTGCAATCTTCTCTAGCCTGCAAGCTTCTCTAGCGTGTAATCTTCTCCAATGTGCAATCTTCCCTGGGGGCGCGAGCGTCCTGCCCAATGCGGTCAACTTAGTGCGTAAACCGTGTAGGGGCGCGTCGGGACGCGCCCGCTACTTGAATCAACTTTCGCGATGAAGCTAGATGCCGCTATTCCAGAGGAGATTTCACAATGTTGGCGCGTTTTAGTTGCCTCGCTCGTGGCGGAGCCAGATTTTGTCCAGGAAACCAGCGGAATGGATAGAACAAATGTAAGACAACTGTGTTGTTAGAGCGGCCGACGAGAATATGTTTTGTTAAGGGTGAGCGGTGGCTACGTATTTCCCCCCAATACAAATGGAAGTACGAGGGATAAACTAGGACAGCTGCGTGGAAAAGGTTTGAGGTTAAGCGCTATGGGACTTTCCAGAGAAGTTGACAATCAGGTTGACAGGGCAAAGGCGCAGCCATCAGCTGCAGAGCAATTCTTGCTTGACTGCCAGGAACGGCAGCAGCGGCGCAAACGGGGAGACGCTACCCAGGCTCCTGGACGTGCGCCTAACGCGGGCAGTGACCTGGGGGAAAATTGGAATAGTATATCCAGTCAAAATTTTGACTACCCAATCACACACCTGAATAAGGCATTAGCCTCCCTGAAAAAAGACGGGCTACAGTCGCAGAGTGCCATGAGTGAATACTACGCAGCTGTGCGTGCTGCTGACGGCATTAATCAAGACGAAGTCAAGCACGAGCGTCAGAATGTGCAAGAGAAGCTCAAGACAACAACCGACGCCGCTGAGCGGCAAAAGCTGGTGCAGTATGATTTGCAATTGCATGACATGCAGAGAGCTCCGGGCTTTACCAGAGCTAATCTAGGCATGGTGCTAGTGAGAGCTGGTCAGGCAGGTAAGGGTGGTCTTCTTATAAGTGAAGCTGGTAAGTTAGATCCCGAGATGGCCACCGATCCTAATTTTATTCGCCACATGAAGAAGCTCAACAGTCAGGTTGCCACTGACGCGCAGCCAGGTAACCAGCCTGCTCCTGCCGCCACAGGCGAAATAACCCAGACAGGACGGACCGGCGATCCAGTTACGAGTGGTGGAACGACAGGTGACAATCCTGGCGCAGGGCAGCAACAGCAGGAAGGGAGCCCGGACGGTTTTCGCTGGACCAATGATGGGGTTGCCGGAAGTGGCAGCACCAGTGGTGACACTCAGACACGTCCACTCGCAGATCAGCCACCCACACATGACAATCCAAACGCTACACAGAATAACCAGCTGGAAAATCCTGTAGCACTTCTTCGGACAGCTGAGACTGCGCTCGGGCAGAAGCTTCAACTAACTCCGGAGATTCTCGCCCAGTATGACAAGGCAATCACTGCAGCTGACAAGGTTCAGGAAGCAATGAAAGCCCGTGATGCCGAAGTTAAAAAGTATTACAACAAAGAGCGTGAAGACAAGATTACAGCATTGGTCACAGAGCGTAATGCTGCAATGACGGCGCTTCAGGCAAGCAATCCTAACAGCGCTCAAGAGTTGACAAAGCTTGCTGAAAAGTGGGCAAAAGCCAAGGAGAACGAGCGTCCGGCTATTGTAGCCGACATGGCTCAGGTACCGGGAGCCTCTACAGTGCTTGCCAAGCAAAGTGAGCTGGACAAAGCAGAGGCAGATCCAAACCATAAGAAGTATCTAGAGCTTTATGGACAAACGTTTGCCGGGCAGATGGAGACGTTGCAGCAGTTAGCACAGACGACTTACGACAAGCCGCTTGAAGACAAGATTGCCAAGCTGTCCAAGGAGCATACTGAGCTTGAGGCAGCGCTGAAAAAAGAGCATCCGGACGATTTTAAACAGTTTGAACAGCTGGAGGCTCAACGCCAAGCTAAGGCGGTCGAGGTAGTTCAGAAAAACCAGGCAGGAGACACGGCTGGACAGGCTAAGGCTGAGGCTGAACACAAGCAGATTGAAGAGCAGATGTCCAAGGTTTCTAATGCTACGGACTTGTTCAAGAAAGAAAAGGAACAGGAAGAAGCAGAAGCCGATCCTAAGCATGTGCGGCTCACTGAGATAGCGGCAGCCGCAAGAACTCTCAAGCAAATGAACGATGCACCGATGATGACACGCCTGTCGTGTGCAGCAGCCTTTGCATTCAATGCCGGCCAGATTGACCAGATTGTGAAAGGCAATCTCACCCGGGCAGAAAGATTACTGTTCGCTGAGATGGCTGGACAGACTAATCTTAAGCCTGATCAGAAGGCGGCATTAAGCACCATAGTTGATGCTGACACCTTAACTGATGCCCAGCGGGCGCAGCTTAAGCAGATGGCTGCTGATGCACAATTGACACCTGATCAAAAGAACCTTTTGACTACTGTGACGGCCCAGTTTGACCTAACTAATGAGCAGAAAGCTAAGCTGCAAGAGACTGTTCAACAAAATAAAGCAGCAGCAGCAAAGCGCCTGGACGAAATGTTTAAGATGAATAATGATGTTCGCAAGGTGACAAAGTTTATCAAACTGGCGCAAGAAGTAGGCTACCAGATCCCTCAATAAGAAACGAAAAGCAATGTAGCTGGGTCTTTCAGTGACAGGTGTCCGTACAGATAAGAAGTCAGGTTCCGGACCAGGGTTGTCCGAATACTCACCTGTCGTATTTCCCCTACTGCACAGGATATAACTTAGCTGGTATTGTCCAGAAATAGAACTGCTGGTATAGAACTCCATGTCGCCTGTTTTTGCCCAGACAAGCTAAAATTTGGTCCAGAAGCGCAGGCGGGTACGTAGTTTCCCCAAATACAAAGCAGGGAATGAAATATAAGCTGGGCAAGCTTGGCGCTAGAGCGAATGTTTGAGGTTACTAAGGTATGGCACCTCCTAGAGAAGTTAACAATCCGGCTGACAGTGCAAAGAAGCAGCCATCACTTGCAGAGCAATTCTTGCAGGACTTCCAGGAACGGCAGCAGCGACGCAAGCATGGAGACGCTACCCAGGCACCGGGACGTGCGCCGCAAGATAGCAGTGACCGGAACAAAAAACAAGGGAATAGCGTATTTAGTCAGAATTTTGATAACCCAATCACGCATCTCGATCTGGCTTTAGCACATTTGAAAGCTCATGGACCTCGCTCTAAGGAGGCTATGAGTGAGTACTATGCTGCCATGCGAGCTGCAGATGGTATTAATCAGGATGAGGTCAAACAAGAGCGCAAGCGTGTAAAAGAAGAGTTAGAGACCACTACAGATACTAACAAGAAGCGTAAACTGGTTAAGTGGGATCTGTACCTGCACGATATGCAGCGGGCACCAGGATTTACAAGAGCCAATCTTGGCATGGTTCTTGTCAGAGCCGGATATGAAGGTGATGGCATCCGGTTGATTGTTGAAGCCGGAGCTAAAGATCCTGAGATGCGGAAGGATCCAAACTATATCCGCCATATGGAGAAACTCAACAGACAGGCGGCAAGTGCAGGACAGCAAGCCGACCAGGCTGCTTCTGGCGGCGGCGCTCCACAAACCGGCACAACGGCTGATACCACTCAGCAACCAGCAGCCCCTGGTGATAAACGTTCAAGTGGTGGCGGCACACCTGATGACAATACTGGTGGAGGACAGCCAGCAGGGAGCCCGGACAATTTTCACTGGACTGGCGATGCGGCTGCAAAAAGTGGCGGTGCAGGTGGCGACAACACGTCGAAGCAACCTCAGGGAGACCAGACACGCACGCAGGGAGACGGACAGCTGGAAGACCCTGTTGCTCATCTGCAGGCAGCCAGACTAGCGCTTAGAGACACTCTGCAACTAAGCCCCGAGATTAGAGCTGAGTTTGAAAAGGCAGTTGCTGCAGCAGATAAACTGCACGCAACTATGAAGGTGTCTGAGACTGAGGCGCAAAAATATTACAACAAAGAACGTGAAGACAAGATTGCAGCTTTGACCACACAGCGCGATACATTGAAGCAGACGCTTCAGACAGGCAATCCTGAAAGCTTCAAGCAGCTGGGAGCTCTGGCGGTTAAGTGGGCTCAGTCTAACGAGACTGAACGCAAAGCAATTGAAACCGATATGGCCAAGGTTCCGGGAGCAACTCCCCTTATGGCCAAACAAAAAGAGCTTGATGCTGCCGAGGCAGATCCTGATCATCAGAAGTATGTCACACTGCTGGCTCAGACCTTTCCAGGGCAAGCAAAGCTTCTCGGCGACCAAGCACGTAACTGTTTCGACAAACAGCTTGAAGAGAAGATTGCCAAGCTTGACCAGGAGTGCACAGCGCTTGAAGCGGCGTTCAAGAAAGATTATAAGGCAGACTACGATCAGTATCAGAATCTGTCAGATCAGCGCAAGACTGCAGCTATCGAGGCTATTAAGAAGGCTCAAGCTGGAGACAAGGCAGGGCAAACACAGGCTTTAACGCATTGCCAGCAACTTGAAGCTCAGATTGCCAAGGTCCCTCATGCAGACGCTCTTCTCAAGAAAGAAAAGGAGCTGGACCATGAAACATCCAAGCCTGCCCATGTGCAATTTGCTGAGGTTATAGCCTCGGCAGAGTTGCTCAAACAACAAGCTGCTTCACCTTTTGCTGCACGTCTAGACTATGCGATAGCTCTTGCAACTAACGTATCCCAGATTGACCAGGTATTGAAGGGCAACCTGACTGATGTCGAACGTGCAATGTTAAAGGTGATGTCGGAGCAGACTACCCTCAAACCTGATCAGAAGACGGCGTTGGCTGCCATAGCCGGTGCAGATAATTTGACTGATGCTCAAAGGACTCAGCTTAAGCAGATTGCCACAGACACACAGCTTACAGCTGAGCAAAAAGAGGTAATGACTGCAATAGCAGCTCAGTTTAATCTCACTGAAGCAGACAAGAAGAAATACCAGGACGCATCTCAACAAGATAAGACCACAGCTGCTAAGCAGCTGGACGAAATGTTCAAGAAGAATAGTGAAATTGGGCGCAACGAAGACTTTATAGCGGTCGCAAAAGCAGTTGGTTATGAGATTCCCAAAGTTCCGGTCAGCGATAAAGCGCAAGACCAGGCTCCGACTATTCAGGATCTCACAAAGACAGCCGGACATCCAATTGATTTGCTGACTCAAGCTCACCAGGCTGAAAAGGAAAAAGACTTTGCTGCAGCAAAACCGTTTTATGAAAAGGCTATAACGGCGGCCGATAGTCTTCCCGCCCAGACAGTCCAGAAAAAGGTGGCTGATTATACTGCCATCGCCAATGATGCCTCACAAAATGCCGCCTCCCGCCAGCAAGCAGCGCTCCTGGCGGCTGAGTATAGCGGGATGCAACAATCTCCTTTTGCCACGCGCTTTCAGTACGCCATCGCTTTGAACAATGCTGCAGCCGAACACAAACCTGGTGGCGATGCAGCAGCTGCTAAGAAGCAGCTGGAAGATGCATTGAAGGAAGCTACCAAGCTTGATCCCAAAGCTGGTGAAAGTGCACTTTTCCTGATGGTCAAAGACAAAATTGACAAAGGCGAGAAGATTACAGCAGACGATCTCAAGAAAGTTACTCCAGCAGATCGCACTCAAGCAGACTACACAACTACAGCTGGTGACAGCAGTGTAGGAATGCCTAAACTAGAGCAGATTCAGGCTGCACAGGCTGCGCTTTCTAAAGCTGCTGAAGCAGCCTCTAAAAAAGATTGGGCCGGTGCTGCAGAGTCTTACAGAGCTGCAATAGCAGCTACTAAGGATTTGGACCCTGCTGTAATTAAGGCACGAGAGACCCAGATTGACCAGCAGATTGCACAGCTGAAGGGGCAATCCGGTAATGATGCGAAGGTTACAGAACTCCAGGAGGCTAAAGAAGCGTTAGAGTGTTGCTCTAATTTGCCTGTCCGGGCACGGTTCGATTTGACAGTGATGTTCCTGACAATGCAACCACCCAATGCTGCTGCTGCCAGGGATGTACTTAAGGATCCGGCATTTCTGTCTAAATACCCTGATGTTGCCCAGACTGTCGGTTACAATCGCCTCAGAGCAACAGCTGAAGAATATGTGGACAATGCCGCTCAGGCTGAACAGTTCTGGAAGAGAATGGTTGTAGCAGCCGATAAAACTGATATGGCGCCTAACCAGAAACTGCTGGCTGAATTAATCAAGAAACATGATAGCTTACCTGACACTGCAGAAGGTCTGGTACAGCGGAAGGAGAATGAACGGCAACAAAAAGATTTGCGTGCTGAAATGGACCTGCCTGTAAGTAGCAGGCTGGATCTTGCCACTTTCTATGCGCGCCACAACCATTTCGACCAGGCAAAAGCTTTGCTGGAAGATAAGGAGTTTCTTGCCAAATATCCTGATGCCGCTAAGAATCCTGATTACAAGAAGATCAAAGCAGTAGCCGATGACAACAGCAAAGGTGCTTTTGAAAAAGCAGCAGATCTCTTCAGGCGTGAATGGAAAGGAATAACCTCCGACTTTGTTTCAGGGACTCTGGCAGTAGTCAGCTTTGCTGCTGTCCCCGAGGCTGCATTATATAAGCGTCTGGCGTTAGCACTCGTAGTTGGAGCTGTGTCCAAGCCGACAACCGAGGTAATGCTGAATAGAGGGGCGCTTCCCACATGGGACCAAGTCGGGTCGCAGGCAGGCTGGGGCACACTTAATGCTCTTATGTTTGTTGCTGGCGGAGAAGTTCATAGCCGTATGGCGAACCGCATGCTGGCTGGCGTTGATGAAGCGGCTATGAAAGAGCAGCTGCTTAAGATTGGTGTTGATAAGAGTGTAGTAAGAGATTTTGCACTGCAACAAGATTTGCACAATGTTGGCGAGGTCGGCAACCTTCTGAGACGCCAGTTTGGCGAAAGCGTTAGTGTCACACAGCTGCGGACAACAGCGGAGAAACTTGGAGTTTCTCAACTGGCATTGCGAGAGCTTGACGGCAAGACAGGCAAAACTGCAATTGATGCCTGGGTGAAATTGCTTGAAGGGCATGCAGTCAGTGGCTTGGATAGCAGAGTGTTGCTACAGCATGGTGAAGCTCTCGGACTGGGTGCCACTGAGTTGCAACAGTTGGCTGCCAAACAGCAGGGGCAGCGTGTCGAGATAATTGCTGCAACGCTTAAACATCAGCTGGGCGAAAAAGTTGACGGTACAAAGCTGATTCCACATGCTACTGCTTTAGGTTGTACTGAAGCTGAAGCAGCTCGATTGCGAGGAAAAGTAGGCACTGAGGCCATTGATGCATTGACAGCTCTGCTCAAGGAAAAAGCAGAGGCAGGAAGACTCAATTTTGGACAGTTCACTGAAGTTGTCCACACCCTTGGTGTTGATAGGCTTGAGATGAGCAAGGTTCTTGCCTCGCAAGAGCCAGCATTTATCGATGAGCTTGGCGTGGCACTTAAGAAAGATGCCAGTAAAGTTGATGCTAAGGCGCTTTCTGCTCAGGCTGCGAGTATGGGCGTTCCAGCTGAAGAGGCAGCTAAGCTGAAAGGTCTGGCCGGTGCAGATGCAGTCGATGCATTCACTGTACTTCTCAAGAATAGGGCTAACGCTGGTACGCTCAGTATGGAGGCACTTAATCAGCAAGTAGCCAGTATGGGGCTCTCTGCGTTTGCCGTGAGAGAGCTTGATTCTAAGAGGCGCCTGGAAGCAATTTCAACAGTGGAGCGGTTGCTCACTGCGCGTGTACAAGAGACAAAACAGCTGGCAGGCGAATCTCTTGAAATAGTCAAGCGCTATAAACTCAACGGAATGGCGGAAGGCAACGGCGAGGCGTTAGCAACTCACCTCAGGTCGCTTGGTGCTCCAGCAGACCAATTGGTGGCTTTGCAAGACATGAAGGGTGCCGAAGCAAGCAGGACTGCAGTTGCAATTCTCAAGAGTACAATTGCTGCGCAAGAGAAGCGTACTGAAACGACTCTGGCTGTAGCGCTTAAGGAGAGCTCGTGGGCGCGCAGGTTGCTCCGGCGTCCTGGAGATAGTGCTGCGGCTCAAGAATATGTTGTTGCAAGTGAGGCGCTCAATAAGTTGCGAAACGAAACGGCAGCTGGCAGATGGCAGCGGCTGAGCACTTCTCTCAAGAGCTGGAACCCCAGGTTCGAAGGTGAGGAAGGCTCGATCTATCGTGAATACAAAGACCTCTGGTCTAAACATGTTCAGCTGCGAGGGAAGCCGCTGTATCTGGACTACTTGAATCCATTCACTGCCCTGAATATCCAGGAAAATGGTGCCTGGCGAAGGCCGTCTCTATTCAGGAATCAGAGCTCTTTCAGAAGTCTGGGCGAACTTGGAGCCCGCGACTTTTGGAACAAGACCACTGCCGACTTTAGTTCAATAGGAACGATGTCGCTCATGTATAGAGGCTCGCACAATGTACATGATATGTATTATGGCAATGAGCGGACAGGACAGAAATTGTCCGGATATGAGGCTCTCCGCCAGACACTCTATGGTTCTCTCCAGGATGCTGTGTTAGGGGCTGGCTTGGTGCCTATGGCTCGCCATCTGGGCGGTGTCTTCCGGCATGAAGGCAGCGTGGCTGAGGCCGTAGCTCCTGAGCTGAGCCCATGGGCAAAAGCAGGTTCCGGAGTGTGGAACAAGAGTAAGTTCCTTATTAACCCGATGAATTCATTAAATCAGGGAGTCTATGCTAGCGGTCGAGCTCTGTCGTGGGCTGAGCAGAAATTCACTGTGGGCAACCTTCCAGTCACAGCTCCGTGGCAGGAGACCACGACGAACTTCTGGTCTAAAACTAGCTTAGGCTATCGCGTGCCTCTATACGGAGCGGATAGGGCTGGTGGAGCCGCCCTGTCAGGACTGGGGCAGGGAACGCGTAGGGTTGCTGGAACTGTAACTGAGACTGGATTGTACGGTAGACTCCAGCTTGGTTTGACTACGGTGCCTGGCAGTGGTGCTATATTCTCGCCGCACATTGCGGAGATACCTGGGAGCGTTCAGTCTGCTACGCAGGTTGACGCGCTCATAGAACGTAATAATCAACCGCTGCAGGATTATAACCATCTGGACCCCATTGACAAAGAGGTGCAGGAAAAGCAACAGCAGGAATCCGGCGGCGATTCCGTAACGCCAGCTGGAAGTGCAGCCCCGACAGCAGGTGATGGCACGGTCCAGACGCCAGCTGGAAGTGCAGCCCCAGCAGCAAGTGATGGCACGGCAGGAAGTGCAGCACCGGCAGCAGGCGATGGCACAGTCCAAACGCCCGCTGACGGTGCGACCCAACCTGCGGCCGGTAGCACGACTACACCAACAGATGACGGCTCCGGTTCGTGATAATTGTGTTGAACACAAAGAGCAGACTGGCGAGTAACGCATAATGAGTGGAAATGCGCACTATCATCTGGGGGCTCTGGCATCCGTCCCGCGACGAAGCAGGCGAGACGTGCGCGATCCCAGAGTGCTGCAAGAGTCCAGTCCAGCTCGCATGGAATCAGGCGAGTCGCTTCGGGTTGGTGCAGGACACTTTGCAGTTTGTGAGTTTGCCGCCAGCTTAATGTGCACGGCGATTAAGCTTTCCAGGCTTCACTCCTGGCGCTTTTGGGCATATACTGAATGGGCTTACCAAGAGGTCGGACTGATGGTCTGGAGGCTGAAAAACGGTTTTGGCAGTTGCCTGGAGGCGCTAGCGGCTCGCATGTGTGACAGCAGACTGGAAGCTGCTTCTTCAGGTTGCGGCAATAGATGTGCTCTGCAGGAAGGTACTGTTAGTGGGTGTCCAGGAAAGTGGATAACCGTATACATGCCACTATGGCAAGCTGCCTGAGGATACAAGTCAATGGGTAAGACACCACATCCAGACATACCGCACGAGGCGCAAGATCTCCCCGCTGAGTCTCACCTGAGCGCTGCAGAACTATTTTTAGTAAGACGCAACGCAAGCAATAAACAAAGCGCTTCTGCTGCCAACCAACCGCAGTCCGGGGATAGAGTTCCAACACGGACTCATGCTGATGACACTCATCATGCTCTCGGTGTAGATGTCTCGTCACCTCCGCCTCCTGGTTCGACTCCGGCAACGGTTGGCGATCGCTCACCAGTCCCAGCCGCTGGCTCAGGTTCAGGTCAGACAGGAGACCAGCCACACAGCCCGGTTGGCGACCAATCGCCGGCGCCTGTTAGTAATCGTTTCGGGAGTCCAGTGGGCGATCAAAGTCAAGTGCAGCCTGCGAAGCCGTTCGAGAACCCTTTCAATCATTTGACCAGGATTCAAGAGCTGGTCAAAAAAGAAGATATGGATGGGGTGCACAGAGAGCTTGTTGCTGCAGTAAAGGCTGCAGGCACAATTGATCGTACTTTAATGCAAGCAAACAAAGTACAGGTAGAGGAGCAGCTTAAAGTCGAACAAGATGCTGACAAGCGCAAACATCTTGAAGATTTGCGCGGTGCTTATGATCAGATGGATCATGCACTAGCATTCTCTAAGACTATGCTGGCTCGTTTTGAGCTGGCTAACAAGAATTTTAGTGGTGCCGAATTACTGCTTAAGCAGGTGGAGGGCGCTGATCCAACCTTCGCTCACAGACCTGAAGTGAAGTTTGACGATCTCAAGAAGGCTGCGCAAGAGCCTTCTACTTGGGAAAATGTCTTGGGTGCCACCAAGGGCATATTGAAAGAACTGGTTTGCGATGCCGCAGCCGTTGGTGCTGCAGTAGGTGCAGGAGTCGTGACCTCCGAAACAGGACCGGGGGCAATTGGGTTTGGGCTGGCAGCAGGAGCTGCTACATATACAGCTGCCCGGACACTCGTTTTCCGTGATCAATTTTCCTGGGACATGCCGTTTTGGGGTGCACTGGATGGTTTGAGCGGAGGCACGGCAGCGTTGGCCAGGACTGCGCTTGTGAGAGTAGGCGGGAAGCTCGTAACAAAAGAAGTGGCCGAGCAAATGGCTGTAAAAGCAGGCGTTGAACTAACCGGACTGACAGCTAAAGAAGGCACTCTGGCGTATGGCAAAGCTGTCGAACAATTGGGGAAAGAAGGTCTGGCCCAGATGGCCAAGACAAAGAATCTCAATTTCTTAACGCGCGTGGGGAGCCATATTCCGATAACCTCTTTAGGTAATACTTCATACCGGGCTGGTGTTAACGCAGTGCGCGGTGTGACTATGCGCAATATGGCTGGTGGAGCCGTTGTTAATGGCGGCATGACTTTTGTGGCTTCGTCCATATATAGAGCTGGACACGACGCTAACGATTACAGGACAGGGAAATACAGCAGTCTGGGAGACCTTGCTTCTAATTACAACAAGCACGTTGCCGGTGACACTATCAGAGGACTATCAGTCGGGTTAAATGGTGTCAACCTTGTCTATGGCTCTGTAGGAGCTCTGGGGCTCAATGGCGTGCGGGAAGCAGTTTGGGGCGATAATCAATCCACAAGACAATGGTTGGATAATACTGTTAAGAGCTCAGCTGTGGATATGACGCTAGGTTTTGGACTCGGCTTCTTGTCTCAGGGCAAGTCTGGCAGCTTCCTTGATCAGAAGTTGAATGTTAATGGTGCTGATGCTCTTCGCAGTTCTTATGTCGTAAGTTCTCCTCTAATTGGTGCGGTATCTGAGTTCAGCGGCAGAGTGGGTGAAGTTGCGCAACAGATAGATGAGCTGTTAAAGAAGCCTGCTTCGCAAGGCGACTTGCAGATGAATTTTGTGAAAACACCCGGTCCGGATGAATATCCAACTGGTCAATCACCACTGACACCCGAGAAGCCTGACGGTCAGCCGTAATGTTGCCTGCAACAGTTTATTACAAAATTTATATGAACGAGTTTGCTGTTGCCTGGCGTGCCATGACACTGAGAATTGGACATTCATGACAATTTTGTTCAAAAGAACGCAATGCCATGGGAAAGGCATGTTTTTTGCGCAAGGAGCCTGTTCCTGATTACATCTGAGACTTTCTCAGCATTGCTGAGGCGCCAGGGTCGCAATGCCTTATACTTGAAGCATGGCTGATCTCTCTGTAATCGTACCCGCTTACAACGAAGAGCGGCGCCTGCCGGCGACGCTTGAGTCTGTTTATGAGTATCTAGCAGCACAGGGCAAAGATTTCGAGATAATTGTCGTTGATGATGGCAGTCTGGATAGCACAGTTGCCATTGTGGAAGCGTATGCAGCCGAGCGTCCTCAGGTGCGCCTGCTCTCATATACACCCAACCGCGGTAAAGGGCATGCTGTCAGGGTAGGCATGTTGGCTGCCAAGGGTGAGCTGATTGTATTTAACGACGCGGATGGAAGTTCGCCAATTTCCGAGCTGCCCAAGTTGATTAATGCCATTGCTGGTGGTGCCGACGTTGCCATCGGCTCGCGCGCCAAACCAGATCATGACCGCACTGTCAAAGCGCTGGTCTATAGAAAGTATCTGGGTAACACTTTCAATAGTATTGTCCAGTGCTTGCTTTTGCCAGGACTGTATGACACACAATGCGGCTTCAAAATGTTCAAACGAGCGGTGGCACATGATGTCTTCTCAGTTGCCCATCTGAACGGCTGGGCGTTTGACGTAGAGGTGCTTTTTATCTCCAGACTGCGCGGCTATCGCGTCTCTGAAATAGCTATTAACTGGACTAACGTTGCTGGTTCCAAGATTAATGTATTAATCGATTCGCCCAAAATGCTTTTGGAGGTGCTCTGGATTGCAGCCGGCGCCTGGTTCGGTCGCTATAAGCAGCTGAGCAAGTCGATAGCTTCTTCGGTTGGTTTTGATAACTTACCCTCTGGGATGCCGGGTAAAACAGCCGGCAATGACACGGTCAGCTCTAACTCAGACAGGAACTAATTAGGCTGAATCGAGTGGCTAAACTGCCTCGCTATCCACTGCCAGATTTCGGAGATGTAATCTTTCTCCTCATCTTCTATTTTCTGCTTTTTACTGTGCCTAAGTTTGTTTTTGGAGATGGCTCCACCGGCTGGCATCTGGTCACAGGGCAGTTTATTCTCAACAATCACATTATTCCGCACACAGATCTATTCTCTTATACACATCCCGGTGCGCCCTGGGTAGCTTATGAGTGGTTGTCCGATCTCTGCGCTGCAGCGGCGGAGCGATTGGCAGGGCTAAATGGTGTGGCTATAGCTGCCTCGGCAATAATTGCTTCAATCTTTCTGCTCTTGTACGAAAGATGTCGCCGCTGTGGTATGAACTTTCCGCTTGCAGTCTTTCTTATTGTTGTTGCTTCGCTGGCTTCATCGATTCACTGGCTGGCACGACCACACATCTTCACATTCCTTGGTGTCTATATTTTTGCCACAGTACTGGAAGACTTCCATCGTGGGCGGATAGGCAGAGTAAGGTTGCTTGCTGTGCTCGCTTCATCAATGGTCTTGTGGGTGAATCTGCATCCTGGCTTCTTGTTGGGATTTGCCTTGATAGCCATCTATCTGTGTTGCGAGCTTGTGGCATCCATCTGCCTGAAGCATGACGCTGGCGGCAGTGAGTCCCTGAGGCGGGCAAAATGGTTTGCAATTGCACTGGTGGAGCTATTTGTGGTAACACTAGCTAATCCATACAGCTTCAACCTGTATCGATATATTGCTCACTATTTAGGCAACAGTCAGATCATTTATATCACTAATGAGTTTGCTTCTCCTGTGTTTCACGGTGGTGTTCAGGCAACCTGCCTTGAGGTCGTCTTTCTTTTTGTTGTGCTGTCACTGGCGATAACTCGGGTGCGTCCGTCATTTCCACAGCTGATCACGTGCCTAGCCTTTGCTCATTTAGCGCTGTCCGGTGTCCGCAACAGCACTGTCTTCGTTATTGTTGCTTTACCGTTTATTGCTGATCTAATAAGGGACGTTCGCCTCCCATTTAATGGCCAACGTATGGAAGGGCAGGAAGCATTATGGATGCAGGTTGTTGGCAAACGCTGGCGCGCATTCTGCCAATCTTTTGATGAACAGGAGAGTTTGTGCCAGATGCATATTCTGCCTGTTGCTGCAGTTGTCCTTGTATGGTTTGCCTCTGTCACTGCCGGAGCTGGTTCTAGCAAAAATCTGCTTGATTGCGGCTTCAATCCAAACACAATGCCCACAGCAACTCTGTCCTATATTCAGGGAAAGAAACTGCCACCAGCACATGGCTTTAATTTCGACAACTGGGGCGGCTATATTTACTATCGTTTGGGGATGCCGGTCTTTATCGATGACAGGCTTGATTTCTATGGCAAGAAGTTCTTCCTCGACTACGGAAAGATTGTGCAGCTGGAACCAGGCTGGTCAGATTTGCTTGATCGCTATCGAATCAACTGGATTATCTTCCCTAAAAATTCTCCTCTATGCCAGAGATTGAGAGAGAGTCAGCACTGGCGACTCGCCTGTGAAGACAAGGCGGCAGATCTCTTTGTGCGTAACGATTGAAGCTGCCGGCTTTAGTAAGGAATCTGGTGCAACACTGCTTGCTTGAACATTGGCTGGCGCATATTTTCTACGAGTCGGTCAGGCATCACATATGGTGAGTCTCTTGTTAGTCAGACGTGCGAAAACAGCAACTATTTCGTCGTGAATCAGGTTGTTGGTTGCCAGAATATAGCCGTTGGACATGTCGAAGCTACTACCTTCCAGATTGGTTACCTTGCCGCCTGCTTCGGTCACAATAAGCTCTCCGGCTGCCGTATCCCATGGTGCCAGTTTTGTCTCCCAAAAGCCGTCCAACCTGCCGCAAGCAACAAAACAAAGATCAAGTGCAGCTGAGCCATCGCGGCGTACGCCATGCGTAAGATCTGTCACAGCGACAAAACGCGACATGTTGTTGTCTGCAGCCCTGGCAGTGTCGGGTGGAAAGCCGGTTGCCAGCAAGCTGGCTGACATAGTGGACACCTGAGAGACATGTATCTGTTCGTTGTGCAGATAAGCACCCAGACCTTCTTCAGCCCAGAATAGCTCATCTGCTATCGGGTTGTAGACAGCACCTGACACGATCTTGCCAGCATCCTCCAGCGCAATGGATACACAAAAGAACGGATAGCTGTGCGTATAGTTAGTAGTGCCATCTAGCGGATCAATAAGCCAGCGCTTCTTATAACCGGAATGTAAGGCGCCGGCTTCCTCAGTCAAAATACTGTAATCGGGAGTTTGCGAGCTGAGTATATCTAAAATCAGCCGTTCTGAAGCCTTATCGACATCAGTAACTATATTAAATGCACCTTTATAGTCGATACTTTTGATGTTCCCGAGATTGTCTCTCAGGAGCGCCCCGGCTGTTGTTGCGGCTTTGATTGCAGTTGCTGTTGCTTTATTCATAGGCACACTCCCAAGTCAGGCATTGTAGCTCAAGCACAGTATCACCGCATAGCGCTGAGATTTCAAATTTCGGATAGCCTTGGAGCGGGGCAGCTTGCTCGCCCTGAAGCAGGAGGCACGCCCGCGTTCTCAGGGGTAGCCAGCTACGTTGTTGCTTATCCAAACGTCCCGTACAGTTGCCATTACAGCCAGACGCAGAGCTACGTGCACAGGTATCCCAACGGTTTAAGTAAACAGTATTAGCTGTGTGAGTATTTGCGTCATGCAGGTCTGGCAGTCCACGCTGACCGGCAAAGGGGTTTGTTATTTGACCGGTGCGCCAAATCAATTGAACAGACGTAACAATTTAGATGTCTTTGCTCTCTTTCTGTTGTCTTCAGAAGGCTAGTGCGGTTAGATCATAAAATTATGTCTAAATTTTGTGCCAGTGGTTAATTTCCTAAAATGAATAAAACAAAAGATAAGGGTTATACAGTTAATTTGCCTCAGACAGACTTTCCTATGAAAGCCAATTCTGTTGTGCGTGAAGTAGAGATTCAGCAGTTCTGGGACGAGCACAAGATTTACGAGAAGAATTTGGAGCAGCGCGCCGGACGGGAGAAATTTGTTCTTCATGATGGACCGCCCTATCTGTCTTCTAACAAGATTCACATAGGCACTGCGCTTAACAAGATTCTCAAAGATATAGTCACTAAATACAAAGCACAGCATGGCTATTATTCGCCTTATGTGCCCGGTTACGACAGTCATGGGCTGCCGATTGAAAATGCAGTCTTGAAAGGTGTCAAGGAAGGGCGGGCTGCTTTTACACCAGTTGAGTTGCGCCAGCGTTGTCGCGAGTTTGGTCTGTCCAATCTTAAAGGGCAGGAAGCCAACTTCCGGCGTCTTGGTGTCTGGGGTGACTGGGAGCATCCTTACATCACTCTTGATTCCAAGTTTGAAGCTGCTCAAATTCGTGTGTTTGGCAAGCTGGCAGTGGACGGTTATCTGTACAAAGGATTTAAACCGGTTTACTGGTGTGCCAATTGCGAAACAGCACTAGCTGAAGCAGAAGTGGAATATGCAGAGCACACCTCAGAGTCCGTCTTTGTCAAATTTCCAGTCGATGCTGCCTCTCTTTCTAAATTGCCGCCTTTTGTAGCTGGCGAGCCAGAAGTCTTCTTTGTCATCTGGACAACCACCCCCTGGACACTCCCAGCCAATCTTGGCATAGCGCTACATCCTAACTTCCAGTACCAGTTCCTCAAGACAAGAGAACATGGAGTGCTGGTGGTTGCAGATGTGCTCAAGGAGAGCTTCCTGTCGGCGCTGGGCTGGCAGGCGGAAGATGTTGAAGTGCTAGGAGAAGTTGTTGGAGCCAAGTTGGAGAGGCTTGAGTGCCGTCACCCGTTTATTGATCGCACATCTTTAGTTATTCTGGCTGACCATGTTACTGCAGATGCTGGCACTGGTTGTGTACATACTGCACCAGGGCACGGACTTGAAGACTTTGAAGTTGGCAATCGGTATAAGCTGGGAGTAGTCTCCCCGCTTGATAATCGAGGTGTTTTTACACCAGAAGCTGGGCGCTTTGCTGGACTGCGTTGCGACAAGGCCAATGGGGTCATCATTGAACATCTGAAAGAACTTGGGGTTCTCCTCAAGCACTCTCCTTATGATCACAGTTATCCACACTGCTGGCGATGCAGAAAGCCGGTAATCTATCGTGCAACAGAGCAGTGGTTTGCTTCAGTAGATTCTTTCCGCAAGCAGGCGCTTGCGGCGATTGATACAGTGACCTGGTTGCCAGCTTCCGGGCGCAACCGTATATATAACATGGTTGAAAACCGCTCTGACTGGTGTATTAGCCGCCAGCGCGTCTGGGGCGTCCCGATTCCAGTCTTTTATTGCCAGCAGTGCCACCATCCGCTAATGAGTGGGGAGTCCATAGAACGAGTAGCAAAGCTGTTCGAATCTGTTGGATCAGACTCCTGGTGGGAGCGTGATGCCAGCTATTTCCTGGGCGATAGCTTTAAATGTGAGAAGTGCAACTGTGCTGATTTTGAAAAAGAAACAGACATTATGGATGTCTGGTTTGACTCTGGCATTACTCATGCTGCCGTAATTGACGCCCGTCCTGAGTTGCGTGGTACACCATGCGAAATGTATTTGGAAGGCAGCGATCAGCACCGTGGCTGGTTCCAGTCGTCTCTGCTCACGTCTGTTGCCACCAAAGGTAGAGCACCATATAAGGTGGTGCTTACCCACGGATTTATCCTTGATGAATCCGGCGGTAAGATGTCCAAATCGCTGGGAAATGCAGTAGATCCAGGTGACGTCATCAAGCAGTATGGCGCTGACGTATTGCGGCTCTGGGTAGCCTCTGTTAATTACACTGACGATATTCCTATAGGCAAGAATATGCTTGCTCAACTGGCGGAAGTTTACCGCAAGTTGCGAAATACTGCCCGATATCTTCTCGGTAATTTAAACGATTTCAATCCTGCCACAGATACAGTCTCTCATGAGAAGTTATCTTCTCTTGATGCCTATATCCTGCATAAGCTGCAAGTTGTCTGCAGTGAAGTCGTTCAAGATTTCGACAGATTTGAGTTTTTCAAGTACTACCAGCTCTTGCAGAATTTCTGCGTCGTCGATCTCTCCAGCTTCTACTTCGACATTGCCAAGGACAGGCTGTATACGAGTGGTAAGAACTCATTGAGCAGGCGCTCAGTGCAGACAGTTTTGCATGAAGTGCTGCAAGTCCTGGTACGCATCCTTGTGCCTGTAACTCCTCACCTGGCAGAAGATATCTGGCAGCACCTGCCGTCACAGCTTAAGGGACACGAAGAAAGTGTTCTACTCACTGACTTCCCGACTGCGAGAAAGGAGTATGTGAAGCCTGAGTTGTCTGCATTCTGGGACGATCTCATTAAAGTAAGATATACAGTCAACAAGGCGCTTGAACAGGCGCGCGCCTCGCGCAAGATTGGCAGCTCACTTGAAGCACAAGTTTTGCTTTCGCTTGAAGACTCCCAGTTGGCAGCCAAGGCTGCATCTCTTGGGCAGGGGCTGGCTGGACTGTTTATTACATCACAGGCAGCCATCGTCGACAGTTGTGCCGGTCGCTCCAATGGTGCCCTGGCTGAGCTTAGCGAGGCTGGTATTACAGTGATTGTGTTGCCGGCAGAAGGATTTAAGTGTCCTCGCTGCTGGAAGTTTACAGTTGATGTCCCGTCGGATCCTGAGGTTGCCGAAGTTTGTAAGCCTTGTACTGAAGCGATGAAAACTACTGCCCAGTAACACGCGGAGCAACAGTTGATTTGCCAAAATCCCGCACAGGCTCTTTCGGGATGCCTGCAGTAAATAGCGTGCCTGGTGGAACTTTGGCAATCCGGTCAATTCGGAGCTCTACCAGCGTATAGCCCTGTTCTGCAAACGGTTGCCACAGCCGCTGCAGACTGGTTTTTGCTGCATCAAAATATATGATGGCTGCAAATGGACGACGGACGTCTATTTCTGCTTTGCGAACGCCTGGTGCCTGGCGCAGCACTCGCTCCATGCGACGGATACAGACTCCACAGCCGGCATGGCCTACGTAAAACTCGGCACGACGCAGCGATACTTGTGCTTTCTTAGCACTGCTCTTCTGCTTAGCTGTCACGGCGGCATGTGAAGATGCTTTAGCAAACATAGCTGACTGGCACGACAAAACGCAGATAATTGTCGGAGTCAGAACAAGCAAGTTCTGCACCGACACTTTCTGATGTCCTGGAGTTTCTGCCAGGTTCTTTACAAGCATCTCACGTTCCTCGTATTGCTCGCGATCTGACCAACAGTTTTGCTGCTTCAGCATTACGGTGAATCTTCTGCAAAACTTCTGCATAAGCATCCAAAATTGGTGTTAGCGAACAATGTTCTGGCCCGTTGACCCTTTCGGTAATGGTAAGGGCACGCTTGAGAAGCGGCTCAGCCTGAGGGTATTTGCCGTCATGGCGATATAGTTGTGCCAGCTCAATGAGACATCCGGTGAGATTAGCACTGTTTGATGCTCCAGCTTTGTCGGCAGAGTCTAAAATGTGCATGTAGAGTGCTTCAGCATCAGATGTTCTGCCTAAATTCAGGTAGCATTGAGCCAATCCTGCCGCCTTTGACCATGTATCGCTGCGGGGAGCAACACAGACCTGCTCGGCAATCTCTAACGACTTCTTAAAGAGCGGCTCAGCCTGGGCAAAGCGGCGCTGGGAGAGATTCACTGTAGCCAGATTGTTGTAGCTGCTGGACAGAGCCAGATGTCCCGGGGGCAGTGCTTTCTCTCGCAGACAAAGAGCGCGTTTGAACAGCTCTTCTGCTTGTGTCAGTTTGTTTGCCTGTTGGTATGCCAATCCGAGTCCATCGAGAGCAACAGCCAGCTCAGCATACTCTCCAGTCAAAGGTGTCCATGTCAGCTTTTCGAGTTTTTTGACCAGATCTTCGGCGCCACTAAAATTGCTGCGCGCTACATAAAAGCTGGAGAGTTCGTTGAGATTTGAAAGAACTCGCTGTTCGTTATGATATTTCTTGTCGACGAACTCAAGTACTTTATGGTACAGGCGTTCTGACTTAGTGGACTTACCATGGGCAAGATAAAACTGTCCCAGCTGGCACAGAGCGATTAAGACAGAAGCAGACTCGACACCTAAGGCTGCGCCGCGGGCGCTCATTGCTTTTTCCAGCAACGGTTCTGCTTTGTTGAACTGCCCCCGTGTTTGATAAAGAGCTGCTAAATGGCTGTAACTCTCAGCCAGACGGCAGTCTGACTTGCCGCTTTTTTGTGCCTCTTGCAGAGCTGCACTATATAGTCTTTCAGCATCGCCAAAACGACCGGACTTGAGAGCGTTCTCCCCCTGTTTACTAAGCTTTTCCCAGCTTGAGTCTGTCTGGGCGCAACTGTCAGAAGAATCGGCTCTTGCCTTGCTAGCTATCGTTTCATGAGAAGAGCTATCATCCGACAGGTTGGTGGCTGCGGCGGTACCACAACTGGCTCTTGTTGCAATAGTAATTGCAACTGTAAAGAGAGCAAATTTGCGCCAGTCTGTCATTGCGCCTGATCCCCTTTGTTGCTTCCGGCAGCCGGTTTTATTGAACGGTCCTTCTGGGACCCAGTGACACTGTCTGACTGAGCTGAGTCCTTTAGCTTCTTCTTTCTCGACTTGGCTTTCCGGGCTGTCTCTGGTTGTGCCTCTTTCCCGGCTGTCAGTGGAAGCAGAGCGTCATGGTCGACCTTGCCGCCGCAAGTCAATTCAAGGAAATTTTCTGGTTTAACACTGTCATATCTGTACGCCAGCGACGAGCCGATTAAGAGCTTCTTCGCTTTTTTGACCAGGGCAGGAAAGCCTATCTGTCTGCTTTCTACTATAATCGCATCTGCTGTCACCCGGAAAATGCGGAAACCACACGGGTATACCACCAGGCTGGGACACGAGACATACCAAATGTCTTTCTCTCGCTGCACTTTACTTATATATACATGCGCGCTTACAGCCAATTTGACATATGGTGAACTGCCGAGAACCTCGCGTACTGCCGGTCCTGGCGGTAAAATGTATTCGTCCCATGGCGGACCACCGTCATAGGGTGCAGGCGGCAACAACGGGTGATGGCTAAAAACAATAGTGAAGCGACGTTTGTTGGACTCGAGATCATTTTTTAGCCAATCAAGCTGTTTGCTACCCATATCGCCGGTGGTACTGCCAGGACGGCTTGTATCCAGACAGATGATATGAACTCCCGGTACCGGATTGTGCGACCAGTACGGCTTGCTAGCCTCGATACCGCGGTGCTTCCAGTCCGGACCATACACCTTCATCTTGTCCACAGGCATCTCTTCTAAGAGATCATGCTCTCCGAGCAAAAACGACCAGGGCGCATTCAGTCCCTGAGCAATGTCCTGGAAAAGCTGCCAGTTGGCTTCGTTGCGCCCGAGAGCCTCAACTTGATCACCACAAAATATGATGAAATCCAGCTTTTCGTCGTTCAGCTGGCGTACTGCATCTTGCAAGAATAGCTGGCTCTCCTTGAGAAGGAGGAAGCTGTCAGGGCGGTCATTACAAAGATGCACATCTGATACTACAGCAAAAGAGAACGGTTCAGACAGTCCAACCGATGCTCTTGCAGGCAGTGGTAGCTTCAAGAATGCCAGTCCAGCTGCGCCTAAAAGAAAAGTCCGCCTGCTCACTCCAGTGAGTGAGTGTGGATCAAAATTTTGAGGTTTCAACTAGAAGCTCTCCTATCGGTATGCTTTCAGCTAACAGGTCAGCTGCCACAGTCCGCTCACTCTCTTCATAGTAAACGGTAGCTGGCGGCTTGTTAGCAAATTTAGTTCACCTATCTATAGTGCAAACGTATTGTGAGTGAGATTTTAAGCTCAATCATAAGTAAAGTATCAGCAAACATTTGATATGTTCAATAATCACAAGCAGCAAGCAAGAGTGGGCTAATGTTCGCAACAGCGGCAGCGGGCGGCTGATGCTTAATCTGGCAAAGGCGATATACTTATCAGTCGGTCCAGCGCCTACCGGTCTGTGCGCTGGAGAAGACTGCCTCAAGCAGTAAAAAACCACGTGACAGATTTGCAAGTGAGGAGAAAAAAGGATGACTGTAGTAACGGGTGGTCTGGATATTTTACAGATAAAGGAGCTGCTCCCACATCGGTATCCTTTCCTGTTAATAGATCGGGTAAGTCATCTTGAGCCAGGATTGAAGGCTATTGGATATAAGAACCTGACTGCCAATGAGCAGTTTTTTGAAGGACATTTTCCTTTCAAACCGATTATGCCGGGTGTCCTTATGGTTGAGGCGCTGGCACAGCTAGGCAGCATAGCGCTTCTCTCCAAAGAAGAGTACAGGCATTCTTTGGGAGTGTTAAGCGGAATTGAAACTTTCAGGTTTCGGTCTATGGTCAGCCCTGGGGACAGGCTTGATATGGAGGTTGAGCTGGTGAAGATGAAAGGCCCTATCGGGCGCCTGAGATGTGTAGCAAAAGTTGGTGACAAGATTGCTGCTGAAGGCGAGATCAGCTTTGCTCTTATCAAGCAGGTTGAAGGTGAGCCGGCTATTGCCGCCAGATGATTGTAAGGTTTGGTTTAGTTGCAGGTATCTCAAATGGCTATACATAAAACTGCCATCATTACTGATGGTGCCCTCATAGACGATACGGCTGAGGTCGGTCCGTATGCCGTTATCGGCTCTCAAGTTAAGATTGGAGCAGGCACCAAGATTGGTGCTCATGTCGTGATTGATGGTGATACTACAATCGGGAAAGATTGCATTATTTTTGCCGGTGCTGCCATCGGACTGGAGCCGCAGGATCTCCACTACACCGGGGAGCCTACCGGGGTGATTATTGGAGACAGATGCAATATCAGAGAGCATGTCACTATCCACCGGGCGACTGGAGAAGGCTTCACTGTTGTTGGTGATGACTGCTTCTTGATGTGCAATGTTCATCTTGCACACAACTGTAAGATGGGCAATGGGGTTATTGTTGCAAACGGCACTATGATGGCCGGGCATGTGAGCGTAGGTGACTATACTGTTGTCTCAGGTTTGTGTGTATTCCATCAGTTTGTCCGCGTCGGGCGCCTGGTGATGGTTAGCGGACTCTCTGGTACACGCCAGGATCTGCCACCATTTGCGATGGGCGATGGACGTCCGTCGGTAGTGCGTGGCATCAATGCAGTCGGGCTCCGACGTAAAGGTATTGGCACAGCTGTGCGCTCAGCAATTAAAGAAGCATACCGCCTGCTTTATAGATCTGATATGAACGTCTCGCAAGCGCTTCCTCTCATCGAGGAACAGATTGAACCATACCCGGAGATTAAGGAGATTGTCGACTTCATAAGGAGTTCTAAGCGCGGCGTTGCCGATAGCATCGCTGCGGGACGAGAAGCGATGGACGAAGTGGCTTTTGATGCAATCTGATTAGATACGACAGCCTCAACTCCTGAGCGCCTAACATTGTGCCTGGACAAACTGTAATCCAGGCTCAGGAGCCGGCTAGCCAACCGGTCAAGCGATGATTACGCAACGAGTAGAAGATTTGCAGAAACAAGAGCCGATTGGCACCAGAGAGCATGAGATAAGGTCCGGCTACGGATCGTTGTTTCACAACAAGCAGTTTATGAGTTTGTGGATTGCTCAGATATTCTCTCAACTGGCAGATCGTGTTGTTTTTGTTCTCTTTGTCGCAGTGTTGACTGTGCAGCAAGTTGCTGGAATGCCTGGCACTTCCAGTGCTTCAGGGGCTGCGCAGCTGACCAGTATCTTGTATGTCTCTTTCACCATTCCAGCCATAATTCTCTCTCCACTGGCTGGGGTATTTGTGGATCGCTGGTCTAATCGGGCTGTGTTGGTAGCTTCCAATGTGGCCCGCGGCTTTTTTGTCTCTCTGATATCTTTGCCGCTGGTGACTCATTCGCCATTCTGTACGTACGCTCTGGCCTTTTTAATCTCCATCGGTTCGCAGTTTTTTGGTCCAGCAGAAACTGCGGCCATACCGCGCCTGGTGAAAAGAGAAGATCTTTACTGTGCCAACTCTCTCTTCTTTACAACTATGATGATTGCTCTCGGTTTCGGTTTTGCAGCCGGTGAGCCGGTAATATCACAGTTTGGGCTCAGTCGGGCCCACTGGGCTGTAGCCGGTTCATTTTGTCTTGCAGCTGTTCTCCTGCTCATGATTGCAGACAATAAACCATCAGTACATAAGCACGATACCTGGTGGGAGGAGCTGCGTTTCGGGCTGCGTTATATTGCCGGCAATCCGCTTGTCTTTCGCGCCATTATTAAAATCACACTCTTATTTAGCATGATTATTACCCTTAATGTCATCGCTGTTGGTCTGGCGCAGCAGGTCTTGCATATTCAGCCGTTCCAGTTTGGCTATATTGTGGCTGCAGCTGGCTTCGGCATGGGACTTGGCAATTTCTGGGTGGGTCACTACGGGCAACGGCTGCGTCCTACTGTACTGGCTTACAGTGGATTTAGCGGGCTTGGGCTGTTTATGATACTGCTTGGTTCGCTCGGTTTCATATCGGCTCTGGTGTTGCCGGCCCTTGGTTTACCGCCTTGCTCCTGGCAGGGTGGTCTTATGGCTATTCCTTTACTTCTATCCATGTTTGTGGGAGCTTCTTGTGCTATGGTGGCTGTTCCAACTCAGGCAGCGCTTCAGGCTGCCGTGCCGGAACAGCTGAGAGGTAAGGTCTTTGCTGCTCAAAATACAGCGATGTCCGCTGCTTCCACAATACCGGTAATACTGGCTGGAGTATCAGCAGACAACTTGCCTGGCGGGGTATCGACAACTCTTATGGTAATAGGCGCTCCTACTCTGATTTTAGGCACGTATCATCTTCTTCGTACTCTCAGACGACCGGCTGCTGTTAATGCCCTTAATGCATAGAAGCTTTTAACATATGGTAACCACAGTCAGCACTCGCAGAACACCAGCTGTCAAACGGACCAGCCGGGTTCCCTATCGCATCTACATTTCTGTCAATGGTGAAGGCTACGGACATTCCAGCCGTGCTCTTGCTGTTGCTCGGCAGTTTGATCCAGCTTGTATCTTGTTGGGCAGTTATGGCTATGTCTTAGAGAGACTTAAACGAGCTGGGTATGCCACTGTAGAAATTGGGCCGGAAGTGAAATTTTTTGGTGAGGACGGATCTTTCGAGCTTTCCACTACTATTCTCAAAAATTCAACCTGGCCGCTGGTCATTAATAAGCAGACACGAGAAGAAGCTCGCATAATGCGGGAATATGGTGTGACCTGCGTTATCTCCGACTGTCGGGCTGCAGCTGTTTTTGCAGCGGCAAGGCTTGGGCTGCCTTGTCTTTTTGTCACTAATCAAACTCAATTTGACCATTTTTTCCAGCGGCACAACAGGCAGAAGGTCACTGAAAGATCCTTTTCGGATAAACGTTCACGGACGTTTGGCGAGGGACATCGCGATCTTAAGGACGCCATTCTCGGCGGAGCAGTGGAGCCTGGGGTGGAGATGGTGGTTAAATCAGTCTTTCGGGAAGTCGATGAGATTGTTATTCCTGACTTTCCACCGCCAGATACTGTTTGCCTGCCTGTATTAAGTCATCGTTCGCAAGTGATGAAGTTGCAAAGAATTGTCGGTCCGCTTACGGCCTGGAAGCCAGATAGTGTAGTACCGGCTGCTCGTCCGGGTTCGGGATCTTATGTAGTTGGCACTATGGGCGGGCACCAGTACCGCTTTCCACTGTTTGGCGCCATGATTGATGCTGCCTACCGGCTGCCTCATGTTCATTTTGATATTTTTTCCAGTTTCTCCGCTGCTTGCGTGCCGCCTAACGTCAGGCTGCTGGAGTTTACAGATAGTCCTGAGTCGTATTACAAAGCCTGCGACCTGGTAGTGACGCAGGCTGGACATTCGACTGCGATGGAGCTGTTAAGTCTGGGCAAGCAGTCGTTATTAGTACCGGACTACAGGCAGATTGAGCAGGAGAGCAATGCTGCCCGCATGGTCGAGCTGGATGTCTCCAGTCAGCTGACATACCCGGATCTCTCCGGTGTCGAACTGGCGCGACGGATCCAGCACCACTTAGCGACCAGGAGCTATGAGATTAATGCTCTGCGCCTTGCCAGAGCAGCTACTGAGCTTGACGGCTCGCGCCGCCTGGCTGAAATAGTGCGTGAATATGCGCTGCGGGTCATGGCGTATTGAAACCAGAACGGGTCTTGACAAGTAGCGGGCTCAGTCGGCTCAACTGGTGGGCGACTGTGACATTAGATCTACTGTACATTACGATTTACGAGAGCTTGGCAATCATATAATTTAGTCTGTATGGCATCCAGTGCTTTCAGTATGGGGGAGCAATGCGCAATCGAATCATGCTTTTCGCACTCGCCGTAGCCGTTTGGCTAGGCTTGAAACTAGTCGAAAACCTGGTGACAGGACCTACTGTTCTGCTCATTATGGGTGCTGTGTTGACCGGAATGATTGTTCATTCTATCTGGCTTCTGACAGCGCAAAGCCTGACGCGATGGAGAGCGGCCAGACAGAAGAGAGCAGGGGCAGTACGTAGCAGTGTCCCGAAGGACCTTGAGTCATGGCAGCCATGGGTCGACATCTTTGTGCCGGCAAAAAATGAAGGGCGTGTCATTGAGTCGACTGTGCGCAACCTGTTCAAGCTCGACTATCCCAAGTTTCATGTCTGGGTAATTGATGACGGCTCTACTGATGACATGCCTTTTGTTCTCGAAGCTATGAAGCTGGAGTTTCCACGCTTGCATGTCTTCAGTAGACAACCTGGTACTCGCCCTGGAAAATCGGCTGCGCTCAATGATGTTTTGCCGCTCTCTAAAGGTGAGGTTGTTGCTGTTTTTGATGCTGATGCCAATGTCGCTCCGGATTTCTTAAATGTGATACTACCAGTGCTGGCACGCGATGGAGTCGGGGCTGTCCAGGCTCAAAAACGGATTTACGAACGTCAAACTGGCTTCTTGCCTGAGGCTCAAGCATCAGAGTATGCATTGGATACATACTTTCAGATGGGACGTGACTCTATCGGCGGTGCTGTCGAATTGCGTGGCAACGGCGAGCTAATTATGCGCGATGCGCTCATTGATGTAGGTGGTTGGAACAATAGCGCAATTACAGACGATCTTGATCTCACAATGCGGCTCATGATTCGCAACTGGGATGTACGCTTTTGTCCTCAAGCTTTTGTCTGGGAAGAGGCTGTCACTACTCTTAAGGGGCTGATTCGTCAGCGGAGACGCTGGGCTGAAGGCAGTATTCGTCGTTATCTCGACTACATCTTCCCGCTCAATTCACCCAGGCGCCTTTCGTTAGTTGAACGTGTAGACACACTTGCTTTTGCCACATTCTTCCTGGTGCCCGCTATCATCCTGCTTGAAGTTGTCTCCGATCTCATTCACTTTGCAACAGGTGCTCCGACCCAATCCAGCGCACTTCTGCTTGTGATGCTTGCGGTGTTTTTTGTCAGCTTTTTCAACTTTTGTATGGCGATTAAGCATTATCGGAAACCGATGCCGCTACCGGTGCTTCTTGGACATAGCTTTGCAGTCAACGTTTATGTTTTTGCGCACTGGGTGCCCTGCATATTTATCTCTTTTTGCCAGATCATGTTCCGTCCTGAAGCATCAACATGGCACCGCACCGAGCATTTGGGCATGAATTTCAAATAGATCTGCTTGCCACCAAATCCGGGGCGTCACTTGAATACCTTTTGAATACTTACAACCTGCCCGCCTGCACTTGGCAAGCAGGTTGTAAGTATTCAAGCTCATTGCGATACATCCGATCGCCATACGTTGGAGATACGAATTTGCGCTCTTGCAAAGAGGTGCACCGGCAAAACAAAACTTTTTATTTGGATTGAGATTGCCAGATTTCGTGCGCCTGTGGGCGTTACACAATTTCGGGTCTGCTAAATAGATGCAAGCGAATATAGACCTGCACCAGAAAATCTGTAAAATTGTTTCGTCTTGGGGCCAGCTTGGTCCAGGATTAGGTCAGAAGATTGCTAAGAGATGGAGAATTTCATGCATAAGAAGTTAGCGTCCTCTTTCGTAGTAGCTGCGGCCCTGGTCGGCACAATCGTGCCTCCATCATTAGCCGACGGTGATACGTTTCAGAACATATGTCAATTTCCGGTCAAAGTGTTAGGTTCTGCTACCGGAGCAGTAATAGGCTGCCCAGAAGGTGCCGTCAAAGATGGTACCAAGGGTGCCAAGATGGCGACCAAATGGGTAGCCGGTAAGTTGGGCAACGAAAGTGGCCAATACCAGATGTGGTTTGGTGCTATTCTTGGCGGGCCGTTCGGCATCGCCGGTGGAGCCACCTATGGTTGCTTCGATGGTGCCTGGCACGGACTGAAGACCGGCTATGACAAGCCGTTCACTAAGGACTCCTTCACATTCAAGGAAGACTAGGCTTGGTTGGGGCAACTTTAGTTGCCTCGTAGGGGAAGTAGAGGTCGTGGTTCTAACGGACCACCCTCGCCTCCCAAAATAACGGTGACGAACAATGAAAAACAAAACTTGGATACTAACTGCAGCAGCGGCTCTATTGGCAAGCACGGTAACCCCGTCGTACGCTGATGGTCCTTTGAAAAGTGTAGGCAGCTTGTTGGGTTCAGTTACTGCGACCGTTTTTGATGCTCCGGAAGGGGTTCTTTACTACTCACTCTGGCGTTGCCCGCTTAAGACGACACAATATCTGGCGGAAAAGTTCGGCGATGCAAAAGGGTTTCAACAAAATGTTGCAGGCGCTGTATTGGGAGTTCCAACTGGCTTTTTGTGGGGCATGCCTTATGGAGCAATCCGTGGAGCAGGTCATGGCATGAAGACAGGCTGGGATAAACCGTTCAGCACTGATTCGTTTATTGTGACAAGCGAAGAAAAGTAATTACTACGCCGCTGCCGGGCACTGAGCCAAACGCCTGGCAGTAACTAGAAAGACGGTGGTAAATGATGAAAAAATTGACTCTCGGTCGTGTAATGTGTGTGACAGCACTCATGGCAAGTACCGTGGCCCCGGCCTTGGCACTGGACTATGAATCCAAGCCGATTATGTGGTGCATACAAGCTCCGTTTAGACTTGCTGGAGCTCTTACAGGAGCTGCGGTATCGGGACTGGTTAGCGGTCCTATCAATGATGGCTATCACTGGGCTATTAAAGGAACCAAGCACGTTGCCGGCAAGTTCGGTGATGAGAATGGCACCGGGCAGCTCGTTGCTGCAACGCCTCTTGGTGGATCAGTCGGACTGGTGTTGGGCACGGCTTATGGCGTGTACGATGGTACATGGCATGGACTGAAGACCGGCTGGAACAAGCCGTTCAGCAGATGGTCCTACATCACTATGGAAGAGAAGTAAACTGCGTAAGTTCGGTGCAGGGCGTTAGCCTACCCTAGAAGAAAAGGTAAATGATATGAGGAAAAAAATTCTCGCAGTGCTCGGAACAGCCGCAATACTAGGCGGACTTGCGAGCGCCAGCTTTGCCTATCCGGTGCGTCCGGAATCGGCAAGAGTTCAGTATGAACTCTGGTATTTCCCGGTTCGCGTAGTTAGCATGGTCTCCGCCATTGTGTGGGATGTGCCTACTGCCTCGTTCCAAGATGGCGTCAAAGGCGCAATCGGCGGCACGAAGATGGTGGCGCGCAATCTAGGCAAGGAAGACGGAGTTTATGAACTGATTGCCGGTTCTCTAACCGGTGGACCAGTTGGACTGGTTGCTGGATCAACTTATGGTCTCTACCATGGGTTTACTTACGGTGCCTGGCACGGCTTTGTTGGCTATCCAAGCCCACATAGCGGCAGCCACAGCATGCTTTTCCAGGGCAAGCAGTACGTAGTTCCTTACGACGATAACTACTAAAGCAACTCTGGGTAGCGTAAGCTAACGCTCCACTCACGACCTGAATAAGTTTGGCTCTATTGGAAAGCCATGGCGGCAGTGATGCAGCCATGGCTTTTTATTGGAACATGTGGAGAAGAGTGATTGTGAGCACTGTCAAGCAGCTTAGCAGAACTTTTCGTACGACTGCGGACAGTCACCCAGCAAGTCACCCAGCAAGATATAATTGTGGCGGATTGAGATCACAATACGGGCTGCCATGATGCGTGGATGGGACTAAATGGGGAAGCTGCGATATGACGAAGATTTCACGGCGTAGATTTGGGCTGGGTGCCGGAGCACTGGCTTTTTTTGCCTTCAACATTGGCAAGGTCTGCGCAGCGAGCAATGAAAGTCAGATAGCAGGGTACCCGATTAGTTCCGATGTCTTTACAACCATCCAGAGGACTGTCGTGCCTGTCCCAATTCCTTCTGTGAAGATTCGTCTTGATGAGGTTTCAAAATACAAGCAAAACGGCTATGGTACTTGGCATTATGGATCGAGCCTAAAATACGAAAAGCGTCTTGACATAGTGCCAACTAGTTATACCGGTGCATCAGTCACTAATACTGCCCGCCTTTTGCGCTTCTTTACCATAACCGATATTCATATCGCCGACAAAGAATCTCCCTCTTCAGCAATCTATCTTGGTCTCAAAGATGGTATTGGTGCGGGATATTCAGCGGTTATGCTGAATACAACTCAGGTTCTCGACGCAGCCGTCCAGACGATAAACGCCATTCACAAACAAAATCCGATTGATTTCGGCATGTCTCTGGGCGATGTCTGCAACAACACTCAGTACAACGAACTGAGATGGTTTGTCGATGTACTTGACGGCAAAGTCATCACACCAAGCACCGGGGCTCATGCCGGCGCCGACACAATTGATTATCAGAAACCTTACCAGGCGGCAGGGCTTGATAAGTCGATCAAGTGGTATCAAGCTCTCGGCAATCACGATCATTTCTGGATGGGTACCAACCCTGTGAATGATTATCTCAGGCAGGTTTATATCGGCGGGGATATCCTCAAACTGGGAGATATATTCACCGAACCTGCAGGCTTAAACAAAGGTATAAACAGCCGTGAGTACTATATGGGCTCACTCGACGGCTCGACTCCTTACGGTGACATTATAGGTGCAGGACCTGTCAGTAACTTCACAAGTCCTCAGAAAGTGGCAGCTGATCCAAACCGCCGTTCGCTTTCGAGAAAGGAATGGATGAGTGAATTTTTTACAACATCTTCAAATCCGGTCGGTCATGGTTTTACAAAGACCAATCTCGACAACGACTTTGCCTGTTATAGCTTCCAGCCGAAGTCGGCTCTACCGATCAAAGTGATTGTGCTCGACGATACTCAAAAGGATGACGATATCAGTCCTCCTCTTTCTTACAGCAGTTCTCCAGGCTATGGGCATGGTTCTCTTGATAAAGAACGTTATGACTGGCTTGTAAAAGAACTTGAAAACGGTCAGGCTGACGGTCAGCTTATGATCATCGCAGCGCACATACCTATCAACGTCGAACCAGCGAGTTCTTTTGTCGGTTGGAACTCAGCTGCTTATGTATCCGAAGAGAAGCTGATTGCCAAGCTTCATGAATACCCGAATCTCATCCTGTGGGCTGCGGGACATCGTCATTGCAATATAGTTACTGCACTAAAATCACCTGATCCAGCCCGTCCTGAACTCGGCTTCTGGCAGGTTGAAACCTCATCATTAAGGGATTTTCCTCAGCAGTTCCGCACTTTTGATATTGTCCGCAACAGCGACAATACAATCTCAATCTTTGCGACCGATGTTGATCCGGCCGTCAAAGAAGGGTCGTCTGCTGCGATATCGCGTTCTTATGCTATCGCGACTCGGCAGATACTCTCGCAGAATAAGTTATCCTCGAATTCGGAACTACCTCTATCGCCTACCGGTTCGTACAATGCAGAGCTTGTGAAACAATTGAGTCCTGAAATGCAGGCTAAGATGCAGAAATATGGAACACCGATACACACGTAATACCGGTTGGAATTTACGCTATGAAATCCATGCTTCATTTTCTAGTACTAGCACTCATTACTGCCGCTAGCATCCTTATGCTGTCCGGTTGTGCTTATACTGGGGTTTCATACACCCCTCAGGAATTGGAGTCCCTGGAGGAAAGCCGCGCCAGAGCCGTCGAACTAGCACGTAATGATAAGAGAATTGCTCGCGGGGTATTCCTCCCGGGCCCGGAGATGTGGTATCCGCGAGCCGCTCACGAGATGTTTTTATTAGCCGACGGCAACGTTCTGGTCACCGGCGGACCCAACAGTCCCTGCCTCGGTCCAAGCGATTATGCGCCTCCTGAGTTATTCCAAAGCCAGCTGAAGCAGTTTCTTCCCGCTCCAGGTGAAAGTGCTCCAATAGCGAAAATACTGAATACCGGAAAAGTGACGGTTAATGACAAACCGCTTGCAGAAGGAAACGCCCTCAGGACACTGGGCTCGCTTTTTGCTCATGCACATTGGCGTACGCTTCGGCTGGATTGCGGTCAGCCTCTATTCCTCCCCGGGCATAAAATACTCGTTCCAGGAGGCGTCTCGCGCCTCGATAACAACAGAGTGCCCCCAAATAAGGCGCTACTGTACGACCTGGATAAACAAACTCGGCAATACATAGAAGGAATGGAGCTTGTCCCGTTCATAGTTGAAAATTTAGTTGATCCCCTCCAGGACTAGCCTGGTAAGGTTTTGGTTACAACAACAAAGCCACTTTTAAAGAGGATCAACTATGAAAAAATCATCCAACATTAGAGCCCTTCGCGT
>CAILLX010000091.1 GCA_903835185.1 uncultured bacterium | reverse complement strand
TAGAAGGACGTATTTCGGCGCTTTCTGGCAGTTCCATGCGTCTGGAAATCGCCTTTCATTGCCCTGCAAACGACGCGTTCTTGATTTGCACACATTATGCATGCACCAGCGTTAATTGTTGTCTGTAATAAGGCGTGATAGAGCATCCGATCTTCCAATACCGGCTGTTCAATGCTGTTTTTGTCTTGAAAACACTAATTATTCAGATTAGTCGGAAACCAGCGCCGCATACATCATTCTCCATACATCCTGAGCAGGAAATGAGCTTGGCAGATGGAACCATATTTTGCGAGCACTTTCCACGACCCTTGCGCCGACTTTGAGCAGCCTCGTTCGCACTGTCCCGACCTGAGCTTTAGCAAAGCGGGTTCCTGCAAGAGACTCTTGCAGCACTCCCATCAGCATTCCGGCAGCCGTGTGCAAGAGCAGTCTGAACTGATTTGCGAGAAAGCTGTGACAACTCGTCCGGCCGCTGTTTAGATCCAATTTCATCTCCTTTATCCGGTTTTCCTGCTCGCCACGAGCGCAGTAGAACCCATAAGCCTGTTCATCGTCCAAATTGTCGAGACTCGTTACCACGAATCTGGGGTTGAGCTCCCTTTGCGTTATCTCTGCTTTTACAACCACACGACGGGCATGTCTCCAACTCCCGGCCTTGTAGGAGACACTTCCATATTCACGGGTACCGTTGCCCTCCCAGCCGTATTTAAGGCATGCGTCCATCTGTAAATGGCTCGATAGGCTATGCAGAGGGTTGTTGGCTTTCATTCCAAGGATGTAGTCCATTCCCATATCCTCACAAAAATCCAGCACATCGCATACTCCAAAAGCCGAGTCGGCTCGTAGAATTATCCGGGCATTTGGCGCTTGCTCCCGCAACAGCCTTACGGCTATTCGCAGGATGCTCTTCAGCCCTTTGGTCGCGCCGGAGTTGCCCGCACGAAGCACAGATGCGATGATTTTCTGAACTCCATCGTCACCTGTTATATGAATCATGACTGGCAAAAAGCAGTGACAGCCGTAGTGCCCATTGAACAACTCCAACTCCTGCTGGCCGTGAGCCGGATCAACTGTCGGGTCCACGTCTATGATAACCTGGCTCGTCCTCACTGGAAGTTGAGATATGACTCTTTGTGCCATCGACTTAGCCATCCTCACCTGATCTTTGCCTTTTGGCATGTTTTCAAACCGAGAGATAGTCGGCTGACTCGCGAGGGCGTCGCCGGTTTTCGGAAGTCTTTTGCATGCCACTTTCAAAGCCGGATCATGACGCAGAGTGTCCAGATCGTTTGCATCCTCATAGTCCTGACAGATAGCGTAAATCCGCTCTCGTGTCATCTCCAACTTGCTATGCGAAACCTTGCCCTGGTCGCGATTGTCTGTAATAGAGTTCGACATAGCCTCAGTCAGACCCAGCTTCCTATCCGCAAGCGATACCAACAGCAGCCCCGCATCCGAGGTAATGTCCCCGCCATTATTTCGAGACACCACATCTTTGCCAATAACAGCAGGAAAAACCAGGTCAAGAGTCGTATTATACATTAAGAGCACCTCCGTTTTGTAGGTTGTTTATCACTAACTACTTCGACAGAGTGTGCTCTTTTTACTCCTATCAAGAATTATCCGGGCTAGTCAAACGCGGGCTTATCAACTACATGTCCGATACCGCAAATAGCAGGTGGCGTAGTATTATAGTGTGTAATTTCGGAATATTGTTAGCAAGCTGACATAGCGAACCGACGGCGCTGTCAATAAGAGCGCAAGGAGGTGAGCGGTTAAGTTTAGTCAGACGAAACAAAAGGGGGCTTTCTTCTCGT
>CAILLX010000090.1 GCA_903835185.1 uncultured bacterium | reverse complement strand
CTAGCAGCCTAAATCATCTGTTAAGCCATTGTCTCGACCGTTATCCTGGAATATACTTGCAACCTATTTTCATGAGACCGATCTTTCCAGCCGGCAGAGATATTCCGTTCAACACGGGCAGAGATACGCTGTGCGTAACATGTAGTGTAAAAGGTAAGCTCCTTGTTGCCGGTATCTGTGAGTCCGAGTTGCTGGGCAGCGTCAGCACCATGAGAAAGGATATGTTTCCCAAAGGACTCAGCTTTGACGTGAGCAATCTTCTCTATACTAGGCATGATCACCTTATAGTCGTTGCGGATAAAGATGCCACGGGATAACCGGATTATGTACTCTTTGGCAACCAGACGGCTGAGTGCCTTATCAACAGCAGCACGCCAGGCAGTGTGCAGTAAATCACGTGTGGTGAAGATTTGCCCTGACGGCAGCCTGTTAATAAAGGACAATATAAATGTGGTTGGTCCAAACATGTCCTCTTCCTCCTTTTTTTGTAGGTCAGGAAAGCGTTTGAATTCCTGACCTATTCACTTATACGGTTTTTGGACACATGAGGTTCAACGGATGCAGTGTCGAATTGCATAAATAGTTCCCAGGGCGCACACTGTCTATGGCAAGAACCTCACAGTACAGCCTTGAACCTTGACTAACTGTCAGTGTGCCACCAGGTAGTGATTGAATAAAGTTAGCCTTTATCCCACAACAAAACACTGAAGGCTCAATATTCAGCGTGAGCCCATGACTCGCTTCCCAAAGGTTTGATAAACTCCTATCAATCCGTCAGTTATTGTAGCTGGCACGCAGAAGAAATGATTCTTATGCTTTCCTATCCAGCCTTGTTCTAGGGTCGAAAGCATCGCGCAGTCCGTCGCCCAGGAAGTTGAAAGAGAGTACTGTGGCAAAAATGAAGGCGCTGGGGAAGAGGATGAGATGTGGGTGTGATCTTAGAGATCGCCAGCCTTCGGCAGCCAGTGTGCCCCAACTGCATGCCGGTGGTGACAAACCTAGACCGATAAACGACAAGGTAGATTCGGAGACTATGGCTGACGGAACAATGAATGTGAGCGCCACAATAATAGGACCGATGGCGTTAGGCAGGAGATGTTTAGTGATAATTGCCAGGCTGCTTTGTCCGGTGCAACGTGCTGCCTCAACAAACTCTTCGTTAAGCAGCTGGAGAAACTGACCGCGCACCAGGCGGGCTGTACCCATCCAGCTGACAAGACCGAGCGCTATCAAGATACCTGCTGTGCCTCTTCCAATGAGGACGCCAACCAGAATCATGACCAGGAGGTCAGGCAAAGCGTAGGCAACTTCAATGCCTCGCATGAGCAGAGAGTCCAATCTGCCGCCATAATATCCGGCTATTGCACCATATATGGTGCCAAACAGTAAAGCAACTGCTGCGGTGCTGACCCCTATCGTCATTGAAAGTCGCGAGCCATAGATTACTCTGGCAAGTAAGTCGCGTCCCAGCTCATCGGTACCCATTGGATGTGCCCATGAAGGGCAGGCAAGCAGGGCAGTGCTGGTCTGATCGTAAGAGTATGGTGATAACGTCACTCCAGCCCATGACAGTATTGCGACAAGAAGCATGCATGCGATTATAAGGAGTGCGGCAGTAGCCGTCGGGACTCTTTGTAGTCGCTTCCAGACAGTTGTAAAACTGCTCTGTGCAGGTCGCGTGACGCCGGGCAATCGAGGCTGTCTGGTGTGGGAAAGTGCTGGCATAGTCTAGCTCTTCACCTTGATTCTAGGGTCGAGCAGTGTGTAGGCCATATCTACAACTGTGTTGCAGGCGATGAGAATTACTGCAAAGATCAGGCTGGTTGCCATTATAAGGTCGTAGTCTCTGTTGATAACTGCAGTTATGAAAAAGCGGCCCATTCCGGGAATTGCGTAAATATACTCCACGGTAAACGATCCGGTTATGAGAATGGCTGTGAGCGGTCCTATTATGGTTAAGACCGGAAGCAGCGAATTGCGCAACACATGTTTGATGATTGTGCTTTGCAGTGACAGCCCTTTTGAGCGTGCTGTCCTCACCCAGTCTTTTTGCAGGACTTCCAGCACGCTGGCTCTAGTTAAACGAGCTATGTAAGCAGTCGGGAGAAAACTTAAAGTAAGAGCTGGCATGATCATATGACTGGGTGACTCCCATAGCGCGACTGGCAAAATCTTGAAAGTGATTCCAAAGATGTAGATCAACAGCGCTCCGACAAGAAAACTAGGCACCGAGATTCCTATTGTTGAGATTGCCATGGCGGCTAAGTCATAAGCGGTTCCCCGGCGTACGGCAGCAAATGTGCCGAGAGGGATGCCTATCACAATGGCAATGATCAGCGCTGTGGCACCAAGCTGAATTGAAACCGGCAGAGCGTCTCCGATGATATCGTTGACGGTGCGATTCACATACTTGTAGGAGACCCCCAGATCACCGTGGGCTAGCCTGTTGAGATAGAGTATATACTGTTCAATTACCGGTTTGTCCAGGTGGTATTTTGCTTTGATGTTTGCCACTATTTCTGGTGGCAAGTGTTTTTCGGCGTCAAACGGACCACCTGGTACCACGCGGACGAGGGCAAAAGTGATAGTTGCCACCATCCATAGAATAGGTATTGTCCACAATAACCGTTTGCAGATCAGCATCATTGCGCGGACTCCTTTGTCGCTTGCTCGGCAGGACTTTCTGTGACCGCCGGGCTCAAGTTCGGACAAGCAACAACTGAACCCCTTGCGAGGGTGGGCGTCTTGCCGAATACAGCCGAGCTGAGCTGTTGGTATACCCTACACTTTGAGGTAACGGGCAGGCTCAGTACGGTGGCATGCGAACATGGAATACTGGTGTGAAAATCTGCTTTGTTTGAATTAACAGGTGCTTGTATGTAAGCGTTCTTGAAAAATTGCAGATCGAGAGCATTGAATGCGATGCCGTGGACCCAGGGTTTGACCATCAGGTTCTGCGAGGAGAGATAAGTGCAGGCAATTGGAGCTTCCTGAGCGCATAAGAGGTGGTCTGCACGCCTGTACAGGTCGGCGCGCAGCTCTTGATTCGACTCGGCTTTTGCCTTGGAGATTAGCTGGTCGTAAGTGGCATTGCTCCAGCGCGTATCATTGTTGCCGTTGTGGCTGGTGAAAATATTCATGAATGTTTCTGGATCCGGATAATCAGCGCCCCATGAGTTTCTAAACATGGCAGGAGGATTGCGGCGCAGTGTTTCCAGATAAACTTTCCACTCCTGATTTGTGAGAACGATCTTTATGCCCAGGACGCGCTTGAGTTGATCTTGAATCTGCTCGACAACCAGCCTTGTGTCCTCTCTGTTTGGATAAAGCAGTTCAACCGGAGGAAAGCCAGCACCGCCTGGATAACCGGCTTCAGCTAAGAGCCTCCTGGCTATATCTGGATGATAACCCGGTCCCGAGTCGCTTGCATAGCCTGCCAGCGGAGGCGGGATCCAGGAATCTGACGGGCGCTCGTGGCGCCGCAATATGGTAGGAAAGATGTTGCGATCAACAGCCATCGAGACAGCTAGGCGGACACGCCTGTCGTCAAACGGTCTCTTAGTTGTATTGAAACCGATGTAATTATTGCGCAAAAGAGCTATGTTGTGATACTCAGGTGACCGGCAGCAACGTTCAACATCAGGAGTGGAGAAGCTGCGGTTGTCGACATAGTCGAACTCATTATTTTCATAGAGGGCAAAAGCTGTTGACTGCTCAGTCACCATGAACATTTTGATCCGCTTGATGGCTGGCTCACCTTCGAAAAAAAGTGGGTTAGCAGAGAGCTCAATCTTGTATTCATGTTTCCAGGTGCTCAATCGAAACGGTCCGTTTGTCACAATATGCTCAGGATCTGTCCAGCGATCTCCCCATCGCTCGATTATGTCTTTACGCTGCGGAAAGCTGGGACAAAATGCAGTTAAATAAATAAAGTAAGCAGCTGGTTTCTTAAGGCGTACCACAAGGGTGTGCGGATCGGTTGCCATCACGCCTACTTTGGATGCATCCTTGAGAGTGCCTGTGTTGAATTCAAAGGCGCCGACAATATCATAAAAGAAGAAGGCATACTGTGCAGCTGTTTTGGGCGTGAGCAGCCGCTTCCAGGCGTATTCAAAATCGTATGCAGTTACAGGCTGCCCGTCAGACCAGCGCGCATCCTGACGCAAATGGAAAACATAACACCTGCCGCCATCGGTTATCTCCCAGCTTGATGCACATGCCGGTGCACATGAGAGATTGGCAGTATATTGAGTCAACCCAACCATTAAGTTTGATATGACATCAAAAGATGTCGAGTCGGTCGTGACACTCCAGTCGAGACTGGGCGGCTCGGCGCCTATATTCATACGCAGGCATGCTGGCTCGACACCGCAGCGGTTTGGGCAACACGCGGTGAGGGAGAGGATTGCAGCAGCCAGTACAAAAAAATACTTCACGACAGCTTATTCTAGCAGCGATTTCGCAGGTAGCCTCATGAGAACCCGACGCCGTTAGCGCTGGCTGAGCATTCCTTGAAAGTTAATCTGAACCGAGCAGATTCGCATTTGCGTTGATGTTGCTTTCTGGAGTTTGATCTGGCACGCGGCGGAAATGCCAGAGGAGTAAAAAGCAATGCCATCCCCTTTTCCGAAGACCCCGCGAGCCAAAGTTGCTAAAAGCATCCTGGAAATGTTTTTAGTCCGGATGTGTAGTCTCAACTCGATTAGACAATTGAATGAAAGCCGTAAGCTGCGCAGGTTCCTGGGTGCTCCCTTGCCAAGTGCTGACACGCTGGGTCGGGTCTGTAGTCAGATCAACTCAGATATAATTCGTGCTGTCAATCACAGTATTTATGAGCGTTTGAAGCGCAACAAGGCTCCTTTTCAATTTTCTGATCGAGCACAATAATGACGTGATTGTCGTTCTCAAAGTTTTGGGTTCATCATAGTTTCGTGGTATAACACACTTCGCATCGTATGCGCACGGAACCATAATAGAATAGACCTCTGATAACCTCTGGGCTGAACAACTAAACCACATGGCTGATACTGATCCGTGGCAATCCAATCAACGCATGGGGGGAGAGATCTCGCCAACTAATGGCTTGCGCGAGGCTTTCAATCGTATACTGTCCGAAAAGGAAGTACAAGAGGGAATCCTGCGCATTCTGTCCCGATCGCACAGAGGATGTATTGGTATCTTTTGCAGTCGCTACATCACCGGCGCAGGAATGGCAACAGAGAAACTGACCGGGTTCACGGCTCTTTCCAGGCTTTTGTCAGTGAGGACGGGTATGTATGCATTCGTTCCAAGCCATGGCAACATGAAGAGACTGCAACAGTCTTTAGCTGTGGACATATACCAGTTGCTGGAGACTCGGAGCAGCAACGATAACCAAGATCCTGCGCCACCCCTGGAAGAGGCGCTGGCTATGCTGATCAAGCCTTCCGATGCAGTGACTGTGTTTGCAGCGGAAGAGCTGCCGGAAGGTGAACGGCTGGAAGTGGCTGTTCAGCGCATGGGTGAGAGCTATGGTGCCTGGACTGGTGAGATGCCGGTCATGGCTTCTTGGCTCTCTGCACTGGTCCCATCGCATCCTCGGCTAACAGTCCAGCCCGTGGGCAACCCGGAAGATCAGACTTTGACAGCAGCACCATCTGGACAGCCTGATATAAGGTCGCTTGAAGAAGGCAATGCACACGAGATGTGTCGGGAATTTGGGACAGGGTTGAGCCAAAAAGATCTTGACTCAATCCCGACACCAAGTAGAGCGCCAGGACAGATTAAGGGAAAAGCTGTTTTGGGTAAACGACATATTGTAATTGCAGACATAGAAAAGTCTCTTGAGCGGTACTCCGGACAAGCATGTTCAGCGAACAACAAAACGCTCCCACCACTGGCAGAACCAGCACAGGAGGGCGCTGGAGCAATTCCTGAAGGTCTTTCGATGAAGTTGCTTGACAGTGAGTACGCCGACGATTGCCGCAAGCTTATCACCTGGCAGCACAAGAGGGTTCAAGTGGATCCTAAAAGCTTCATCCACTCAGGAGATGCCGTGCAGAACCTCCGCCATCAGAGAGAGAACAAGAACAAGGTAATCCTTGTCATTTCTGCGGGCTTTTTGCTAGTAGGCTGCATTCTGACATTGCTGCGCATGCTGCTGGTACCTCCTCCGGAGGCACCAGCAGCACCGGTCGCGAGAATAGCTCATCCGCCGGCAGAGCCAGCCAGAAAGCGTAAGGTGCTTGAAGTTCCAGGCGGTGTGATCTATCTACCTGATGAGCAGATGCCTGTAGGGCGGAAACAATCTTATGCAGGCAGCTCGATGTCAGCCAATCCATTAGGCAAAATGCCGTCGCATCCGAGCGCGGCTGCCGATCCAGTCCGTGAATACCAGAGTCTCCCCCAACCTGCCCAGAAAGCGGTTGGCGCTGATTTTCTGGGTAATCCAGGTGGTTTGCGACCACCGGAAGAACGGGCTAAGCTGACGCCAGAGCAAGGAGCGCACCAACCGCCGCTGCAGCAGACGCTGCCAACGCAGCAAGGGACGAAGGATGGTCACTCTGAGCAGACGAGTGAGAAGACTCAGAAAGACGATCAATTACAGGACTCAACTACAGGTCTGCAACAGCAGGGACACTGTGTTCGTTATTACGGACCTTCATCTCGCTAATGGCAAGATGTATCAGTTGCACACTTAAGACTCAGGCGACTACTGTACAGCAAGGTATTAAGAGGAGGCAAAAGTAGTGATGATATTGAAATCCAGTCACCAACAGAGCGGGCAGGCAATCGCTGAAGGAGCGGCATTTCTCGTGATCCTTATTCCACTCATGCTAGCCTTAGTGATGTTGACCCTCTACATAGGGACTAGTTCTTATTATCATTTGATGTTGGCTCAGGTAGCTGATGCCGGTGCTCGCTCGGCAGTTAACGAACGCTACTGGCAGGGTTCGCCGAGACCGGACTTCGACGCGACGAAGTCTGGGCCGAAAATCACAGCTCTGGTGACTAACCTCTGGCAAAGAATCGGGCTGCCAGGAACAGTGACAACGGTTGTGGATATGAGCAGTCCAGACATAGTTGCCGTAACCGTTAGCGCGACGGGCTTGCCGATTCCTGCCGCTGCTTTTTTGCCGGACGCGCTTGCGCTAAAATCTACAGCTGCCGAACCCTATAACATAGATCGACCAATTGGTGTGCTGATGATGGGCATCTATAGTGCAACCAACACCATTATTGGTGGCATGGGAACTGCCGTACCGTGCTACGGAGGTGGGACGGCGTCTGGAGTATATGCTCCAAAGACTCCAGGTCCCTCCGGGGGCGATATCGGACCGGGTCCGTATTGGTATACAGACCTGTTTTCCCCAACAAATCCAGGACAGCATCCCATTAAAGGGCCATTTGCCGATTACAACATGCTTATCCCATATCCAATGTAATTTTTTCCGAAATTCAATTATCAGGTTTGACCGCTTGATATTACAGACTGGACAGATCCTAAGGTTCTGTGGTAAGTATTATAGGCTGAAATGGGGCAATATCATGGGATTACAAAGAGGGTGTTTGACGCCCCCGAGAACCATGGTGGAACTGAAATCAAATTACTAGATATGTCGGATTGCTGGGGATTTATTCTTATGCATACACTTTCTTGGTACCGCCAATTGTTGGTAGTGGCAATCGCCTTCTGCTTTCTTCTGGGCAACAAGGCTGCTTTTGCCGAACCTGTAAATAGTACTGGTGGCGGCGGCAACACGGCAATTAATCTGGACCTGACGTCCAGCCAGCGCACTTTGAGTCCAGGACATCTTGTCCAGTCTGGTCCGGTCACAGTGCAGGTTGGGCAGACTACGCGAACTATAACAAGCTCAGACCTTGTGACTCCAGCAGAGCGCCTGGCAATCTACCAAATTGTATCTACAGGACATCAATCAATAGTACTGAGTGCTATTGGCAACGCTGTTGGCGGATTGCTCAACATCGGGACACACTTCAGCCAGCATGTGAGCAGTCTGATAATCCCGTCTGGTGTCACTGCAGTTAAGGATTTTGCTTCTGCGTCAACTTTGAATTTTACTGGCAACTTGACCAATGCTGGCAACTTTTATGCTGTTTCGTCAAACGCTGCCGTGACCACGGCAGTTATTAATGCTTTCAACATTACTAATCAGTATGGAGGGTTGCTGACTTCAGTCTTACCTATTGGTGGTTTGCCGGGTGTTACAAATGTAGTTGCCAATCTCAATTTGCAACTCAATGCAGTCAACAATATATTAAATGCTGGTGTTGTAAGGAGTGCCGGCAGCCTTGGTCTGAATGCAGGTGGATCAATTACAAACAACAGTGCAGCCATAATGCAAGCTGTTAACAATGTCAGCCTTATCTCACAGATTGGCAACTTTACAAATAATGGCTTAATTGCTGCACAGCTTGGGAATGTGAATTTCTCTTGTGCTTCGCTAACACGCGAACTTGTCATGAATAATATTGGCGGAACTATTTCAGCATTAAATGGAGCAATAAACTTTCGCGAGCCTTGCTTTAGTGCATTAGCCAATTTAAGTCTAATTGGTGGGGACTTCATTTCTAAGGAATTGAACTTATTTTCTGGTGCTGGTTCAGTTGTTGCCAACATTGGTAATGTGACAGGCACAGTAAACACCTCATCTGGTGCTTTGTATTTTCAGGCAGCAGCCCCAAATTTATGCTTTGGGAATACTAATGTCACAGGCGATCCTATTATTGTTAATACTGGCGACATTGACCTTGCCGGCTATCCGCCCACGCCGGGGGCAGCATACATTGCTATTGCTGGTGGCAATATTACTTCAAGCTCTGACAGCTTTAGCCTTGATACTAGCTCAAGCAGTCACAATGGTGGCAACGTAATGCTTGTATCTGGAGCTTCTTACACAGCAGACACTCAAAAAATAACCATCAACGGACGTTCTGCAACTGGCGGTGACATTGATCTTTCGCACTTAAATCCAGCTAGTACTATTGATACACATTCAAGCGGTGCAAATTGCTCAGGTGGAGATGTTACTTTAATTGCATATTCTAATAGTCCTGGAAGCTCGACTACAGGACACATTATGTTGCCATCCGGGCTAACAATTTCTACTGGGGGCATAGGCACTGGTTCGGGTGGAAATGTAACCATAATTGGCGAGGCAGCAGGCACTGCGTCTGTGCCACTTGCTGTCAGTATCGGGAACATTAATACATCAGGTGGTAAAGGCGGGGACATTTTAATTGAAACAGCTACGCCAGCAGCTGGGAATGGTTCATCCCCGCCAGTTGTAATTATTGGAGGCTCAGCTATTTCGGAGCAAGCAGGAAATGGCGCCATACTTAGTGGCACTTTTGTTGGTGGATCAATCCAGGATGGTGCTGTCCAAACTGGCATACTTACCACAGGAGGAAGCAATGTAAATATAATAGCCGGTTCAAATCATAATGCTGGATATGCTATTTCAACCTTAGACATTAATGCTAGCAGTGCAACTGCAGGTGGTGGACTTGTTAGTTTGATTGCCGGTGCTTACGATTCCTTTATCTCTTCTGGCTACGGCTATGATATTCAAACTGGTTTTATTAATGCATCTGGCAGCCCTGGTGGATTTATTACTGTTTCAACAATTGGGGCAATAAGCACTGGGGCTATTAGTTCTACAAGTAGTAGCTATGGAAGTGGATCAGTACTTTTGCTTGCTGGTAGTTCTATTAAACCAAGTGCTGGAATCACTGTAACTGGTGGTATTGATACGTCATCTATATCATCTTACGGCTCGACTGGAGGACCAGGTGGCGGGACAGTAGAGATAATTGATTTGGGTACTTCTTCGCCTGTAATATCAATTACTAATACTACTTGGCATCCAACAATTGATACACATGCAGAAGGCAATAATACAAGTGCCGGCTTTGTCACTATAGCTACTCCAGGGACAATCTCAATTACAAACTCAAATGTTTTAGGAGATGTTATTGATACTCATGGCTCTGGGACAAACTGTAATGGTTTGGCTGTATTCCTTTCTTCTGGTGCATCAAGTGGAAATGCAATAACTATTTCGCAAAATGATAACCCTGGAAACATTAACACAAGTGGCAGTAGTGGCAGTGCTCCTGTCTGGGCTTTATCTGTTAGTGGGAGTAATTCTCGAACCGGACTATACTCAGTTAACAGTACTCTTGTTACTTCAAATAGCGACACTGACTGGATTAATCTGTCAGGTCCAACAGCACTTGGTCCAGGCACATCTTTAAATATTGTTTTTACTTCAGGCACAGCCCCGAATTATAGTCCAGGTGGTTATACAGGAATTAGCGACTCAGTTGGGACCAGTACATCAATCACAATTGACGAACATTTGTCTGGTCCAATACTGGTGCCGTTATATGTGACTGGGACAAGTGGTATTAATCTTAGTGATACCTCTAGCCGGATTGTCGGAGTACCATACACAGGTTTTTTGCCATATCTCAGTCTTTTTAGTCAAGCTGCCATCTGGGTATATGCAGGATCGTCAATAAATTCAGGCTTACTGCAAAGCAGTTCTGGGACAGACACAATTGGACTTATGGGACTTGGGGCAAACTCAGGGTTTGTTCAAGTGTCTGTAAATTCACCTGTAACGTTGTTTGTGCCGGCAGTTGCAGTAGGGAGCTTTAATTTGACATGCACTAGTTTTCCAGGTGCCCTCAGCATTGGTGCACCAGTTTATGCCACTGGTGCGTTAACTTTTCAAGCTGTAGCCAGTAGCAACATAGCTATTTTGAATGATGTGTTTGCTCCATCAGCAACGATTTCGGTTCAGAGCGGTTCAATCAGTGGTCCAGTTGATAGCTGGAATTCCAAGTCGGGGACCATAAACGTTGGCAGTTTAAATATAAGTACAAGCTCCAACCCAACCATTGGTAGTGTTGATTATCCAATTCGACTGAAAGTTGCAGCTATTGCAATCCACACAAGTGGTAATGTCTTTCTTCAAGACAAAGTTTCAGCCACTATAGGCGCTTCAACAGTAGGCTCATTGATGTTTATTGAAAAAGGTTCTGCCACTACAGTAAACAATATTACAGCTAGCGGTGTTGCTCCTTCAGGCAGTCCTGGTGCTTTAACAATTCTCTCACCCATATTTATTAGTACTGGCACTCTTACTGTCACACATGCAAATGAAAAGGTTGTATTGGCAAGCCCGACTGAGACTTTTTTGCTTGGTGGAAGCGGAGGTTTTACTGGGAGAATAACAACCACGAATAGCGGCTCTGTTGTATTTCAGTTTCAAAATAGCAGTAGTGCCAATACAATGATTTTTGCTGGAAGCAATGATCCTGTTGTTCCTGCAGCTTATACAATCCAAACTGGTTCAGTGATTATTGAATCTCCCTTTGTTCAATTCAACAACAACACAAGCACAACAATCAGCAGTACTACAACTGGCTCTACCGTAACTCTTCGGACGCCTGCCAGTTCAAGCCAAGATCTTTCAGTGTACATAGGTGTGGCTGGTGACAATAGTGTCGCAACAATATCTTCTACCAATGGCACTTCAATTGCTCCAGACGGTATTGGCTCCCTTACATTCGGTCTTGCAGCAGGGGTTGGGTCCGGGACACTTCGGTTTAGTGGTGGTGGAATGGTGAGTGATGGACCATGCATCATAACTGATCGCAATAACACTGCAAATGCTTTATTGGTCAGCAGTTCAGTTAAGATAGTGGCAAATAATGCTTCTGGAAATCAACCAAACGATGCTCTTACAATCAACATGATTGGCAGTGGAACATTAACCAATAACGGCACTATATCGGCAAACCATGCTCTTACAATCAATATGAGTGGCGGAGGAACGTTAGCCAATAATGGCACTATCGAATCCTTATCATCACAGACACAACCCACAATCATTTTACAGAATACAAGTGGTGCATTTACACTTAGCGGTACCGGTGCGCTTACTCCAGGAACTGGGCATATCGCACAGATAGCCGGCAGCACTTCAGTAACCCTGGCAAATAACTTAACTCAAACTCTAACTAACGGATCGCTGTGGATTAAAACGCGGTTGTTGCGAGGAGCCGGTAATGGCAGTACATCAGGATTTACATCTAGCGGTAGTGGCAGCTATTTTTTGAGCAATCCTATGTCAACCATTGAAATAGGTAGTGTAGCCGGCTCAGCTGTTCTTAACTTCAATGGCTTAGCAATAGTCACCACTAACACTGCATCTGTAATTTCGCCAGCAGCTTTTATTGTTGATGCTAATACTACACTTCTATCGAACAACACTATCACATTGAATATACTGTCAGTAGGTACTTTCACAAATAACGGAATAGTGCAATCAACGGCTGTCGGTTTGCCAATAAGCATTCAAGTCACTTCATGGGGAATGACAATAGCTGGAACAACAGGACAGCTAGTTCCAGGTGTAGGGCATGTAGTTAAAATTGATGGCACCACTTATTTAACCCTGGCAAATGGGCTCAATCAGACTCTAACTAACGGGTCATTATGGATTAGAACACCGTTGTTGCGAGGAGCCGGTAGCGGTAGCACATCAACATTTACATCCAGCGGTAGTGGTAGTTATATATTGAGCAATCCGGGCGCAACCACTGAAGTAGGTAGTGTAGCTGGCTCAGCGGTACTTAACTTTAACGGTTTAGCAATAGTTACCACTAACACTAGTCCGTTGGTCAATTCGCCGTCTGCTTTTACTGTTGATGCATACGTTAGTCTTTACAGTGATCACAGTATCACTGCCAATGTTAATGGCCCTATCACAATAAATGGAAGTGTTATTGCCGGGTACGATCCTGGTTTGAACTACTATAGGCGGACAATCCCAAATCCTGGAGAACTTACAACTACTGGAGCCTTGTACTTGCGTGCACAAGGAGCTACCACAGGTAATATCACTATTAGTACTACTAATGGGCTTGTTGCTAGCACGGGTGGTGACCTCACATTATGGGCTGACCATAATGTCATACTTAGCAGTTGTTCTATGGTCGCACTTGGTGGCAACACACTTATTAACTCAGGGAATACAACTAACATTACATCTTGTTATTTGGGGTCTATCGCAGGGTACTTACCAGAGCAGCAGACGGCAACAGGTGGTGGCTTCGGTATTTTTGCCGGGCCTTCAACTGACCCTAATTATGGAACACCTGATCTTTTAGCAAGTTATGTAAATGGGTTGCTAGCAAATCATCCATCTCCTCCCGTCCAAGTCCCGGATAATATCTCTACGAGCTGTCACTTTGAGGTGACAAACAATGGTGTTGTCATTATTCCAAACAATGGTGGGGTTAATCCGCCACCAGGACCTTATCCGGCTGATGTATGGTTTGAAGTTAATGGCGGGGCAATTTTTATGGATCCTCCTACGCCCGGAGGTGTGAACTTTGATCAGGCGACCTTCTGTGCTGTTGCTTTATCAACTGTGACGCCATCTCCGGTACCACCTACGCCAGTGCCACCTACGCCAGTACCACCTACGCCAGTACCACCTACGCCGGTACCACCTACGCCACCGCCTGTTTTCTCGTCAGTTGCGATTCCAACAGACAAGACTCCGCCGCGGGAACCAAGTAAGCCAGTACCGCCTTCTGTGTCTGTTCAGGAAGTGAGTGCAGCGGCAGGACAATCGTATGTTTCGTCCACCCCATGCACGCTCTATGAATTTGAACAACTGACTGGTTCGCAAGTCCAAGGAGAATCTGGGACAATTTTTGCTGTTAAGGCAGACAACACGGTTGTTCTGACGTCTGGAAGGATGCTTGCTGGAGCTGGACAAAATGGTTTGAAGGTTCAGCTGGGATCGTCAAATCGATACATTTCATTTAATGGCAAGACTATAGCTGTAGTTGATGCTAGTTATCGGTCTGGTGTGCGCGTCACAATTCTGGCAAGTGCTGAATCTGGATCCGCCGCGGCGGTTATCAATGTTGCAGACAAGAACTTAATGGCTTTGCAGGTGGGAGAAGAGGCAGTTTTAATAGATCAGTCTGATGAGCAGGAGCTTATACCTATAGATGGACTGCAACGGCAGCCAGTAGGAGCAGCTGTGACGTATGTCGGTCTTAAGGTGAGTAAGGTGATTGCTCCAGTTCGACAGCTGGTGCATAGAGAGCCGTTGCTTCGTTGTTGCTTTACTGTTGGAGGGGCGTCTCCGCATACCGTATGTCATGATAGTTGGGTGGCTAAGCGTTTGCACCAGCTTTATGGTGAGGCAGAGAGTCCTGAGATTACGCAAAATAATGACTCTATGACTAATGGACAACAAATAGGTCAAATTCAGCTGAGTGTTCCAACTGGCAAGATGAATAGTACAAGTGATAGCGAAAGTTACACAGCATTGGCAGATGTGTTACCAGTTGCGTACCTTGGTGCTGGTGTGCCTACCGATTTGCGTCTTTCAGCAGATTCAGAAATCATTCCTGTTGGGACTGGTCATTACAGGCTAATTAAGGGTAGTGTGCTTACGACTGCAGATAAGGAGGTTACGATTGAAACTGAGCAGGGAACAGTTGTTTCGCGACCTGGTGCTGCAGCGCTCGTATTTTGCAATGGGACTATCACAAGGGTATATGACTTGCACGATCGGCTGAAGGGTGATGTGCGGGTTGTTGCAGATAAGAGATCATACGATCTGTTGCCTGGTTGTGAGGTGGGAGTTGTGAAAGGAGCAACTAAGTCCGAAGCCGTGAAACTTGTGTTTGAGGCAAAAGTGGGACGCAGGAAGATACAGATTATTCAAGTAAACGAGAACACGCAGCTTGTCGCTAATGATTTCTCGTTAGTTGATTTATTGCATGGAACGGCACTGTTAGCAAATCTCAATAAATCTACTGTAACATCAGATCGGCGCTTGTTCTCTAACATCGTAAAAATGGCTGCTGCGTTATCTCTTGTGACTGACAGAAGCCGTGGTTCATACAGCCGTGAGGGATTGCAACAGTGACGAGAGCATAAAAACAGGCATGTCCCGACTTTAGTTTAAATATTTGGCGATCCTCTCCAGGACAGTCCTGGTAAGGGTCTGGTTACAACTGGACTTTAGGAAACTCAGCCGCTATCTGCAGTTGAGTCTTATGCTGCTTACAGTTTTCCTCATCCAACGTTACGGAACCGCTGTTATTTTATCGTCACATTTGACACTGCTTCCTGCCTTTGTATATACTTACTACTTGACGCCTCGCAGGAGGCTATTTTTGTTCCGTCCTGTTCTATAGGAGAGAGGACCTTGGCGAAGAAAGACGACCGGGTCATCATAACGTTAGCTTGTGGTACTTGCAAAAGACGCAACTACACCACAATGAAAAACAAGAAGAATGACCCAGATAGGCTTGCTATCAAGAAATATTGCCGCTACTGCCGGCAACATATCGAGCATAAAGAGACAAAGAGGTAGTTCCCACGGGCGAGCGATTGTTGCTCGCTAGAGGGTAGCGCCTCTCTGGGCTCAAGGCGGCACTCAGGGCGCCCTTAGTTTAATGGTAAAACGGAGGTCTCCAAAACCTTTGTTGAGGGTTCGACTCCTTCAGGGCGCGATTAGTAAAGGCGCTTGTCAGAATAAGCTCAACGCAGGCACGGTTTAGTGTGATGGCAACAAAAAAGAACAGTCAGGAGACTGGCACGGCAAGCAAAGGCGAAGGCGTCAAAGCGGGTAAAGCAACAACTGGTGGCAAGGCTGTGTCCAATGCAGCAGATCCGGGTGCGCAGTCCGCTGATCGCAAGAGAAACGCCGGGGCAAAGCCGGATCAAACTTTTGGCGAGAGTATTCTGCAAGCAAGACGACTCCTACGCGAAGTTGTCATAGAGTTCAAAAAGATAAGCTGGCCAGGCCGCCGTCAAGTTATGCAGGAAACTTATAGTGTCCTCTTCCTTGTGACAATCATCACACTTATGGTGCTTGGCTTTGACTGGTTTGTCGGTAAGTTTATTTTTGGACCAATTGGAGAGTGGACCCGGCATCTGGGCGGTGGTATAGGCTCGGGTTAGCGCTGGAGTAAGGTGGAAGCAAGGAGTGCTTAGTTAATATGCCTTTCATTAAGAGTGATGGACACAGACGCTGGTATGCCGTACAGACGGCTTCCGGGCACGAGAACAAAGTTAAAGAGCATATCGAAAAACGCATTCTCACGATGGGTGCGCAAGACAAGATTTTCGGTGTCATCGTTCCTGAGAAAATGGTCACTAAAGTTAAAGAAGGGCGCCGCGTTGAGAAGAAAGAGCGCGAATACCCTGGATATGTTTTTGTCGAGATGATTTTGGACGATGATTCCTGGCGGGTTGTACGTGAGGCGCCCGGAGTTACAAAATATGTTGGCGCTGGTAAGAAACCTATTCCAGTGCAAGATGCAGAGATGAGAAAGATTTTGCGCCGGCAGATGGTAGTCTCAGGTGTCAAGGGTAAGAAACCAGCTGTAATTGACGTGAAAGTGGGAGACTATGTCCGTATCACCGGTGGTCCGTTTGCTGACTTTACCGGCGAAGTGACAGAAGTTAACCTTGAACGTGAGCGGATCAAGGCTTCAGTCATTATCTTTGGGCGAGCAACTCCGGTAGAGCTGGAGTTCAACCAGGTTATTAAAGTGTAAAAGTCTTAAATTTAGATTCAGTACTGCCATAAGATTATATTTCTGGCTATTTATAAGGTAGAAGACGGTGAAAAAGGTAATCGGCAAAATCAAGTTGCAAATCCCGGCAGGCAAAGCCAATCCAGCGCCGCCTATTGGACCGGCGTTAGGACAGCATGGTGTTAATATCATGCAGTTCTGCAAGGAATATAACTCTAAGACACAAGACCAGGTTGGCATGATTGTGCCTGTAGAGATTACTGTCTTTGCAGATCGCTCTTTCAGCTTTGTGTTGAAGACGCCGCCGGCAGCAGTTCTGCTCCTGAAAGCAGCTGGAGTGGAGAAAGGCTCGCCGGTCCCCAACAAGACAAAAGTGGCTGCAATCAGCAAAGCAAAAGTGACTGAGATTGCCAAATTGAAGATGCCAGATCTCAACGCCACCACTCTAGAAGCGGCCGAGCGTATGATTGCAGGCACGGCGCGTAATATGGGTATCACAATTCAGGATTAGCGGAGCGCCACCCGGCGTGCTACCAAAAAGGGAAATTAGGACAATGGCTACAGTTAGCAAGCGTCAGCAGCAGCTCAACAAACTTACAAGTGAGTACAGCTCCCCTTTGACAGCAGAAGATGCTATCAAAGTTTTGCGTACTTCTCCGCAGGTCAAGTTTGATCCGACAGTTGAGGTGCATTTCCGCCTCGGTATCAATCCGAAGATGTCAGACCAGCAGATTCGTTCGACAGTATCACTGCCAGGTGGCACAGGCAAAGATGTGCGGGTTGGTGTTGTAGCCAAGGCTGACAAGGCCAAGGAAGCTGAAGAAGCCGGTGCCGACGTAGTTGGAGCTGAAGAGTTTGTGCAAAGGATTGCCGGCGGCTTTCTTGAGTTCGACAAACTGGTTGCTACACCTGATTGTATGGGTATGCTCTCCAAGCTGGGTAAGGTGCTCGGTCCCCGTGGACTGATGCCCAACCCGAAAGACGGCACTGTGACGCTTGATGTTGGTCGGGCAGTCAAGGAGCTTAAGGCAGGTAAGGTCTCTTTCCGTGCCGAAAAAGATGGCGGACTAGTACAGATGGCCATCGGCAAACTCTCGTTCGAGGATGAGCGCTTACTGAAAAACCTGGCAGCAGTTGTCGAGACCATTCAAAAGGTGAAGCCGGCATCAGTCAAAGGCACTTATATTAAAGCTGTCTTTCTCAGCTCAACTATGGGACCGGGAGTCAAACTGGATGTAGCCAGGCTGCAAGATCTGCATAAGTATCTTGTCGCTTAGTTTGTCCTGTCCCTTACAATCAACTTCTAAATTGTGCTTCTCCAGCTGCTGGGCAAACTATTGGCAGTAGCATATTATTGTGGCTGTGATTAATTGCTGCTTGAAGGGGGAGACTGGCAATGAAGAACGTGAGACGTTCCACCTGGCTGCTTCGTGGTGAGGTTGGTTCTGGAGCTATAGCAGAGTTCGGTCCGGCTATGCTCATCTTTGTTGTCATTGTGCTTCTGCCGCTCATAGGAATGCTCACCCTGGCAGACGGTGTGGGTACGCTTTATTTTGCTACTGCTCAAGCTGCTCGCGCGGCTGGACCATCTAACTCAAGCACAGAGGCCGTCTCTAACATGCGCAATATGGCTAAAGCGATCATTGGGGGACCTCTCGGAGCATTTGCCCGCATTGATCCAGCTAATGAATCAGGCATGTCTATTAAGATTCTCAGGCTGGCTGTTAACGGTTCAACAGTAGAGCCATTTGGACCGCTGCTACCACTGCCGTCGGCGAGTTGGATCGACACTGGCAAGTATTTTTATGAATATCAGGTTACAGCTACTGGTTACACAGTTAGTCCGCTTTTCTGGCCTGGACGGGCAGTACCGTTTACGTTTACTTCTTCCTGTACAGTTGAACATCCAGAAGGGCTCAGCCAGTGATGGTCAAGCCAAATTTTGCTTAGACAGCCGCATTATTGAATTTGCAGTTGGCTGACAGATTAGTTCAGGCGGACAGCGCTGATATTAAGTACCTCTGTGTAACCACCTTCTCAACTCTCCAGCCAGGTCGTTGGTAGCAGCTGTAGCGCGCAAATAAAGAGCTCTTGCTTCAGTATTCTTAGGGTCCAGTTCATATGCTTTTTTGGCACAAGGGAGAGCTTCCCAGGGCTTCCTCTCAAGAAGAAGGACACGGGCAAGCTGATAGTTAGTTGTGAGGTTGTTGGAGCTTGTTTCCAGAGCAGCGTGCAACAGCCTTTCTCCTAGAGCCAGCCAGCGTAAAGAGCGGTCAGGTGCCTGATTTTTAGCTAGCTTCCCATCTCGAATGGCAGGCTTGATACATTGCACTGCCAAATAGGTTAGTAATGCAGGGTTGTTGCTCTGGTGGCTGAGCGCCTGTTGTGTTGTCCATTGGGCAAGGTTGTAGTCATTGGAACCCTGGCAACACACCCTAACCATGAACCGATATCCGTCTTCTTGCTGGCTATCTATTGTGATGAGTTTCCTGGCTGTAAGGCGCGCTTCAGCCGGTCGGTGCGTGTCAAGCTCAATTAGCGCCTGGCATTTTAAGGCTGGATACCAGTTGGGAGCCAGTTTTACAGCTTGTTGCACTGCATACAAGGCACCGTCACCATCGCCATATCTCAGATATGCTTCTGATAAGGCGAGCCATACCGCAGCTTCGTCAGGACTGCGTTTGCTCATCTGCTCAAGTCCGCTGATGGACTCTTTTAACAGTTCTGTCTGAGCCATGCACTGATATAGCCCCCGGTAGGTGGCAATGTCGTTTTTACCTAAAGAGATAGCTTGCCTGTACTCTGCAATAGCTGCTTTTGCCTGCCCGCTGCCTTCAAGCAGTGTGGCAAGATTATAGTGGGAGTTCGCGTTTTGGGGATCAAGCTGCAGGGCCGTTATTGCCTCGCGCGCAGCTGCGTCAGTACGGTGAAGTTCAGTGTTTATGACAGTGAGCCAGCGGTGGAGCGAAGCGTTGTTAGGATTGAGTTCGGCTGCTTGCTCGCCGACCTTAAGTGCATCAGCATAACGGCCTGCTTTAGCCAGTTGAACTGTCTTGTTCTGAAGACTGGCAGCTGAGTTGCCGTCGGATGGAGAAGCTAGAACATATGCGGTGCCGGCCGCCACCACATATGAAGATAACAAGAGCGCTGTCAGTCTGATGAGCATTGTAATGAGCATAACAACATGACAGCAACAGTGTCCAGCCTCCGCACTCTAGTAGTGAGATTCCAAAATAGTGCGACAGCGATGGTCCAATGCTTCGAAGATACAAGGGGCGCGTTGCACGCGCCAGCGGGGCGGATACAATCCGGCCCTACAAGTTGTAGACCGCTTATCTAAACTGTATTGGGTCAAGCCTGGAGTGCAGCAACCACTTGTCCGGGGTAGCAAGTTTATTCATCGGCTGATTTGCTAAATCCGAGAATTATTTAAGATAAGTATGGGTAGCGCGTGCTTGATGATCATATAGTGGAAGCAGTAGGGAGTGAACATAATTTGGTTAAGTACAAAGATTACTATGCTTCTCTTGGAGTCCCAAGGACAGCTACTGAGAAAGAGATTAAGACTGCTTACCGTAAGCTGGCTCGGCAGCATCACCCTGATGCCAATCCTGGCAATAAGAGCTCTGAAGAGAAGTTCAAAGAGCTTACTGAGGCGTACGAGGTTTTAAAAGACACTGACAAGCGCCGCAAGTATGACATGCTTGGCTCTAACTGGAAGGCTGGTTCCGACTTCCAGCCACCTCCTGACATGAGCGACTACGCCTTTGACTTTGGCGGATTAGGAGGGATGGGTGGACTCGGACGTGGCTCGGCGTTTTCCGATTTTTTTGAAGCGTTGTTTGGAGCCCCACTCAGCGGTGGTCCAGCTTCTCGGGGCGGTGGTGCCGGGGCGATGCGGCGTGGAGCCGATCAAGAAGCTGAAGTGGAGCTGTCAATTGAAGAGCTGGCGCACGGAGCTACGCGCACTGTGCAGATAACTGCTCCCGGGACCAAACCCAAGACGCTTGAAGTTAAGATTCCAGCAGGGGTGCGCGCCGGATCTAAAGTGCGTATTCCAGGCGAAGGTGGTCAATCAGCAGCAGGGCAGGCACGGGGTGATCTGTACTTGAAAGTGAAAGTGCGTTCGCATGAGCATTATGTAATTGATGGAGACAATCTTATCTGCGAAGTGTACGTCTCGCCAGCAGCTGCCGTGCTGGGGGGGGAGACCACTGTGCCCACTCTGGACGGACCGGTCAAAGTTGTTATACCGCCAGGATCGCAGGCAGATCGTCTCTTGCGCCTGCGCAAGAGGGGGCTGCCAAAAATCAAGCAGGAAGTGAGAGGCGACCAGCTTGTGCGTATAAAGGTGAGCATTCCAGTTGCTATTTCAGAGGACGAGAGGGAGCTTTATGAAAAACTGTCCAGGTTGGAGCATGAAAGAGCTAAGGAGCAGCAAAAAAAATAGCTGTTGCCATCGCTAACCCTGTAGCCTACCCCTGGTGTGCTCTGGCAGCTTGCTCCAGATTGACTGAACGGCGGAATTCAGCTAAGGCTGCATTACTATCGCCCAGCTTCTGGAGAACGAGAGCAAGATTGCGGTGAACATCCGGGTTGTTTGGTGCTTTGCGAGCTGCTTCAGTGAGAAGCGTCTTGGCCGCAACAGTTTGTCCACGATAAATGAGGATGCGTGCCAGGCGAAGTTTTGTTGTCGTGGAGTCCGGGTCAGATTCCAATTCGCGCCGGCACTCATACTCGGCACGATTGATTGATCCCCAGTTCTCTGCAGCTTGCTTCACGTCGGCAGGCAGTCCCAAAAAATTAAGTTCATCAGCATTGCCGCGCACATACTCTTCAAGCCCTTCTTTATCCAGTCCGGTACGTGTCAGAGCGAGAGCTCGCTGTTTGCGCAGTGTACCGTTGGTTGGGTCTTGCTCCAAGACTATTTTCAGCTCTTCAGCCTCAAGTTGAGGTTGTTCAGTGGCTAAATAGATCTCGGCTAAATCAAGATGTGGTTTACTCCAGTGCGGATAACCAGCAATAATGAGCCTGTACTGATTTACAGCCTCGTCATAGCGCTTGTCTGAGGCGAACTTCTCAGCCAGGTTGAGCCTGATATAGCGGCTGCGGGGAGCTAAAGCTACTGCCTTTTTTAAGAGTCTAAAACCTTCATCTTTATTGCCAACCTGAGACAGGACATTGCCAGCACAAAGGTTAACCATGACATCATGCGGCTTGTCGGCAGCGAGCTGGATAGCCTCGCGTACAGACTCTTCCACCTTCCCCTGGGTGAGCAGACGTCCTGGTGGCATTGACATAGCTTGTTCTACTACATCAGGGGCAAAACCTACTGAGTACTTCCAGGTTGGGTTTTGCATGTCTTGCTCTTGTGGCGTGACATTGTCTGGTTGCCCTATGGTCAGCCAAAAAGCTACAGTAGCTACGGCAGCTAAAATGAGATCAAGCATAAAATCTGTCGTAGTTGTGGGTTTCAATGCCTCGACCTTCTGACACCAACTCTCTATTTTATGATGACTCTCAGCTTGTGCCAGGAGAGAGCCAAAGATTCAAGCACATATTTAGCAGCAACAAAATGTTCAATCTGTTGTTTACTAACCTCGGACAGTTCAACCAGACATTTTAAATAGCGGGCTACTGCTGGATCTTTGGCTGCTGTGCTAGCAAGTTGTTCAACTTCTTTAGCAATGACAATGTCTATAATTGCTTGCGGTTTAATGTTGTGTTGGGCAGCTTCTTGGAGCTTGCGGCTCCAAGCTAATGCTTCTGACAAACTGGTAAGCTTACCAGGGCTGAGAGTTTCAACTTCAGCAATCTCTTTGTGATCTAGCTCTTCCAGCCACAAGAGCTGGTTTGAGCTCTTCACCACAGGCAAGACCTGGCAGCGGCTTACGATTGTGGGTAAAACCTCCTCTGGCTGAGCAGCAAAGAGAAGGAAAAGACATCCTGGACCAGGCTCTTCAATAGTCTTGAGCAAAGCGTTGGCTGACGGACGATGAAAAATCTCTTCGCTGGCGTCAGGGATTACTATAGTGCGATTGTATTGTGAAGTTTTGCCCAGCTCTTGGGATAGCAATCGTGCCTTTTCGACAGCAATTTTGCCTGTTGCGCTCGATTCTTCGCTCGACAGGGTTAGAAAAGCTTGCGGGTGTTTGTTGTCTTGAATCCAGCGGCAGTTGCAACAGAGCTCTCTTGCAGGTGTGATTGTCTGCTGTAAATAACAAGCGGCTTGATCTTGGCGGGAGCTGCAGTTGAGGAATGAAGCCAGCTGACGGGCTAATAGCCACTTATCTGACTTGCCCCTACCTGTAAGTAGATAGGCGTTTGCGAGGCGGTCACGAAGTACAGCTGTTGTTAATGCCTGGGTGGCGATGCCCTGCCTTAGGCTCAGCGATTCTTCAAAGACCTGGCTCATTACAGCTGACCATTGTCACTACAGTTACATAAGGAGTATAGCTGAGTGTACTGAGGCGGGCGAGTGTCTGCTGTCTGTGGGCTATGATTGAATTAAATAACTGGCAAATTGACATGTTGGCGCTTGTATCCTAGACTATCATCGGTCAAAAGCGGGTTAAACCGCCACTTGTCAGCGCGCCGATGAAGCTCTGTGGCTTCAGGTGAGCGGCAAGCTTTTGTGTGAGACAGCAAAAAGTTTAAGAGGCAAGAATCTTGGCAAATGTAATTGTCGTAGGGGCTCAGTTTGGAGATGAGGGCAAGGCGAAGGTTACTGACCTGCTTGCTAAAAATGCTGATGTTGTAGTTAGATACCAAGGTGGCAATAATGCCGGGCACACTGTAGTTGTGGATGGTGAGACATATAAGTTCCACCTCATCCCTTCCGGTATCCTTTACAAGGGTACAGTTTGCATTCTTGGCCCTGGTATGGTGATTGATCCTAAGGCTCTAATCTCAGAGCTGGCTGCTCTGAAGGACAGAGGGATGGACACATCTTGCCTGAAAGTATCGGCTGTTGCCCATGTGACTATGCCTTACCACCTGGCTCTTGATGCAGCAGAGGAAGACAATCGTGGTGGCAAAAAGATTGGTACTACCAGACGAGGTATCGGACCGACCTATGCCGACAAATGCGATCGCATAGGTATCCGTATTGAAGATCTCCTTGATGCTGACGCTTTGCGTGCCAAGTTGGATTGGCTGGTGCCTAAGAAGAACATTATGCTCGAGCGCATATACAACCTGCCGCCACAGGACGCCGATGAAATCTTCAAAGAATATATTGAGATAGGCAAGAAGATTGCCGGTTATGTCTGCGATACATCAGCAATTATCTTCCAGGCAGTACGCGACAGAAAGAACATCTTATTTGAAGGTGCCCAAGGTACCCTTCTTGATCTTGATCATGGCAGTTATCCTTATGTGACCAGCTCCAGTCCTACAGCCGGTGGTGCTTGCACTGGTGCCGGTGTGGGGCCGACTATTATCGACCGGGTCATAGGTGTTTCTAAAGCGTATCAAACTCGTGTCGGTGAAGGTCCATTCCCTACAGAGCAGTTCGCAGAGATAGGAGAGAAGCTCAGGCAAACAGGAACGCCATGGGCAGAAGTTGGTGTGACCACAGGTCGTCCGAGGCGCTGCGGCTGGTTTGATGCTGTTGTCGGTCGCTATGCTGTGAGGATTAATGGGCTGGATTGTCTGGCAGTAACCAAGCTGGATGTTCTTGATGAATTTGAAGAGATCAAGATATGTGTTGCTTACAAAGATCTCAAGACAGGCGAAATCTACAATGATCTGCCCAGCATGGCAGGCGTATTCTGGCGTATGGAGCCGATTTACGAAACATTTACAGGCTGGATGAAGCCGACCTCCGGCTGCCGCAGTTACTCTGAACTTCCTGAGCGGGCGCGGCGCTATCTGGATTTTATCTCCGAACTTCTGGAGTGTCCGGTAGCTATAGTCAGTGTCGGTCCTAAACGGGATCAAACAATTGTTATTGAAGATCCGATTCACGGACCGAAGAGAGTTCTCAGTCACAGCTCAGCGAGCTCTGCGGCTCATTTGAGCTGAGAGGACAGTTTCATCTTGATGCTTTGAGAGCGAAGATAAAGCTGAACAGGAAAACCAGCGCAGTGTTTGCTGCACTGGTGGTAGCGGCTGGCTTCTTAGTGACGAGCTATGATCGATTGCGGACTTCTAGATGTTGTTCTTCCTGGGGCGAGAGCGGCTCTTCTTGCCTTCTTCATCAGGACCGACTAGAGCCTCCTCGAGAGCGGAAAGGCGCTCTAGAAGCTCCTCGTAATCCTCACGTGTAATAAGACCAATCTCTTTAATCGCCTTTTTCATCGATGTCTGCACTTTCTTAGAGACTGTCTTTTCAAGATCGCCAGTGCGCCGGGCAGCTTCATCTTGAAGGTTCTTCAAGAAGCTCTGCACTGACTCTGCCTTAACCTTACCTTTGCCTTCCAGATCATCCATAAGCTCTTGTCCGACCTTGATCAGATCGTCCATCGCCTGGCAGACTGCTTGTTTTACCCGGTCGGCATTAGTTGTTGCGCCTACACTTGTCAGGACTGCTTTCTTTAGTAGCTTTGTACGTTCGCTCATCTGTCCTCTCCCAAATTCTGATAGTCCTCTAATCTTAGATGCCACAAGTCAGTTCTTATGTGATCTTTCATAATGTTATTAATAAGTCACGGTACTATCTGCTTAACAAGTTGCCAATAAGTGCTCAGTTTGTCCAGTTTGTCAGGCAGTCTATTCTATTTAATAAAAACAGTCCTGTAACCGGATATTCTCTGGTGTCCTTAGTTACCCTTCTTGTCGGGCGCCTGGCAGACAGGCACAATGCTGGAGGCAGAATTTAAATGACCAGTTATCAGACAGAGGTGCTCCTCTCTTGCTCCGTTTTTTCAGTGCTAACCTCTTGCTTGTTGTTCAGGTTTAAGGTGCCAGTAACCAGGCGGCTTCTCTGCGTTTTAACAACTTTAGGCTTCTGTCTGTCTCTGGGCTTCACAAGCAGTCAGGCTCTAGGGGCTGATGAAGCCCAGACGCCAGCACGACCAAGATTAATAGTAGTTTTGGTGGCAGACCAGTTTAGTTATGACTTCCTCAGCCGCTATCAAGATCGATTTGGTTCTGGTGGCTTTCGTTTTCTTCTCGATCATGGAGCCAATTTTCTCCAGTGCAAATACAGGCAAGCTAATACTGTGACTGCTTGCGGGCACTCAATTATCGCTTCCGGTGCCTATCCCTGGGCAACTGGAGTAGTGGGCAATAGATGGTATGACAGGCGCAAGCATCAGATTGTTGAGGCGACTCATGATGAGACACAGCAGATGGTTGGTGGTAACGGGGTTGCTGGCAGTGCGCGTGCCATGCTTGGTACTACCTTCGGTGACGAGCTCAAGCTGGCAACTAATGGACGCAGCAAAGTGTTTGCTATCTCACTGAAAGAAAGAGCTGCCTTGATGCTGGCTGGACGGCTGGCAAATGAAGCTCTCTGGTTTGACGATAAAACCGGCAATTTTGTAAGCTCTTCGCAGTTTGGACATGAGTTGCCGCTGTGGACTAAAGCCTTTAACGACCAACATATAGCAGATAAGTATTTTGGCAAAGTGTGGCAGCGCTTCTTGCCTGAATCTCAGTACACTGCATCCAGCCGTGATGATTATCCGTGGGAGCGCCCGCTTCCTGGTGACGGCAGACAGTTCCCTCATGTTATTACTGGTGGTGCAGCCTCTGCCGGAGAGGCATATTATGATACTTTCCAGATGACCCCCTGGGCAAATCAGCTCGTTGCAGATCTGGCTCGTGAAGCTATCGCGCACGAAAGCCTTGGTTCTCATGGAGATCCAGATCTGCTGACAGTAAGCTTTTCAGCAGGAGATATTCTTGGACATTCATTTGGACCTTATAGCCAGGAAGTTGAAGATCTGGTTCTTCGTCTCGATCAAACATTGTCGTCGTTCTTTCAATACCTGGACCAAAAAGTTGGATTAGACAAGTGTTTGATTGTCTTTACAGCAGATCATGGCTGTATGCCTATCCCGGAATTGTTGAAGGAGAAGAGCATGGATGCTGGGCGGATAGATCCTAAGTCTTTTAAGAACCTGCTCAATACAGCGTTGTCTGCGAGGCTTGGTGCTGATGATTGGGTCGAGGCGTTCGAACCTCCTAATCTTTACCTCAACCTGGAAGCTATAGACAGGCAGAAATACAGGCAGCCGGATGTTGAAGCTCTGGCAGCTAAGCTGGCCCGCTCTGTGCCTGGTGTAGGAGATGTGTTTACTGCTGTTCAGTTCTTTCTTAATCAGCTTCCAATCAGCCCTTATTCTGAAGCGGTCAAGTTAAGCTATTATGGTGCGCGCTCAGGTGAGCTTTATGTACTCACAAGGCCCGGTCATATCTTTTCCAGTGATTCTAACGGCACAGGACATGGCAGCCCTTATAGCTATGACAGTCATGTTCCGTTAATCTTCTATGGCGCTGGTGTGCAAGGTGGACGATTTGGCAGCCTTTGCAGTCCAGCTGATATTGCTCCTACAGTTTCAGCTCTCTTGGGTATTCAGATGACTTCCTTATGCGAGGGGCGTGTCTTGTCTGAAGTTGTAGGACAGGAGTACGGTCCTTTTAGACCGAGAGTTTTCTCTTCGGGTGGCGAGCCTGTTGGAGTACGTTAGGCTGCTTGCCGGAGAGATATAAGAGGTTGAAATGGCTTACGCAAAAACACTGGTGCTGGTGGATGGTAGCTCGTTGGCCTTTCGCTCCTTCTATGCCTTGTTCACAGCCGGCATGCGCAAGGCTGATGGTACGCCGACCTGGGCAGTGTATGGCTTTTTCAAGGCCCTTTTTGACCTGCTTGAACAGCGAGCACCAGATATGATGGCAGTCTGTTTTGATGTGAAGGCTCCTACCTTTCGTCATGCCGAATATGAAAAATACAAGGCCAACCGGCAGGAGATGCCAGACGACCTGGCCTGCCAGTGGCCTGTTATCAAAGAGGGGGTTGAGGCGCTTTCTATCCCGGTATACGAAATGGCAGGGTTCGAAGCTGACGACATTATTGGTACGGTAGCTGTTGAAGCCAGCCGGCGTGGTTTTAACGTTGTTATACTCACCGGCGATCAGGATGCTTTTCAGCTGCTAGATGACTCAATAGCTGTGCTTATGCCGGGTAAAAGCGGTTTGACATTATATGGGCGACAGGCTGTTCATGACAAGCTTGGAGTTTTCCCGGAGCAGATAATAGATTATAAAGCGCTCTGTGGCGATGCATCCGACAATATTCCTGGCGTCAGAGGGATAGGTCCTAAGACGGCTGTCTCACTGCTTGGTGAAGATGCCACTCTAGACGCTATTTATCAAAACTTAGACAAGATTGGATCAAAGTCAGTCAGACAGAAACTTATAGATGGTCGCCAGAGTGCTTATCTCAGCCGCAAGCTTGCTACTATCCAGCTTGATGTGCCGATTAATTTTGATTTTGAGCATTGCCGGTTGACTCTTCCAGATATCAAGAAAGTTGCTGAGTTCTTCCGCTCCCAGGAGTTTCACAGTATTCTCAAGCGCCTGCCGAAGTCGCTGGCGCCGTTCAATTGTGGTGCCGAACCGGTCATTGACACGCAGCTTCTGACACAGCCTGCATCTCAGCCGGCACCCGCTGTTGACAATGCTCAGGCAGTCCTGCAGCTAGCAGAAGGAGCTACAGGGCAGCTTTCTATTCCGTTTGTTCAAGTGTTCGCTCCCAGTCAACTTGAACCTGAGGTTGTTCGCACAGTCGAGGAGATGGAGCAACTTCTCTCCCGGCTGTCGAGGCAGACAGTTTTATCTGTTGATCTGGAGACAACAGGAGCTCAGTCGCTCAACTGTGACATTGTTGGCTATGCTCTCTCCTGGAGCGATTCAGCTCGCATGGGGCAGGGCGGAAAGATTGAATTTGGGGTGTCTGGTCCGCTCAACTGTGTCTATATACCTGTCAGACATGTTAATGAGGACCAGCTGCCTGCTGAGTATGTGGCTAGCTGCTTGAAGCCGATTCTTGAGTCACCGACCTTAGGCAAGATTGCTCAAAACGCCAAATATGAGATGAATGTTCTCTCTTTGGAAGGAGTTGAGTTTGCACCTTTAGTGTTTGATCCAATGCTGGCCAGCTATATAATTAACCCTGATGATAGCCACGGACTAGAAGATCAATCAGAGCGCATTCTCCATCATAAGATGGTGCGTATTGCTGAACTCATTGGCACTGGGCGCAAGCTTACCTCTATGGCAGATGTGCCGGTAGCTAAAGCGGCTCCTTCTGCTGGTGACGATGCCCGCGTTGCTTTTGAACTGGCTGCCTATTACAATCCCAGGCTTGATGCAGATCAACGTTTTCTCCTCTTCGAGATGGAGCAGCCTTTGACAGCTGTCCTTTCTCGGATGGAGCAGGCTGGAGTTGCCCTTGACCTGCCTTATTTATCTGAACTCTCTGCCCAACTAGCCAGTGAGCTGACTAGACTGGAATCTGAGATTCATCAGTCTGTCGGACACTCTTTTAACATTAATTCGCCCCAGCAGTTGCAGAAGGTTCTTTTCGAAGAGTTGCACCTGCCGGTCAATGCTCGCTTCAAAACTAAAAGTGGTGGCTATTCAACTGACGCTTCTGTTCTCGAGCAGTTGCGAGGGCAGCATCCTGTGGTGGCGGCAGTACTTGAGTACAGGCAAAATGCTAAACTGCGCTCCACTTATGTTGAGGCTCTGCCGCGTCAGGTGTCAGAGCGGGATAACCGTCTGCATGGCGAATTCAATCAGGTGATTACAGCTACCGGTCGGCTCTCCAGCTCCAATCCTAATTTACAAAACATCCCTATAAAGACAGAAGTAGGGCGGAAGATACGTAGAGCTTTTGTGCCTTCGCGGACAGACTCTGTTCTCATCTCAGCTGATTATTCACAAATCGAGCTCCGCCTTCTTGCTCATATGTCTGGTGATGAGACTCTCATTGAAGCTTTCCGAAAAGGAGAGGATATCCATACTCGCACAGCTGCTGAGATCTTTGATATTGCAGCAGGAGATATAGATGCTGATCAACGCAGGGTTGGCAAGACTCTCAACTTCTCTCTTGTTTATCAGCAAGGTGCTTATTCAACCGCACAGGACCTTGGCATATCTAGAGGTCAGGCCCAGACTTTCATAGACAAATATTTCCAGCGCTACCCGCAGGTGCGCTCATTTATGGCCAGGACTGTTGAGCAGGCGCGTCGGGTTGGTTATGCCACCACTCTCTGGGGGCGCCGGCGTTACTTCAGTCATCTCAATGATCGCAATGAGACAGTGCGGCGAACTGATGAAAGAGCTGCAGGTAATGCGCCGCTGCAAGGCAGCGCTGCTGACTTAATGAAGCTGGCTATGATCAGGCTTGATGAGCAGCTGGCTGCTCGCGGATTAACAGGCAAAGTCATTATGCAGGTACACGATGAGTTGGTACTGGAAGTGCCAGCTAGCGAAGCTGAAGAGACAAGAGCAGTGGTGCTTGAAGCTATGGAGCTAGATCAGCCGCTGTCTGTGCCGCTTAAAGTCGATACAGGCACAGGTGCTACCTGGATGGATACTTAAGGATCGTCAGCAGCTGTTTAAAGTCTTCCCACAAAATCGACTTGTCAGGAAGGGGTCGCAACTGGCAGCAGGCTTGAGATGTCTTTCTGTTGTTTTGTTTTCAAGGGTCGTGGGTATAAAAAAGACGAACGGGGTTGGTCAATTTTATATTGGCGTGCACGTCCTCATTCTGGAGGGCAGCGGTATGCTTCAAGTCCCAGAGCCGGAGGCTTCTAAGGACAGTAAGGATGAATCCGGGGGGATTCCAGACCCGGTCAGTAGTGCTTTGCTGCGTGATCCTTCTCTTGAAATGACATTGAAGACTCTTCATGTCAGATATATTGTGGCCGGTAACCCTAATACGCCCAAAGAGGTATTAGCAAAGCTCTCTACTGATGTGCTGGAGACAGTGCGCCGTCGGGTAGCTGAAAATGCTCGTTGTCCAGTGACAGTTTTGTCCCAATTGGTGTTTGATCCATCCGTAGACGTGCGGCTGGCGGTAGCAGAGAACACTAATACTCCGCCTGAGCTGCTTGAACAGTTAGCAGCTGACGATTGTGTCGATGTCCGTTATGGTGTGGCTGAAAATCCGCATATTCCTGTGGAAATTCTGCGTTGCCTAGCTGAGGACAGCAACCCCTATGTTTCCTGCAGGGCTCAAAAAACTGTGATTATGGTCCTTTCTCTTTGAACTCCGATGAACAGGTCATATCCGGCAAGTGTCCCACCGGCTTGTCAATTCAATGGTTATTGCAGTCTGTGGCACTGCGGGGATGTCCAGGGCGTCGTTGATCTTTTGTGACATGCCCTGACCACCCCCATCTTAGCAAGTGCAAAAAGCGACCTCTTCTGGTCGCTTTTTGCACTTTTTGGCCTTTTTTTGCTTGCAAGCATCACCTGGTGGGGTTTTCAGGCGAAGCAATGCAGAACATCTGTAAGAAGAGATGCTCTTGCACGTGTTTCCCTCAACAACACACCAGGCGTGAGCTGCCGGGAATCATATGAAATTTTGGACTAGCACTAACATCGTGCTCCGG
>CAILLX010000089.1 GCA_903835185.1 uncultured bacterium | reverse complement strand
CTTTTGAATATATCGCCATTAAATAGCACCTGTCCCAAGCACAGCTTGCAGACGTTGAGTTACCGAGCTACAGCTCGCTATACTTAGAAAGTACCTTTCGGCTGTTAACATGCCCCAGACCCCCGATTTCAAGGTAGAACTGAAGCTCCTCGAGACTGAGGGGACAACTTTGGATTCTATCGCCAGAACACCACGCATCTTCAAGCCGCAGGATCTTAAGGCAGCCTGCCAGAACACTCGCCTTGTCTGCACCCCACCTACAGCACCGCCTTGGGTGCTGGCAATAGTTGAATATATTGCTGTCGAATTCTTTGTCTTAGCTCATCGCACCGGACTTTACAACCGGCAGAAGACATTATGGTCATCACTAGCAAAAGTCTCGTCGGTCTCTGTCTTCCAACTAACAGAAGGTCTTTTCAATCGCCGCTCGCTCCCTCTGTACGACCTGCATTTTCAAGATTATTGTGGGCGTACCTTCATTTTGGGACACTTTGTTGATCCATCCCACCCTAGAGATGGTGCAGCGATTGAAAAGCTCTTTGCAAACTTTCTCAAAAGAGCAGAAAAGATAAGCCCGCTGACAGGACTTTTCCTTTGTTTCCCAGAACCATTTCCAGAAGATCTACTGTCCAAGGTTTCTCAGCTCACAGACGCTGCAGATCCAGTTGCACGCTACGAGTCGATTCTACCGGCACCTATTGCCGCCACATTAAATTTGCTCGCAATATCCATACCCACCGACAAGCGGATACCCGCCGGAACAGGCACCATAGCAGCTTCATCTTGCAAAGAGTCGGAACAGCCAGAGAATCAGGCGCCAGCTTGCAATTATCTTATCCAGGGCGGAGGAGAAGAGCTCTCCACAGCAGAATATCCTGCTACCGCAGACAGACGCAAAGAGCAGGCAGACGAACACTGCTGCAAAGTCAGACTTGTGCATCCCAACTTGACCACTGGAAGACGTATTCGCGCCGCTGCAGGCACCAGCCTGGAGAATCCGCACGACGTAAAGCCGTGAAGCGCAGCCTCTTTCAAAAAGAGATTAGGCACGGCACACTGCCTTAATCTATTTCTGTTCTACGATGAATAAGGCTTCTCTCTCCTGCTCAGAAGGAGCTAAGTAAAGAGAAGCTACCGGTCTCGCTTAATTCATTTAATAATGCGCAAACCGTCCGCCACCACTCCAATCCTGAAATGGACCCCCAAGCGGTGTCGCCCAGCCTCCGTCCTGCCAGTAGGGGAAATGGCCGTTTCCTTCAGGTGAAGCGTACGGACCCAGTGAAGGATCATTAGCTCCATAACAAGGAAGGTACAGAGCGGCTTGTGAGCCAGGTGGTCCAGCAATAGCCGGACCATTGTAGCGCACAGCACACCACCCTATCGGCCGACCAGTAATATACGGTTCCGCCTCTGTATCTTGCAAGGTGACAATGTTTGGCAAAATGCCGCCAGAAATAATTGGGAGAGCACTGACAGTGAGTTTCACAATAACTGCTTTTGGGTCTGTGGCAAAGTCAACATTCACAACTGCGGAGGCAGCCGGCAATCCTATCCTGCCAAGCAAGTCCTGCACAGTGCTTGTGACGTCTGCTTTCACCGTGGCCTCGTTATAGTCTGGACGTTGAGCACCCAACCAATACCTGCCATCTACCGCAACTTTTGCAGCAGCACTTGTGACTGCGGCAAGTTTGATCTTGTAATATGCTAGCGTGCCTGTGCCAAGGATGAGGAGGACTCCACCTACAATTATAGCTGTCAGCAATATAAGCGCTGCCGCTCCTTCGGCAAGTGCCTGTCCATGATAGTTTCTGTACTTGCGACTACTGCTCATGATTCGACTACTCCTTCGTCCTGAATACCGCAAATAAATCGTTATATTAATCAAGAAAGAGCCCGGATAAAAGTCTTGCTAGAGCTCTTGTGTTGTTCGGTCACCTCACGATTACAGTGGAACAGATTCAACCCTAGTCACCGGGCTGAAATTCTGGGTCCATTTTCTTTTGACCAACTGCACCTGGAGCCTGAGCAGGCTGATTGGCAGGATTGCCTGATGGTAAGTTCTGACCAACTGCGCCTGAAAGCTGAGTAGCTGGATTGCCTGACGGCAAGTTCTGACTTGCTGCGACTGTACCCTGAGCAGGCTGAGTAGCAGAATTGCCTGATGGAAAGTTCTGACTTGCTAAGCCTGGAGCCTGAGCAGTGGAATTGCCTGATGATAGATTCTGATTGCCCTGAGATAGTGTTTGATTCTGCAAAGCCGCCTGTCCCATAGAGTGTAAAACGACGTGACTTTCCTTCGGCATAATGACCGTCACAGTAACCTTAATGGCGTCTGGTGATTGACTTGGCTTTGCAAGCTTGCCCCTGCAAATTGGCGCCGCAACTTCTAACGGTGCTCTTTTTTTTGCGGGAGGTGGGGCTAGAGCGAGCACTACCATAAGTCCAATCAGCAACAAGAGCCCGCAGACAGTTGCTACTACCTTGAACAGTTTCCTCCGCATTCCCACCGGACAGTCATTGGTGAGAAACTTTCCATCCTCCCTCTTGTACAGCACTACCTTGCTCTTGCCTTCCCTTTGAAAGACAAGGGACTCTGCCTCAGAAAGCTCCATCTGGTCAAAGTCATAAACGTGCCTCTGACATCTCTTGCAGAAACGCGCCCGAGCAGTTCCGTCCATTTCATTCCAAAGCGCTTTGCAAGGAGATGCTTTACGATACTTCTCAAGCAACTTGACCGGCTCAAGTGGTGGGGCACTACCAGCACAGCCAGTGGCTGCTGCCAGTCTCGCTGCAACATTTCTCACTGCATCGCGATCCAAAATGGTTTTCAGGAGTTTTGGTTGTGAATTCTGGGTAACAGGTTGAACTGTCGGATCAGGCGCTACTGAAGCCTCACTGTCAGGTAACGACGCCAGTCCTGACACTTTGCTGGATGGCAATGTTGGGGTGCCTGAGCCGTCGTAGCCAACGTCTCTTTGTTCACACTTGTCACCGGTCGATTGCATCAGTTGTTCTGGAGGCTGCCCACCATCCGAAGTCTTTTTGCTGTCTGCCGAGCTGTTTGTCATAGCTGACCCCATTCCCTCACTGGTCATTCCTTCTACCCACGCTCGCCAGATAGTACTAAACGCCTGGTTTTGGACCATTTTGCTAAATTCCCAAACACCACCATCTTATTGTTCAGCCGGTGTCATTATAGTTTGGATTCGTATGTATTTCCCACACTCATCGGACGACTGTGGTTTCGAATCAGGGACCCCGGCTGGTAAGCCGCTTGCTGTGATGCTGCGAAACCAATTTAGCTTGTTGTGGTGCGTGGCTGTACTTTGACATACGCAATGCACACACAGGAGACTCAAGCAAAGATGGAACAAATCACTTTGGACAGTCGGGAGCGCAGATGGTGCTCAGCGGGCAAGCTTTCAATCTTCGAGATAGCCAGCCAGCTTAATCGACCAGGCCGGTTGTCTCAATTTGCGAAACGCCTTATGTTCAATCTGGCGCACTCTCTCTCTCGTAATATTAAACAAGCGCCCAACCTCTTCAAGTGTCCGTTGCCGCCCATCCTCAAGTCCATAACGAAGATGCATAATATCGCGCTCTCGTGGGGTGAGCTGGCTCAGCATTCTATTGAGATCTTGCCGCATCAACTCTTCAACTGTAGTTGAGTCTGGGCGTGATGACTCGTTATCTTCAATCAGATCACCCAGATACGTCTCTTCATCTCTATTCAGCGGCATCTCCATCGAAATAGGTTCGCGATCAGCCTGCATAATCTCTTGAATCTTGCTAACAGGCATCTCCATCGCATGTGACAGTTCGGTATCTGTCGGTTTGCGTCCCAGCTCCTGAGCCAACCGAGAGCTTGTCTTCTTCATCTTATTGATCGACTCAACCATATGCACAGGCACACGGATGGTGCGTGACTTGTCTGCCAGTCCACGACTAATAGCTTGCCTGATCCACCAGGTAGCGTAAGTGCTGAACTTGAAACCTTTTGTATGATCGAACTTTTCAGCAGCTCTAATCAGCCCTAAATTGCCTTCTTGAATCAAGTCCTGAAAAGGCAGTCCTCTATTGACATATTTCTTGGCAATTGAGATTACTAGACGCAGATTTGCCTGAATCAGCCGCTTCTTAGCATCACGATCACCACAAGCAATTTGACGTGCCAGTTCAATCTCTTCATCAGGCTTCACCATCTTCACTCGTCCAATCTCGCGCAGATAAAGGCGCACCGAATCCTCGGTAAAAGCGTCACTTGTGCGGACAAGTTCAATCTCCGGCTCTTCAGCTTCAGCTGGAGCCACATCATCACCACGCGTGAAGAGTCCTACGTCCGCCCATTCGTCAGGCATATCATCGCCACCCTTTGCACTCAACCTCGTTAACTCCTCTATACTAACCACGCTCAACCATCAAGCCCATAATCGGTATTTACCCATTTCACACAGGTCTCTAGCAGTCAAGAACCATGTTAACTTTTGCAACATTGGTGGTTCAAGTATCTGCTAATCTTGGCACCTCTTTCATGTGAAAGCCTAATTTTCAGACTGGTTTCCCTTACTGAGCTGACTGAACTACCTCTTCTGATTAACTGCTGCCCAGTCGTCACTATTTTGTTATCAATACTACGATGCTTTACAATCGGAACAATGAGAACGCTGACCAAAAAACTGGGAACACGGTAGTTCACTCATGATTAAAGGTAGTTTAAAAGATGTCAGCTTGCCCGGACTGCTGCAATTTCTAGGCAACGAAGGGCATAAAAGCTACCGCCTCAAAGTTGAGCGGGGCTCAGCATTTGGTGATCTTTCAATTTTAGATGGCTACCTTATTTCTGCCAACTACGGACTTCTCGGCGGCGAGGATGCCGTATGCGAGTTTATGACCTGGGAGGACGGAGCGTTTTATATAGAGCAGATGTCGCCACGGTTCGAGACCACTATTGAAAGAAATATGAATCTAAAGCTGCATCAGGTTTATTCATTTTCAGATCAAGCCTCCTTCTTACTAGAAAACAAGATTGGACTCAACACTGTAGTTCGACCCTCCCGCCTGTTCGGCACACCTGAATGGCAGGAATCATCGAAACTGCAACCGCTGCAGCGGGAAGATTTTCTTATTCTTGGCTGGTTGTCAGGCGGCAGAACTATGCGCCAGTCAATGCGAGAGTTTGCTTTTGATCTTGTGCAGTGCACAAGCATTCTCTACCGGCTCATTCTCACCAGGTCGGTCGAAGTAGTGCGTGTTGCAGGATCACAAGAGATCACTCACCTGCCAGGCGAGTCATATAGATCTGCAGGCGCACAACCGCGCGTCTCTCAGGAGATTTATCGCGAAGAATCACATCTGCCACCTGTGTCTCCACCACCCCAGCCGACGACGACAACACAGCCAGCTGCCGGCGCCACTGCAGCTGAGAGCAAAAGGCAGCCAGGGCAGCCGGCTCAACCAGCAGCAGCCCAAGCCGAAAGCCCGCTCCTTACGCAGCGCACTACAGTTTTGCCGATTATATCTATCGACATTGAACGCCTCATGAAGGCTACTTTCACTATCACTGAGTTTGGTTTCCTTGCTTTAAAAAACCCAGCTTTGGATGACCAGATAAGACAGGTGCTTCTCAAAGTGGAAGCTGAACAGTCCCTCGAAGTGGTGGTCCAGGCAGCTCCGCGCTCGCCAGCTGCAACTCTTTCCACTTATCGCTATTGCCTCGACAGAGGTTACATAACTAATCCTGACCCTGTGCTACAAATAACAGCCGATCTCTTGCTCATACGCATGGAGCTGGACCAGTATCTGCTTCAACGCCGCCGCGTCACCGGCGAGGAGCTGCGTGATCTGTCTGATGCTGCTCGGGCAGATGGCATAAAGTTAACACAAATGCTCATACTGAACGGTTTCCTTTCCCAGGAAGACCTGGACAATGTAAACAGAGAGCAGCAGCGCTTTGCCATGCGCTAGCCGAATTTGGTATATTCACATATCCTGGGTCTGTCCATATTAAGGAGAGTCTATGACAGCTAAATACAATACTCGTGAAAAACAGCGCCGCCGTAAAGCTAAAGTTGCCCGCAAGAAAGCTAAAGTCCGCCTGGCAGTCGCCAAGGCGAACGAGCGAAAGAGCTAAAGTAGTTGTCTACAACTGAATCTAAGACGATAAGGATTATGTCCGGTATGCGCCCTACCGGGCGGTTGCATTTAGGACATTATTTTGGCGCTCTGCTTAACTGGGTCAACTTTCAAGATCGTTACGACTCTTATTTTTCGATAGTCGACTGGCACGCCCTCACGACAAAATATCAGGCAAGCCGGGAGATTCCAGCCAATATCTGGGAAATAGCTGCAGACTGGATATCAGTTGGTGTCGATCCTGAGAAAGCAACCATTTATGTCCAGTCTGCCATACCTGAGCTAGCCGAGCTACACCTTATTCTCTCAATGCTCACACCGCACAACTGGGTTGAGCGAGAGCCAACCTTAAAAGATATGGTCAAGATGCTGGCTGCCAATGAGAAGGAAGGCTGGGAGAAGGTCAGTTACGGTCTTCTTGGCTATCCTGTTCTCATGGCTGCCGACATACTTGCTTTTAGAGGATCTCTAGTACCGGTAGGTAAAGACCAGGAATCACATCTGGAGTTTGCGCGCGATGTGGCACGGCGGTTTAACAGTACGTATGGAGTCGACTATTTCCCTGAGCCAAAGCCTGAGTTTACCGAAACACCCTTATTAAAAGGGGTTGATGGGCAAAAGATGGGCAAATCCTTTGGTAACGACATCAAGCTTGCTGATACCGAAGCCGATACTATCGCCAAGATTGGACAGTCAATTACTGATCGTACCCGGGCACTCAAGTCCCAGCCAGGGCACACAGATTTGTGTGAAGTGCCGTGGCCTATGTACCAGATTTTTGGAAAAGAGATTAAGGATCAAGTCAAATCAGAATGCGAGAGTGCAGCTATCGGCTGTGTTGCTTGTAAAGCTCGTCTGGGTAAATTGATTAACGAGTTCTTCGCCCCTGTCAGGCACCGGCGCGAAAAGTTGATGCAAAATCCGGAACAGTTGCGCCAGATTGTAGAGTGTGGGAATGCCAAAGCAAGAAAAGTTGCCAGACAAACGCTCGCAGATGTGCAAGAGATTATGGGTATGGTGAGCTGGAGTTAGCTAACCCCAATAGCTTGAACTGGCAGTTAGTTTGATGGGAGGTTAGTCAGGGTGCTAGTTAGCCAACTAGCAGAAAAACTTTTCCGGCTGCAGACAGCACTCATTGTGCTTTATGCCGTCAGCCTGCCTTTTTCTCTTACTGCCAGCTGGGTAATCTTTGTCCTGGGAGTGGCTCTTTGGCTGCTACAAATTATTCTCACCCCAGACCGGTGGCGTGCCGAGCTCTCAACACTGGCAAGGACACCGTTGCTTGTGCCGCTAGCAGTATTTGCCTGCGCTCTGTTTGTCTCAGGACTAGCTAACGGCGGGCTGTCCGAAGCTTTTATCTCACTTATCAATCTCAAAACACTAATTGTCTTCCCGTGGGCTTTCCATATCCTCGCCAGACACAAGGTTGTCAAACAAGTTGCTGTTCAAGCACTCATCATAGTCGGGGCGTTATCTGGAGTATTCGGAGCGGTGCAGCAGCTCTGCAACTTTCATCCTTTTGGCTACCGCTACTTACAAGCGACTGGTTTTCTAGCCAACCCTATGGCTTACGCCGGACAGATGCAGTTGGTAAGCATGCTTGCTCTGGGCATTTTGCTTGCCGGCGGCAACAAGGAGTTCAGCTGGGGAATGGCACGCAAACCTGTTTTTGTTCTCCTTGTAGTTGCAAATGTCGCCGGCGTTCTCTTTGCCGGTGAGCGCAACGCCTGGCTAGGAGCCATAGCCGGCATAATGTCCATGACTGCACTCCTTTCCTGGCGCGCACTGGCAAAATGCTGTCTGGCACTGGCAGTGGTATCAGTCTTGTGCTGGGTGATTGTACCGGTAGTCCATACAAGAATTGCTCAACTGGGCGCCTGGCAGCAAGACATAAGTGTGCGGGTTCGGCTAGAGATCTGGCAGGAATCTATTAAGATCTGGCGCTCCAAACCGCTCGTCGGTGTCGGCATTCGCAACTATCCTCACTTCAATATCCCAGAGGCGATAGTTCCTGGGCACTCCAAAGATATCAACCACGCCCACAGCAACTACCTGCATATTCTAGCTACCACAGGCGCCCTCGGACTGGCATCTTATCTCTGGCTCTGGATTGCTGCACTCAAGTACATCATTACCGCCTTGGGAGCCAAGAAGAATAGTACGGACGGCGAGCGTTCCCTTTGCCTGGGCATACTTGGCGGCACAGTCGCACTACTGGTGGCAGGACTATTCGAGTACAACTTCGGCACTGCTCAGGTGCGCCTGGCACAGTGGTTCATTATCGCTATGTTGCCACCACCTGCTCCTCATCACAACTGCCAGACTAAAACTTCTGATCTCACAGCCGGAGAAGTTTGAAAGGGTGCTAAAAACAATACCGTACAGCGTAGGGGCGCGTCGAGACGCGCCCGCTGAGCGGCTCGCGAGCCGCCCCTACGTCCCTACAGTCGCCCCTACAGTCGTCCCTACAAGTTGCAGACCGCTTATCTAAACAGTATTGGTGCCAAGAAGAACTAGCGATTCAATTCAAACTCGCACCTTAAGCCATTCTCCCGACTGATATCTCCAGATTACTAAAAGTCCCATAATAGTGATTGATATGGTCATGGCAATCCAAGCTCCGGTCGGTCCTAAGCTGAGCTTGAGAGCAAGTAGCCAGAGTATCGGCAGGCGGATAATCCAGTTACAAAATATGCTTATCCACATGGGAGAACGCGTATCACCAGCACCCTGAAGAGCACCGCTCAAAATCATAGCAAATGCCAGAAATGGCTCAGCCAGCGCGTTGATGCGCAGATAACTTGCTGTATATTCAATTGCTTTGGGATCATGACTCATCAAGCGCGCAAGCGGCTCAGCACCAAAGAAAAGCATTGTACCGAACACAACCATCATCACAACTCCTATCCAGGTCACATTCCAACCGGCTTGAAACGCCCGTAGTGGCTGCCTGGCACCAAGGTTCTGTCCGACTATGGATGAAACAGCCATAGACAAGGCTATTAACGGCATGAACAGTATGCCTTCCACTCTGATACCTATGGTCCATGAAGCAATTGCCTGCACTGGAGAAGGACAATGAGAAAGTATAAAGAAAAGCACAAATACAGCTGCTGAATAGCTCAACTTCTGTGCTGCCGAAGGCACTCCTATGCGAACTATTCTTTTGATCATCGACCAGGAGATTGGACAAAGCTGTTTCAGAGCCCCTTTCAACGGCGAGCACGACAACCTCCAGAGAACAATGATGCTAGCGACAGTACTTCCGGTAATGGCTGAGAAAGCTATGCCCCGAACGCCAAGTCCGGCAACCGGCCAGCCACAGCGAACAGTAAGAATATCACCTGTAATACATATGGCAGCTGAGACAGCCACCACCACCATAGGCGTCCGGGCATCTCCGATGGCACGAAATGCTGCATTAGTGATGGTAACTATGCTGAATGGAACAAGAAAAACCCCAAATATGCTCAAATAAAGTCTCCCTTGCCTGAGCATTTCAGCAGAAGCGCTCGGGGCTAATCCTGATCCGCCAGGAGCAGTAAAGCAAGGAAGGATAAACTGAGCAGTGAGCAAAGTCATAACCGACAAGACAATGCCAAGTCCTATAGCCAATACAAGTGACTGAGAAGTAGCGTGCACGCTCTCCTCGACAGCTCCAGCACCAAACGATCTCGACACGACTGCAGTTGTCCCGATACTTACAGACATGACAAAAACCATCAATACAAAAAGAATCTGCTCAGAAAGTCCTACTGCTGCCTGTGCAGTCGATCCCAGAGATCCTGCCACTTGAATGTCGACAGCGCCGGTGAGAGATCCGGCAACCGTTGTCAACACCAGCGGCCATGACATTGTCCAGATGACCTTCCAGAGGCTGCCTGTGGTAAGCGGCGCGGCAGCAACCGTTTTTCTTGTCGCTCGTGATCCGGACTCCATTTTGAATACCAGCTTCTAGGAGGTTGAAGGTATTATATGCTGACAGCGGGCTGTGAAAGGAGAAAGAGAATGAATAGCCAGGAGACCTGTCTCATTTGCGCTAGGCAATCTTCTCACGAAGATTCACCTCTCAATCTTGTCTATCAAGATGAATTCTGGTCGATCCGTCATTCGCAAGAGACAGATATTCTGGGATATCTGTCTCTTGCGTCAAGACGCCATTTCCTGGACTTAGCGCAGGCTAACACGGAAGAGTTAGCCACTTATGGTCCGCTCCTTGCCGCTATCATGAAATCATTGCACTCACTTCTGCCTTGCCAGCGCATTTACACCTTTACTTTAGCTGAAGTGGTGCCACACTTCCATGTCCATATCATCCCGCGCACTGCTCAATTAGCACCGGCATTTTGCGGGCGAGGCATTCTCAGCTACCCGACAGCTCCAGGACCAGACAAGCAGCGCGCGGGCGAAATATGCAGCAAGCTGAGACAGCTCTTGCACACGTTGTCTCCTTGCCAGGCGAGGAAAGCCGGTACCCTATAATAATTCTGCCAGGATCACGGCAAGCATAAAGACAGCCGCGAGCAAGCTCAGGAGCCAGCACATGCACTACATACACCCAAGGATAATCACAGGCTACGCCTGGGCAGCACTACTTACCGTGCTATCAGCAGCACTTCTTTTAGCTTGTGCATTTACAGCAGCAAATGCACAAGAGCACCCAGCAAGCATTACCATCCTTCCAGAACACAAACAGTTCCTTCTTGGTGAACAATGCAATTTCACAGCTGCTGTGCGCAATACTACTCGATACCGGCTTAACTGGACACTCTGGAGCCACGACCACGGCAGCACAAGTACAGGCACAAAAGAGCTCGGTTCTATAACACCTTCCACTCAGTTCAACGTTGCCACAGATGGGGTCACATCTGCTGAAGAGCACAGCGGCTGCCCTAAAGACAGCTGCTCTTATCACTCGCCCTGTCAGGGCACCGGCGGAATTGTCTATCTGACAGTGAGACTCTTTACTTACGATGGGATGAGCTGTCTCTCCTCAGCAACAACAGCAATAGAGATCAAGCAACCAATTCTTACAGTCCAACCTTCACAGATAATATTGCAAGCTAACAGCGGTACTGTCTTAGTTACTGCCTCAGCTACCAACGTCTCTAAAGATTACAAACTGTTTGTGCCTGATGGTCCTGGTTACTTTCTGGATGCCCGTGCTGATGAGACCAAGTTTGATGCCAAACATGGAGTAATGTCCAGGCAGACCCAGTTGACTGCACACGAATTTAACACTGCCGGAGCAGGACCGTTAGCACTCAAAATCAAGCTCTACTCACCTTGCACAGGTGAAGTCACGCAAGACACAACAATTAGCCTAGAAGTAGTAGGCGGGCATCCGTCTCAGTTCAGATAAGCAGGTCAGGCAAACTGTCTTACATGTGGCAGGGTAGGCTAAAAATACCCGGTCAAGAACCTGCTTGCTCTGCTCCTTACAGCGTTGCTGCCCTTATTTTCTTTCTGAAATGATCTGTTAGACGCTTGAGAGTTGGCGAGATATCATCATTTTTCAGCCTGGCATCAATAAGACAGAGCTGTTTGCTTTTATCAGCCTGCTTGAGTGCTGCATGAAAATCAGCTTGTGTGGCAGCCTGGACTCCGTCTGCGCCTACAGCCTTGGCCAGTGACACATAATCCCAACGTGGAAGTTTGTAATAGTCACGCTGTTGGTCAACAAATCTAAGCATTCCGTAACTGCCATTGTTGAAAACAATCACAATTGGGTTTAAGCCTAGTTTGACAGCTGTACTTATCTCCATGCCGGTCATCTGAAAACCACCATCACCGACCAGTACAACAGGACGGCTCTCCGGTACTGCCATCTGAGCACCAATTCCGGCTGGCACACCGAACCCCATACTCGAATAGTAGCCAGGAGCAATAAAGGTGTCTGTCTTTAAAGAAAGTCCAGCATAAAGACAGTCACCAACGTCACTTACGACTATATGTTCTCTACGCAAAAACCGGTTGAGTTCCTCAATAATGCCGATCACTGTAAGCTCTCCAGAGCCGGCAGGATGAGTCGGACTTTCTGTCGACCTTAAAGCTGTCCAGTCAGCATGGCGGGTGGTAGAGCAGCTGACAGCCAGCTCTGACAGCAGCTGTGAGAGTTCAATACCCCGATATGAATGGTACCCGACTGTTGTCTCAGCTGCTGTCATCTGAATTAGACGGTCAGGATCTAGTTTGGCTGTATAACCGCCAGTTTCCATCTCTGTAAGAACAGCACCAAGACAGACAACACAATCAGAAGATTCAACATACTTTCGTACAGCAGTGCTTCCGAAATGACCAAAATAAATGCCGATGAAGTTTGGATGAGACTCCGGGAAAGAAGCTTTGCCTAAGATTGAAGTGACAGCTGGAGCGTTGAGCTTCTCAGATAGAGCTACAACAGCATCCATCAGTTTGAAACGGCGAATCTCTGCGCCAACCAATAAAACAGGATGTTGAGCCGAATTTAGCCTACCGGCAATTTCAGCTGCAGCTTCACTTACCGCCTCAGTACGTCGCTCTTCCTTAATTGGAGCCGCCCCAGACAGGCTAATCTCCTGATTGACCATATCACGCGGAATCTCAATATATCCTGGACGCGACTTGCTAAGTACCGAATCTACAACACGATCTATCTCCCGGCGCGCTGAACCAGGGCAGCCAAGTAGAGCCTGTGCTTCTGTCACTTCAGCAAAAACGTTGTACTGAGTTTGGAAATTCTTGACACAATGGTGCAGTTCAGGCTTCTGCCGGTAGTGCCGCGTTTCCGGAGCACCGCTAATTACAAGCAACGGCGACTCCTCAGCATAAGCCAGAGCCACCGGATTGACTATATTTAGTCCGCCAGCACCATAAGTGACAAGAGCTACACCCAGCCCTTTCAGTCGTGCATAAGCATCTGCTGCATAACCGGCCGAAGGCTCATGCGTCATCACTACAGTCTTGAGACCAAAGCGCTCCTGGGCAGCATAAACAGGCAGTACAAAGTCACCGGGAACACCAAAAGTATGCTCGACTCCAGCATCGCTTATACGCTTGAAAAGGTATTCAGCAAGTTTTACCACAGTCATGACATCCACCTTTTTAATGTAAGCCTGCAGGCTTTAGACAATAATCCAAACAGCCTCAGTGGGATCAGCTACTTGTTAGCTCAGCTTGGGACACCGAGGAATTCTAACCGATCTTCTACTTTACTCTGAGCTCGAGCTAATGAAAAAAAAGACGTATTCCACAGCTGAAGCTGGCAAGCAGCGTGAATTCAAACGGCGGCGCTGGAAGCATTTTGCACGCTGGTGCGGCTTCATAATTATAATTGGGCTCAACGTCTCTTTAATCGCCAGCAACAATCATCTGCGCGCCGCCGGACGTATCGACCTTGCTCATGAGTTCAGCAGCTATCTTCTCCTTGTTTTCGTCAACCTCTTCTTCCTTCTACCGACAGTTCTGGAAGTTGATAAAGCAGTCGTCACTAGCGATGCTTTACTCCTGAGCCTGCTCCTTTGGCGCACAAGGCTACCCTGGGCTCAAATTAAGTCGTGCATAAAACCGGCTTGGCTTGCTTTTGCCATTGTCAAAGCACCACAGTGTTTTTATTTAATTAACAGGCGAGACATCCCAGAGTTTGCAGATCTTCTTGAAATCATCCAGTTTCAGCGCCAGAAGGCTGACAAAGGAAGCTACAGGTAAAAGTTATATACTTTGTCAAGTTTCTCCTGACAGGATTGGTATGAATAAGAGCAAGATTCGTGTATTAGTAGGAAAACCCGGTCTGGACGGGCATGATCGTGGAGCCAAAGTGGTAGCCAGGGCGCTGCGCGACGCTGGAATGGAGGTCATCTACACAGGACTCCACCGTTCTCCGGAAGAAATTGTCGAAACTGCAATTCAAGAAGATGTGGATGCAATAGGTTTAAGTATCCTCTCCGGGGCGCATATGACCATTTTCCCCCGCGTAGTCGAACTTCTCAAGGAGCAGGGGGCAGGCGACATTATTGTCTTTGGCGGCGGCATTATTCCAGAAGAAGACAGACAGCAGCTGCTCAAAGCTGGGGTTAAAGAGATTTTTGTTCCAGGCGGCGCTACTCAGCACACTATCTCTTTCCTTAAAGAGCACGTGAAAATTGCCGTCTAGTCAAAGAGCTAGCAAAAGTAAACACAAGTAAATTCTCTCTCCTTTCAGTCTCAAAGCTGTAAAGGCTGGGTATATAGGGTCGGATAAGAAGAATGCATATTAAAAGTCAAGGGGTTAGATTAAATTTGATATTCTAATGCTTGAAAGCCATGTTATACTCGCATTCTGGTGATAAATAGCCTGCTAAACAGCTTGCAGGAGATAGGGCAACAATGGTTGAGAACTTCTCAGATAGATTGGCAGAGAATAGAGACAAGGCGGACAAGATCGCCAGAGATTCCGAGCGGGTCAATTCGATTGAAGGGGCTTTGGTCGAGTCGATCGGTCTTAGCTTTCACACTGTAATGAAACATGCTGTCCAGCCTTACATTGCCAAACTGTTCAGACCGAACGAAGCAAGAGTACAGGGCTATGAATGTGGCAAAGATACTCTGGCCCGCCTTAATGACGAGATGGATAAAGCCTACGCTGACTGCTAGGTAGATCTAATAGACAATCCTATTAAGTACCGGCTTGCTGGTACTTTTATTTAGTTGCCTTACTTAAGAAGCAGCTTAACTGCTGGTAAAATAAATGCGACAGTTTTGACTGTCTGGATGCCTTACTAGAACTGGCGTTGCAATGTCAACAAAGCTGGCACAATACCGGAAGGGTGATGTTGTCCTGGTGTCTTTCCCATACACCACCGACGACGGTCAGACACAGACTAAACGCCGGCCAGCTGTCATTATCTCTAACGACTACAACAACTCAAGGCTGGACGACGTTCTTCTGGTACCGTTAACCAGCAACACCAGCCGGGCAACCCGGGAGCCAACACAGGTGGTGGTCATGATGAATACGCCAGAAGGTCAGGCAGCCGGACTGCGGCTGGATTCAGTCATCGATTGCACTGTCATTGCCACTATTCCCAGGTCATTACTTGTCAATAAGATTGGCGCCTTCACCCAGGAAATAATGGAGCGGGTCGACCTCTGCCTGATGATAGCGTTATCAATTGGACGTCCGCTGGGAGAGGTGCGCGACCCTAAAGACCCGCCTTCCCTTCTAGACGGCAACCCACTTACTCAAGAGACTTAATCCATCTGTCAGTAAAACCAGGCAGCAGCTGGAATACTGTCAGACCGGTCAGAGTTCCAGAGGTGGACCTTGGACTACCTTTTGTCCGTTGCGACACAGGAGGTAGATAACATACAGCGGCGGGCTGGCCAGGACAAGAATGAGAATGGCAACATCTTGAGGAAATTGGGCAGCTCCGTGAGCTGCTAACACTCTCAGACCGGCGGCAATAATGCTGATAGCCCCAGCTAAGAAGTAGGCCAAAATGTTCTGCCTGGCTATTTTCTGCAAGAAGACCCAGATACCTGCAAACCAGGTGAAATAAAGGACCACATCAATTAGATAATCCTGCCAGTAGCGTTGAGTACAAGGATAGACAACGCTTACAATCATGGCAAAGATAAGATAAGCTCTGATACCTTTGCAGTACTTGGCATAAATTCCAGCAATTATTCCGGCCAATAAAACTGATTGAACCCCCCTGGAAAAGCTGTCCATAATGAGATCAAGCGCCGGTCGCGAGACGTTAACCAGAGCACAAAGACTCTCAAGTGGTGCTAAAGTCACGACAGGAGAGATTGCTGAGTGCACCCCACCACAGATGAGCTGCCACGCTTGCGAACCGACTCCAATTGCATAACCGGCAAGAACAGCATCAAGCCAGAAAGCAGATTGAGCACCACTGGTTTGACTTCCATCGTTATTAACAGCGACACGCAAGATAGAGGACACATGAGTGCGCGGGAAGAGCAGCCGGAAGGAAGCCAGTGAGAAGGCAGCTAAGCCCACCACTACACCTATCATCTGAACAGCAGTCATTATCTGCCGCACTCCCTGGACTGTAAAAAATGTCAGCAACGGCGTATCAGTATGATAACCAACAAAAAACTCGCAAATATCATTGAGCTCTTGCGGTATCACCAGCAGTGCCATAGCTAATCCAAGCATAATAGCAGGACGCCAGCGAATCGCCCTGGCTCGAGCAATACCGACCATCCACCAGAGAGCTGCAACAAAGATCGCCAGACCGAGTACGGCTACAACATAGCCACAAATCTGATCTTTGGTTGTCTGCCGAGAACGCTCAAAGATCCATTTATCCGGAAGATCCCAATACTGTTCGTATCCGGAGATCAGATCTCCCACAAGGTGCACATTGACCTTGAATTCAGCTTCCGGTGCGTCAAATCTTGGCACTTTATAGGTCAATATATGATCAGTGCGCGCCTTCCTCTCTTCACAACGAGCCGAGTCAAAGCGAAACGGTCTTAATTCAGGATGCTCAAGGCTCAGATAACGCTCTGCAACAGCCCTAGCTTGACTCGGGGAAAGGCGTGCACCATGGGCATCTTCTGCTCTGGTGAGATCAAATGCTACCACTTGCCCGCTGCTATCTAAACTCACCATATACTCTTCAGGATCTAACGGTCTGAAGAAGCGCACATGCCAGACTAACTGATGTCCAGGAAGATTAGCCAGAGCCGCTGTTTTCTTAAACTTGAGCTTCTCAAAAAGATATTGAAACTCCTGCAACTCTTGAGCGCCAATGCCACGACTCAACCAGGCTGCCTGCATACGATAGGAAGGCTTAAACTTTCGATTGCTCAAATAAAGACTGGCCCTGTCAAGCGCCTGCTCCCGCGATATTGCCAGGCGAGCCTCCTGCCCTACCACCGGAAACTTGTAGCCAAATTCAACCAGAACAGCTACTACTGCTACCGCTGCCAGGAGCCAGCGAGTTCTCCGCGATAGGGGCTTATATGTGTACTGGCTGTGCGGAAGCACCTCTTCAATAGCATCTGGAATTGCACTGACTGGTATAACAGCATTGATAAGAGCCTCTTCCTGCCCCCACCCTTGCCGCTTGATCAAAAATGCACCAGCAATCAGAGCTAGAACAAACGGGCAGACGGCGATGAAAGAGCTCAGTTGCAATCCTGGTAAAGAGCTGCACATAAGTGGAGTCACACCCAGGAAGGTGTCAAAGACAAAATGAGAGACCAGACAGGGCAGCAGACCGTAACGGCGCAAGATAAAACCGTAGAATAAGCCAACTACAGTAAGCTCAACTCCACGAGCATAAGCAGGCTCTTGCGGATAATTGCTGTGCATAAATGCCCAGGCAAGAGCTTGCAGCAGGTTGGCCAGCCAGAAGCTTTTCACCAGCTTCTGAAAGATGCTCATACCGAGCACCCGGTAGGTAAACTCCTCCGAAACTGCTGCTGTAACACCTATATACATGGCCGAGAAGAATGGTGCTATTGTCGAAAGACTCTCAACATTGCGCACTTCAAGCGGAGACCAGAAGTGTAACGGTTTGCCCAGCAGGTAATAAAAGATAATCCAGCCAAGATGAATCCCGAAGACGGCATGACCTGCCACCAACCCGGTGAACACCTGGCGGCAGCGCAAACCTTCTGGAGTGAAAACCTTCTCCAGAGCCACCTTTGCAGGATAAAGTGAACGATATAAAGCTTCGGCAGCTCCTGCAAGCATCAAAGCTTGCACAAACTCTCCAATTGCGCTCCAGAGAGCTGAAACATAAATGTCCAGCACAAAACCGTTGTAGGACATGGTAGTTGTGTAATTACGCAAGATGTTGGGTGTGGAGTTGACAGATTCCAGATAGTCCACTGCCGCCACAACAGAAGCTACTGCCAGAGCGACTCTCCATCTCACAGCACCCTTGGCAAACATCCACATAAAAGCAAAAAATGTAGCCACATTGAGAACTGCATAAACAATGCCAGCAACTGCTTCCAGAGCTTTGTTGTATGAACGCAGTTCGCTAAATTTGCGCAGCCAGGTCTCCGGAATATAAAGAAAATGGTTGAAAGCTGTAATTTTGTTTCCTGAGACATAGACATAAGCGCGCAGTCTGGCACCTTTGAAATCCTGACGCGCATCCTCCCAGGTGAAGTAATGATCAGTTCTGTGCGGCTGCACTACTGAGCCATCCTCAACAGGTTTGTAGCCATTCAAAGGCAGCTTCATCCTTTCTTCGACAAAACTACGAGCAAGCAATCTGGCATCGCTGTGTTGAATTGAAGGTAAAGGCAGATCGTTCTCAATTGAATGTTCAAAGGAGACTACCCGCCCGGCAGGGCTAATAGCCGTAGTAAACTCTTCCAGGTTGAACGGGCGACACAGACGAGATGACCAGTACCATACAGGTATCTTCTCCCTCATCAATAAATTGGCATCCGCGAGACCCAACTCATGCTCGAGAAAGGTCTTAGCTCCATCATCGTAAGAAAACTCGGTCGAGCTTATCGCACCAGCAGATTTATAGCCAAGATAATCCGCCCATTTTCCTGTCAGGGACAATATCTCAGTCCGAGGGACTTTGAGATCAATAGAAGCTGAAGGAAAAACTTCCGCCCCTTTGAAAAAATAGCTGGCCACCCCTAAACATCCGACTACAAGGAGCCACAAGATAAGATAGCGCGGACTACACTTCTGCCTATCCAACCTACACCTTATCCTTGCGTTTCACGATCATAAGCAGATGTTGCCCACGCGCTCTGATAACCTGGTTCACTAAAGCAAAACCAGGGTACCACTGCCTGTGCAAGACCAACCTATTAGTCATGAGCCACGACGAACGCTAGAGCGTAGTCACCATCATGACTCAAGCTTACCTCCCAGTGCGTCAGTCCGAGCGACTCAGAGAGCACTTTTGCTCGACCGGTAAGATTCAGGGCAGGAGCGCCCGAGCTCTCCTTAACCACCTCAATTTCTCGCCAGGACACCCCTTTCCAACCAGTTTTAAGAACTTTGGAAACAGCCTCCTTGACAGCAAACCGCCCAGCCAGACGCTCAGCCAGCAGTTGAGTGTGGCTTGCCACATAGGCTTTTTCGCAAGGTGTAAGTATGCGCTCGAGAAATTTTTCGCCAAAGCGAGCGTAAGCTGACCGGATACGAATGATTGAACAGATATCGGTACCGATATTGATCATAAGCACTCCCTCCTGTCCGCTGCCGCTCACTGTGTGCTTTGCTGCTTTCCTCAGAATCTGCCGCACATGCCGGCTCTAGTCTCAACCTATCACTCCTTTTCTCCCGACCGTTGTCTGCTCTTACGCACTCTCATCATTAGCAGAAGTCGGAGTCCAGCCCGCGGGTGCCATACAAATAGACCTGCTCCGGCTCAGCAAGCGCATCATGCAACTCAGAGACAGTTTGCCCCAAGCAAGGGTGCATCAGATCAGGAGCAATCTCAAGAAGCGGTACAAGGGCAAAAGCCCGCTTATGCAATGACGGGTGCGGTATAGTCAATGCCTTTGTTTCCAACGATTGATCGGCATAAAACAAGATGTCGATATCAATAATGCGGCTCCGCCCGCCAGGCGGCAACTCAGCTTTCAATTCACCATGCAGCCTGTCTAAGCGGGACTCAATATCTTTGCACACGTCGAGCAGCTCTTCACAAGTCAGATCTGTATTGAGAGCAGCTACAGCATTAACGAACCACTCCACATACTCAGGACCGGGCGGCTCAGTCTCATATAAGCTGGAGCATTCTACTATCTCTATACCAGGGATATCCTTAAGCAGCTGCATTGCTTGCTGCACAAAGCCAACTCTGTCTCCATAGTTAGAACCTAGTCCGATATAGGCTCGCACTCGAGGACCCATATAATCTTGTCTACCTTGCTCTGCCACAAAGCATCCCCGCAACAGCCTGCCCTCAGACCGTTCATCGGACAGGCGCCGTTTAACAATAATCTGTCGGTTTGCGAATAATCGCCAGTCCTAAAATTATATCCATTTTGTCAGACTGCTGAACGCTCTTGACTTGATTCTCTTTTATGTACCTTTGTGCTCGCTGCTGTCGGATGCAATGAACCAACTATAGACTTGACAACACCCGCTGTGTCAGCCAGCGACTCGAAGAGAAAATTTCGTCAATATCAAAAAGAACAAGCTTGCTCATAGTAGAGATTTTACCGTCTGGGCAGCAGCATCCACGCACCGATTCAGTCCTGCCTGAAGTCGACAGTTGGAAAGTGACTATCAGGCGCTTGTTTCCCGCAGTCATCTACCTCATAAGCCCGGACCTGATTGCGCCCACAACGCTTAGCAACATATAACGCCTTGTCTGCCTTTTCAATCAACTCTTTGAGGTCACCAGCCTGCTCGGGAAAAGCAGCAGCGCCAATGGAGACTGACACCGCTCCCAATCCTGGTACAGGTGTACTGTTAACTTGACGGCAAAGACGTCCGGCAATTAGTACAGCTTCAGCCAGCGGAGTTTCTGGCAGAATAACTGCAAACTCTTCACCACCATAACGTGCTGCTGTGTCACCGCTCCGCAACTGATTTTGTAACGCCCAGGAAACTTGACGAATGGCAGCATCACCTACAGGATGCCCAAAAGTGTCGTTAATGAACTTCAACTTGTCTAGATCAATCATTAACAGCGAGCATGGAGCTGCCTTTCTCTGCGCGCGACGCAGCTCCCTTTCCAGACGATTTTTCAAATAAACATGATTGTACAGTCCGGTCAAGCCGTCAGTAATAGCTTGTTGTCTCACCTGGGCAAAGAGCTGGGCATGACTGATGGCAATAGATACTTGATCTGCTACAGCTGCAACCAGTCCAACTTCTTCTGATTTCCAGAGACGTTGCTGGTTGCGGCATTGATGAACCATAAGCACTCCAAGCAGTCTGTCTTCATTGAGAAGCGGTGCAGCAATGAGAGACTGAGAGCCGATCGTAGTTAGAAAAGCACGAAACGGTATAGTGCGATCATCAGTCAAAGCGTTTTGAATGACTGCTACCGGTGCATCTTTGAGAGTGTTGCTGCTTTCGATACCGGCAAATTCGGACAGGCGAGCCAAATCGATACCAAGAACAGTATTGGTGGGCACAGGAGCAACGTCCGGCTCAAATTCAGGTTTGTAGCCATAAATATTCGAACCAATCATTGAAGCAAAGCTGACGCAATGAAATTCATGACTGACAACGAGCGGTCCTTCAGAGCTCGGCAAGGCAATCTGACAACGATCAGCAACCAGGGCGTCGCCCAATTCGGATGTAACTGTATTCAGTATGGTGTCCAGGTTAAGCGAGCCACGCACAGCACGGACAATATGATTAATAAGCAGCTGCTGATCAGCCAGAGCTTTCGTACGCTTATAAAGATACGCCTTATTCATTGCCAGAGCCACGTGTGCAGCAACCGAATCAACCATTTCCAGCTCTGGATCAATCCAGGTATGTCGTTCATCGCACTGGTGCACCATAATGAGTCCGAGAGTCTGCTCATTCATAGTGATCGGGCAAGCCATCAGCGATCTAATTGAGCTCCAATCTTCAGGGTTACGCTGAGAGTCTTCAAAAAGTGGCACAGTATCGCTTGCCGACAGGACATCCATTGAAAGAATCGTCCCTTGTTCCATAATAGTCTTGAGCATACTCTCGTCAGTCATAACGATTGACCTGTTCTTCAACGGTGCCCCGGCTCTTGCAGGATCCCACCAGACATAATCAAAAACGAGCTGCTCTGCGCAAAGATCTGAAGGACCGTTGGCATTTATTATTGCTATGCAACAGCGGCTGGCAGACAGAGCTTTCCCCAGCTCGCTGACTGCAGTATTCAAAATTTCGTCCAAATCAAGTGACTGTCGAATTGAGTTGGAAATCTTCTCCACCATCAGTTTATGTTCGCGGTTAAGCTCCAGATTGGCAGCCATCTGATTAAAGGCTCTCGAAAGCAGTCCGAACTCATCTCCACTCTCCAGCTTGACACGCTTATGGAGGTCACCACGCCCAATGGATAAAGCTTCCCGCACCAGCTCATTAATCGGTCCTGTGAAGTGGTAAGCAAACCTGAATGCCAGAACCACTGACAGTCCAAAGGCACAGGCTGCAAGCATCAGCATTAAGATTAGCCAGTCATGCCCTAACGGTCCGTAGATTGCTGCCCACAAAGTAACCATGCTCATAAGAAGCACAGGAGTGGCTACTGCCAGGCACAAAAAAACCAAGCGGGCACGAATGTTCAATCTGTTAGTCAACCTGCGTGTCACCGGTGCAATCACTCCTGCAATCACGACAGCATCCTTGAGATTCCAGAGCAATCATAATTGTTAGTTCAGGAATGAGAAGAAGCTAGTTGTATTCCTGCTTACATAAACGTCACATTCAGTGGGAGCCATCCCAGAGTTAATAATTTATAAGCGTCTCTATTTCTGTTAGGCAGCAGTTTTGCCTTATCTGCTCTCTCCTTAAACAGACAGATCAATGAAAGCCAACCGCTGCTGGCTGCCCCAAAACTGCAGGTGAGCTCAAGAGCTGATAATCCATTGAGACTGTAAGAAAGAGATGTTGATTAACGACTGCTTGATTGTACCTGCAGCTCGCGTCCCGGTAAGCGTAAACCTGGACCTAGCTTCGCTTCAAGCGCAACTAAGCTCTCGAACACTTCATCGGCATCTAGCGGAACCTTTTTTTCAAGATCAAGGATTAAACCTTCTCGCATCGCCAGCAACAGCTCTTCTCCAGCCTCTTCTTTCTTGCCTTGTCTCAAGAGAGCATCAACTTTCACCATACGCGCCACCAGACAGAAGTCGTCAAATTCAATGGCACGGCTAGCCAGGTTAAGCGCGCCTGTTACATCTTCGTCAGCAAAAGCGCAGCAGGCGGCTGCTGCCAGCAAGCTGGCTTTTAGGCTCCCGTCTACACCAGGATAATCCGAGCTGGTAATAAATGCTTGTCTGGACAAGCGATAGTCACGCCTCTTATACAAAAGTAGAGACTGGAGAAAAGTTGTGTAGAGTGAGTCAGAATCCCGGGTAGTGAGGTGCTTGAGCTGTGCTCTTGCACGCCTGCGCAATCCAGCACGGTCATAAAGCAATCCGACCAGGCAGGCAAGGCGCACTGAACCAGGGCAGCTACGATATTCAGCTAACGCCTTCTTGAGCTCATCACAGGCGCCCGGACGAGACAATCCGGCAAAAACCAGGCGAATACTTTGACTGAGCATGGCAATAATGTACAGAGCAGCTGCAGCTATATGAACTGTTAGAAAAATTGCTCTCTCGTGATGTGAAAGCAGTCCATAAACTATCTGCCAGCGGGGGCTACCCATACCGACTAATGCCAGAAGCGGATCAATAATTAAGTTGAGTCCAAAAGTGAATGCTGCCGTATAGCCCACAAGAGTAGCTATAAAAGGGTGCGGACGGAATAATAGTGCCGGCAAAAGGAAAACTGCCAGAAGCAACTGGAATACAGCCCCAGCGAGGAATACAGGAATAATAAGCTGGTGCTCTGGCAGTCCGACAGGCTGGACATGGAACCACATCAGTCCGTATGACCAGCTCTTAACATAGCCACCAAGAAGGTTGCAAGCCACCATAGTTGAGCGCAGGTCGATAAAGTTCAACAGCGGGAAGATGACAAAAATGACGACGCGCCAGGCAAATGCTCTGTCCTCGTCAGAAAGGTCTTCTCTGAGCAGGCGATCGCGCTCTGTCCACAATCGCCAGATTGTGTTGAGGGCAACTACAGCTGCCATACCTGTGACACACCATAGATAGATGTCGTTCATAACTGGGAAACTTCCACAGCAGATCTCCTTGCCAAGGTTAACAGCACTTTATCTGTTGTCATTAGACCCGATGAGCTTGCCATTATAATCGGGTCTCTCCTGACAAGTGTGAGAGAAAATTATTTCTCACCTTTTCGTTTATATCTGAGCTCTTCCAACTGTCGATCCACCATGCCAGGCAGAGCTGTGTCCACCCAACTGTCGAGCTGCCTGGCCACTTCAAATTCGCAGGCCGCTTCTGCAGCACGACCGCCTGCTGCCAGGACGACTGCCTGGTAATAATGCGGATCTGCCAGTTCCGGCGCCAGTGTACCAGCGCTCATAAAAGCAGTCCTAGCCTTATCTAGCAGACGCTGCTTAAGAAAACACTGTCCGAGAGCAATGAGCACCATCAGACGCAAACTTTCAGAAAGTTCTGCCGCCTGGAGCAGCTGCTCATAAGCTGTGACAGCCTTTTTGAACTGCCCTCGAGCATGCGCCAAAGTGGCCTCAAGAATGCGCACCGGTTGAGCATCTGGATAGATTGCAGCTGCCTTTGCCAGACAACCTGCACACATACGATAAAGACGCTTACCATACAGAGCCCAGGCCAGATTAAGCCAATGCTCTGCTGACGGCTCTAGCATAATATGAGCGCTCAGCCGCTTTTTCTCTGCTGCCCATTTCAGATCAGTCTTTTCAATAAACCAAAGCTTAGGGCGTTCTGCGTAAAGTGCCCATAAAACTAGAGCTACCAGAGCGAGCTGAAAGGCGACAATAGGAATGATCAGATCCCATGTCTGAGACCTATAGATGTTGACCCAGTCACCATACAAACCGCTGAGAGATAGCATTGCATAAATAATGACAGTGCCACCAACTGACCATAACGCCAGGTAAACAAGCAACACCACAACTGCTGGCGAACTAGCAAACAGGGCGGCCACCGCTGCAGTTAGTCCAACAACAATCTGCACTAGATTGCCTGAAAAGTACAACCAGACAGTCTGGTCAGGTGGAAAGATCTCATTGGAAATGACATACCCAGAGAGAAATGCATAGTGAAACTCTCGCACGCTTCCACCAAAATACTTTATTGCTGCCACATGTCCCATCTCGTGCAGCAGCACCACCACCGGCAACAGGAGAAAAAGAACTATCCTTTGCAAAAGTTGCCTGTCTGCTTCAGTGATCTGAGCATCCCACAGCTGATGCCAGTTCTTGCCTGCTTGCAACGCAGTAATAGCCATTAACGGCAGGAAAAGCAAGTTTAAACTATCAAACGGTACCAGATTGGGCGGCATGTTCCAAAAATGACGTAGGGAGCAGAGTGTATCTTAACAAGTCTGCCAGGGAAGCGCAGGTCATTTAAACACTTGTCAGGCTGAGACAGACAGTTAGCGCCCGAAAAGTTTGAGCAGCACAATGGATATGAAGTACAACCCCACCAGGGCAGCCATTACTATAAGCATTGAAATTGCTGTCGGGTCAGGAGTGATGATAGCAGCTACTACAGTAGCCCCGAACACAGCATAACGCCAGATTCTCACCAGCATGCCTGAATTGACGATACCGGTAAAGGAAAGAGCAAAAATAATGATTGGGAGCTGAAAGCAGAGCCCCATGTAAAGAAGAACAGTTGAGACCAGAGAGATATAAAAATCTAAACGTTGGTTAAGAGTAGTCATGCCCTGTCCGAAGCTACCGAAGAAGTGCAGCATTGGTGGCAACACCAGGAAATAAGCAAAGGCAGCCCCGGCAATGAACAGAACAGGACCACCGAGAACGACAGGAGCCAGCACCCGCTTCTCTCGGGGGTTGAGTCCAGGAGCAACGAACTGGCTTGCTTCAAAAAGAATATATGGGAGCGCCAATACGAGCGCTGCATAGAAAGCCACCTTGAAATAGACTAAGAGCGGCTCTTCAAGTGACAGCGCCTGGAACTGGATGCTGCCGGCAGGAACCTCTAGCCAGCGCACTATCTCTTTGGCAGCCAGAAGCCCGACACCAAAAGCTACAGCCAGTACCAGCACAGAGCGGATCAAGCGAGTGCGCAGCTCGTCAAGGTGCTCCATTACTGTCATCACCTTCTCGCTGTTGCCACGCACAGGCTTGCTGTCCCCAGACAGTTCGGACTTGTCAGGCGGCAACAGTTGAGCAGCCTCTGCCTTTTCAGATTCCTGCAATGGTTTTTCCACCGAGAGCTACACCTAATTAAGAAGCCAAATGGCCCTTCGTCATTTTAACAGCGGACTGCAAACACTCACCCATGTCACTTCTCTTCCCTGACCAGCCCAATCCCCAACTAATGTCTTGCTACCTGCTGGCGCAGTGGCTGAACAGTTACCAGCTTTGTACAGCCCGCTGCTGCTTGGCACGTTGTTGTACGGCGCCAAACAGGATAATGCCGGCCGAAATCGAAACATTAAGTGACTCGCTGCCTTGATGCATCGGAATGGACACACTGTCATCTGCTTGCGAAACGATAGAAGCAGAGAATCCCTGCCCTTCATTACCAAAAGCAAGCGCAGTTGGTCCTGTCATGTCGGCTTCCCAATATATTTTTTCGGCACCCATCTGGCAGGTAATGAGCGAAAGTCCATGCTTCTTTACCCAGCCAATCGCATCTTCAGTCGTCATGTCAGTGACAATCGGCAACATAAACAGCGCGCCGGCAGCCGATCTAACTACTTTGGGATTAAACGGATCTACAGTCCCTTTAGTGAGAATCATGCCACTGGCACGAGCTGCCAGAGCGGTTCTAATCATCGTTCCTAAATTGCCCGGGTCTTGAATTGCTTCAGCAATGACAACCAGCGGCACTGCTCCTGCAAAGAGATCATCCACGGACCAGCGCAGCATCTCTGCTACCGCCACAATTCCACACGGACCTTGTGTCGACACCAACTCTTCAAAGAGTTTGTCTTCCACAAGGGAAACCTCAGTAATGTTGGCAGCGTGAGCTTCACCAAATCCGCTGGCAAGAAAGGATTTGCTCACAAGCACATCTGTAACTACCAACTCCTTTGCAAACGCTTCACAGACAAGCTTGGCTCCCTCCACAAGGAATTCGCCTTGCTTTTCACGCATCTGTCTTACCTGGAGTCCTCTCACTTTCTTGAGCAGCACATTAGCGCTGCTGGCAATGGGAGTGATTTTCATAGCTTATGCCGTCCACCTTCTCTGGCTCTCACAAAACATTATCTCTCATGAACATACCGGTAACTGCTTATCCGGACAACACAATAGATCAATTGCTGCTTGCCAACCCTGGAGTTTGCAAGCATCTTGTTAATTGAGAACGTGCTGATTATTGCCCACCTGTTGTTGAATACGATCCGCGGCTTCTGTCAGTCGTCATTGAAAGAGCAGCAGCAATTTTGACCATGTTGGAAAACAGCTGCTGATCCGATGCTACAGGCGATTTACGCAAATTGCTCAACAAGGAGATACGCTGCAAGGCATCTAGCACTGAAAAATCATTTGTGACAAGCTGAGTATTGTTGCTTACATCTAGAATCTGCATTTTCCTGCGAGCTAGCCTTTCCTTGCACACCAGTTTGACAGCTTCTGTCTTACTTGCACCGCTGACAATACCAACAGCCCGACCAGGTCCAGGTGAATACGAGTGCATATCAGCAATAATATTCACATCTCCCTTGGCTCGGTCCAACAGATTGAGTACTTGAGTGAACCCACCGTTGGTTGATATAAGAACAGCTGTCCCAGCCTTCGCAACTACAGCTGCATGCTCAGTGTCAATGGTGAGTTTATTGACACCAGAAGTCAGCACTGTACCTTTTACCAGCCGATAATGCCCTGGTCCAACATTAACAACTTCAGCATCCTGCCCCAGTCGTAACTCAGTGGGCACTGCATCGCCAGAATAAGCTACTGGTAGCAACTGTCCTGATGTCGTATAAATCTCACTATCATCAAGCACTGTTGATACTATGTCTCCGTTGGCACCAATTGCCCTTCGCTCTACCGGAGCATCCTCAGCCTCACTACACAGTTGGATAAAGCTCATGCTGCGCGCGGGGATGTCCAGGGCGTCGTTGATCTTTTGTGACATGCCCTGACCACCCCCATCTTAGCAAGTGCAAAAAGCGACCTCTTCTGGTCGCTTTTTGCACTTTTTGGCCTTTTTTTGCTTGCAAGCATCAACTGGTGGGGTTT
>CAILLX010000088.1 GCA_903835185.1 uncultured bacterium | reverse complement strand
TGAGTTTGTGAAGCTAGTTAAACCACCACCAGGAAGTTGTTCCGGGTAGAGATTTGATGTGCCAGTTGTATAAGTAGGCGTGGCTGATACAGTGGTGTATGAAGTAGGAGTGCCAAGCGTTTTGATCAGGTTGGCGCCTACAGAGCCTACAGTAACAACTCCATTGGAGAGAGACAGCTGAGAGCTTGTAATAGTTTGACTAGCACCAGCTGTTGTAACGAGCATTGGTGCGCCGCCTGTTGTGAAAGAGCCGGCAGTAATGGTGCTGGAGGCGCTTAAATAGACAGAACCACCAACATTGGCAGCATTGGACGTTGTTGAGACAGCGTAACCAGTAAGATTGATAGAGCTGTTGGAGCCGGAAGCCACCATGGCAAGATTACCGCTGCCGGCTGCTCCTGTTGTAGATATCTGCAAGCCACTGGCGCTGGCTGCAATGCTTGAGTTGCTGCCCATGGCTACCAATAACACATCGCCCCCGCCGGATGAAATATTGCCACCGAGGGAAATGTTGCCAGCATAGGATACCAGAGAGATCCTGTTGCCTGTTGTTAAGGCGTTTGCCACCGTAATATTTCCAGATGTGACAGCCAGCATAAACGAGCCGGTACTTTCATTAATAGTGTTCAACTGAATTGCACCAGTTTGGCTTACCGCAAGGGAGGCGCCAGAAGTCAGGCTTGTTAATTGTCCGACCTGGGTGTTGATTACAGATGTTCCACTAGTGCCAGCATTTACCGCTAATGTGCTGCTGCTTGTAAACGTACCGCTGCCAAGGATAGTCCCTGCGCCACTTGTAGTAAGGGTAATTCCACCGTTGGCTGTCACCGTCCCGGATACATAGATATTGCTACCAGAAGTAACGCCAAGGGTAAACGAACCAGCACCTTCGCTGTTTGTATTCAACTGGATGGTGCCAGTTTGATTGATATTGAGAGAAGCACCAGAAGTAGTACTTGTCAGTTGTCCAACTTGAGTATTGATTGTGGATGTACCACTGGTACCAGTAGTTAACGTAAGAACTCCAGTGCTTGCAATAGTTCCGGTGCCTCCGATGGTCCCGTTACCGCCTGTAGATAGCGTAACGCCGCCATTTGCAGTCACTGATGCGCCTAGACTAATATTGCTTCCGGCAGTTGCGGAAATGGTCAAGGCGCCGATGCCCAAAGAGATTGGATTACTGGTAGAGACGTTGCCAGCATTCGTAACAGTGACAGTTTGTCCACTTGCGAATGTGTTAAGTGCAAGAGCATTGCCGCCATTATTAAGGGTGATTGTCCCGCCGGAACCTCCAGTGGCTGTCAGATTGTTGATGTTATTGCCAGTTTGAGTCAGGTTGGCAACTTGGCTGGTGCCAGCAGGAAGATTGAGAGTTAAGGTGCCAGTGGTAGTGATAGCACCAGCAGATTGAGTGATGTTGCCATTGGAGCTGGCGGTTAACGTGATGGTGGAGGCAGATAGATTTTGAGTGAGAGTGATGGCATTCGAGCCAGAGGTGGCGTTTGCTGTGACTGCCAACGAACCAGTGCTTTCGTTGTTGATGTTCAGTTGAATGGCACCAGTCTGGTTAACAGTGAAAGAGGCGCCGCTAGTAGAGCTTGCCAGCTGTGCCACTTGAGTATTGATGGTTGATGTGCCACTGCTTCCAGCATTGAGAGTTAACACTCCATTGCTAACAACACTGGGAGTGCCACCGATTGTATAACTGCCGGAAACACCTAGAGTCACACCACCAAGAGCCGTGGTAGTGCCTGCTAGTGTTATGTTTCCAGAGCTGGATGTAACGGATAGAGAGCCAGCACCTTCATTATCGGTGTTCAGTTGAATGGCTCCAGTTTGGTTTAGAGTCAGAGAAGCACCGCTAGTTGTGCTTGTGAGTTGTCCGACTTGGGTGTTGATTGTAGATGTACCAGAGCTGCCGGTGTTTACTGTTAGTGTGCCTGAGCTTATGAGGGTTCCACTGCCAGATATGGATCCGGCTCCACTTGCAGTGAAGGCTATCCCGCCATTGGCGGTCACCGTCCCATATACATTTATATTGCTGCCGGAACTGACGCCGACTGTTAACGAGCCAGCACCTTCGTTGTTTGTATTCAGCTGGATGGAGCCAGTTTGGTTAATTGTCAGCGATGCGCCGGAAGTAGAGCTAGCCAGCTGCCCGACTTGCGTGTTAATTGTAGAAGTGCCGCTGTTGCCGCCATTCACGGTCAACAGATTATTGCTAATGACACTGCCAGCGCCGCTTATTGTACTGCTGCCGGATACACCAAGGGTCACGCCACCATTTGCTGTAATAATGCTGGGTAGTGTTATGTTTCCAGAACTGGATGACACGGATAACGAGCCGGAGCCTTCGTTGTTTGTGTTAAGTTGGATAGCACCAGTTTGGTTTAGCGTCAGAGAACCACCAGTAGTTGCACTTGTGAGCTGTCCGACTTGGGTGTTGATTGTAGATGTACCTGTGCTGCCAGCCATTATTGTCAACGTGCCAGAGCTTACGAGAGCTCCACTGCCAGAAATTACGCCAGCCGCACTTGTAGCAAAATTGATTCCGCTATTTGCCGTTACGGTTCCAGACACATTTATATTGCTACCAGAATCAACGGCTAGGGTTAATGAGCCAGCGCTTTCGTTATTGGTGTTCAAAGTGATGGAACCAATTTGGTTAATATTGAGAGAGGCCCCAGTTGTTGAGCTAGTCAGCTGTCCAACTTGAGTGTTGAGCATGACAGTGCCGCTGCTGCCTGTATTTACGGTAAGTATTCCACTGCTTGTTATCTTGCCACTGTCAAAGATTGTGCCAGTTCCGCTTGTAGTAAGCGTTACCCCACCATTTGCCAGGACATATACTCCGGGCATTATAATGTTGCTGCCAGCACCAGCTTGCAGAGTAAAACTGTTGCCTGCACCAAAGCTATCATTATTAGTAATTGTTGTTGTAAAAATGGAGATATTCTTGTCAACAGACACTGAGACTGCATTACTTGGCATGCTACTGGTAATTGCTGGAGCAGCAAGAGTGAAACTAACGTTGCTTACACCGTTGACAATGGTGCCCAGTGTCACGGCTGAGCTGGACACTACAATTGGAGCGAAGCTGCTGAAGCTGAAGTTGGGACCACTTCCAAGTGTAACAGTTGCCGTGTTGGAGAAGCTTGTAAAGCCGCCACCAGGGATTGTTTCTGGCCACAATGTTTTATTGCTGGTGTAGTTTGGAGTAGCGGATTCCACAGAATACAGGTATGCGGTGCCTAATGTTTTGATCTGGTTCGTTGCAATGGCGCCGATAGTAGCAGCACCACTGGAGAGAGTAAGTTGATTGCTTGTTACATTATTGTCTGCGCCTGCTGTGGTTATGAGCAGTTTGGTTGCTCCGGTGCCCATTGTGAGTGTTCCGGCAGTAATTGGGTTAGAGCCGGAAGCAGCACTAAGGAATGCCGAGCCACCAGCCGCGCCTCCGGTTAATGCGGTAGTGAGAGTGCTAGCTAATCCGAGGTTGATATAGCCAGAAGCTATTGCAGCCAGAGAACCACTAGTGGATGAACCGCTTGTTGAAATACTCAAATTGGTTGCAGTAGTTGTGATATTTGAGCTAGTTCCGCCAGTAGCTATAAGAAGAATGTTGCCGCCAGTGGAACCGAAAGAAGTGGAGATATCACCACCTAGAACAAGGTTTCCAGACCAAGCAGCGAGTGAGATCTGTCCGCCGGCGACAGACAAAGTCTTGTATGGTGAAGTGGTAAAACGAGTACCCAGACTGCCAAACTGGCTAAGGATTGTACCGGTGAGGCTGACGGAGGCGCCACTAATTGCTACTGAGCCACCAACGCCTCCTGCACCACCTGCCCCGGTGTACCCATTTCCGGACACGCCGACATTGCCACCGGCACCGGCTCTGGATGGAACTCCGCCAACGCCAAAGACGCCTGTTGTGAAACCACCCCCGACGGCATCACCGGTAGTGCTAGCAACACCGAAAGAACCTCCACTACCACCTGTGCCACAACAACTGCAGCACTGATTGTTGTACCCACCGGCGCCACCACCACCGGCCGCCAATACTGGTCCGCTGATGGTCACTGCGCCACTGGCGGCTATTGCAATGTTGCCACCGTTGCCACCAGCACCGCTAGGACCACCACCATTGGCGGCGCCGCCTCCGCCTGATGCGTTCACATCGCTGGTAATCGTAATGTTTCCATTCGGGGCTGTAAGCGCAATTGTCCCGCCGACGCCGCCGACAGCAGCACTGGCGTTTGAGTTGCCGCCATATGACCGTAAATAGCCTGTTGTAATTCCTGCAGGAGCAGTCAATGCGATAGCGCCTCCCGATCCAATCGAGCAGCTGTTG
>CAILLX010000087.1 GCA_903835185.1 uncultured bacterium | reverse complement strand
TCCGCCTCTACGAAGCATTGGCCCAGCCGGCTGTATGGGCTGGCTGTCAGTAGATAGACTTAAGCTATCCCCCAAGTTGGGGATGCGAAGGCTGCAAATATTAGGTTTACTCTTCATATTACTCGACAGGCATATCGAGCAGCTGCGCACAGGTTGCTGCTAGTTTTAGAGCGCTTATATCATTAAAGTTCCTCTATTAATTTATGCAAAACATGTGTTTGTTTGAGAGTATTTAGCCTGATGGTGGTGGGAAACTTAGCAGGTCAGCAGGGAGTTTCAGCAACTTCCAGTACTCACTGTCTGCCGAGCTAGGGATAGCTCATACAAGGGAGGCACACATATGCTTGTCAACGATCTGGAGCGACAGAATAGCGACATTGTAGCCTGGCTGGATAAATACGGCCGGGACCGCAGCGCTTTGCTCCCCGTTCTTCAGGAGATTCAGAAAAAATACAGCTGCGTGTCAAATCAGGCTATGCAGGTTGTGGCGGACCACCTGGGTATTCATCCGGTGGAGGTTTATAGCGTTGTTTCATTCTATGCATTTTTAGATGATAAGCCGAAAGGCAAGAATGTAATTCGCCTGTGCCGCACAATTTCGTGCGATATGCAAGGCAAAGCCCACATTGCCCGCCAGCTGGAGAACGACCTGGGTATTGGTTTTGGTGAAACATCACCTGACGGTCAGTTTACCCTTGAGTGGGCCAACTGTATTGGCATGTGTGATCAAGGACCAGCTCTTATGGTTAACGACCGTGTTTACACAAGTGTAACGCCGTCGATGGTGGATGAAATTTTAGAACCCTGCAGAAAGTCCTGTGGTGTATACGCTCTCGCATCGAAGGAGGAAGGACAAGCATGATTGCTCCAAAGAATAGAGGGCCGATGAGTTATGACACAGTCAAGGCGGAAGCCGGGTTGACTGCAGCGCTGGCCAAGACACCTGCTGAAGTGGTTGCGACCCTTACAGAGTCTGGACTTAAAGGGCGCGGTGGTGCTGGTTTTCCGACCGGTCTTAAGTGGAAGTTTGCAGCAGAGTCGCAAGGGCAAGACAAATATGTCATCTGCAATGCTGATGAAGGCGAACCAGGCACTTTCAAAGATCGTTTCCTGTTGACTGATTATGCAGGTCTGGTTATGGATGGCATGACTGCCGGCGGTTGGGCCATTGGTGCCAAGCATGGCATTATCTATCTGCGCGGTGAATATACTTATATGTGTGCGCATCTTGAAGCTCTTCTACAAGCGCGGCGAGATAAACAACTGCTGGGCAAGAATGTCGGTGGTCATCAGGGTTTTGATTTTGACATTGAAATCCGCATGGGCTCAGGTGCTTATGTTTGCGGCGAAGAAACTGCTCTTATCGAATCGCTTGAAGGGCAAAGAGGCGAACCGCGCAACAGGCCGCCTTTCCCGGTAGACACAGGTTTTATGGATAAGCCGTCCATCGTTAATAACGTTGAGACTTTTGCTTATGTGGCTTGTATCCTGGTTAAAGGTGCTGACTGGTTTAAGAAAACAGGCACAGCTAAATCTACTGGACTCAAGATTTTTTCTGTCTCCGGCGATTGCGAACGCCCTGGTGTCTATGAGTTCCCGATGGGTATCACAGTTGCCGATCTATTGTCCGCTGTAGGCGGAAGCGATGCCAAAGCTGTACAGATTGGTGGGGCTTCTGGCTATTGCGCTCCTGCTGCTGAGTTCAACCGCACTATTGCTTATGAAGATATAGCTACAGGCGGATCGATTATTGTTTTTGGGCAGAACCGAGACATGTTGAAAGTCGCTAAGAATTTCCTTGAATTCTTTGTCGAAGAGTCTTGTGGACAGTGCACTCCATGCCGCGATGGCAATCCAAAGCTGCTTGAAGGTGTCGAGCTGCTCGAGAAGGGGCGTTGTTCAACCAAGTATTTGAGCGAACTGTGCTCGCTTGGCGAAACAATGCAATTGGCTTCTAAGTGTGGACTGGGACAGACTTCGGCTAACGCCTTTTTGTCCATAGTCAAACATTTTGGACCGGATGTAATGGCACGGACGCCACATTGCGCAGGACATCGCAAGAGTTAGTGGAACCCCCAACAAGGAGCAATTAGTTATGGTGGATTATCCTAAATCAGACACCGGGCGCGCTCCCGTGAGCCAGAAGAGGCAAGTAATCTCTCCTGGAAACAATGGGGCAGACGGCTCAGCGCAAGTTGCGCTTACAATAGACGGGCAGCAGGTCAATGTTCCAGTCGGAACAACTATCCTGGAAGCCGCCAAACAGGTGGGTATTCATATTCCCACACTGTGCGCTCATCATGATCTGTGCGTAGCCGGCGTCTGTCGGGTCTGCGTCGTTGAAGTTGAAGGGATGCGCACTTTGCAGGCATCGTGCGCTTATCCGGTAAGCCAGCCGATGAATATACAGACACACACACGTAAGGTACGCCAGGCACGCCGGCATATTATTGATCTTATGCTCTCCCACCACTACGGTGAGTGTTACGCTTGCGGACGCAACAATAATTGCGAGTTGCAGGCGCTGGCAAAAGAATATGGCGTCGATTTCTTCCGCTTCGGGCATCCAGAAAAACCAGAGCACGAAATTGATAATTCAAGCCACTCTGTAGTGCGCGATATGAATAAATGCGTTCTGTGTCGCCGCTGCGTCCGCACCTGTATTGATCTGCAGGAAGTGGGAGCTCTTGAAGCAATTAATCGTGGCGACAAGACCAGAATTGCCACTTTTATGGACCAACCGCTGGCCAGTGTTGTTTGCATTAATTGCGGTCAGTGTATTAATCGCTGTCCCACAGGAGCGCTGCGGGCCAATGATCCGACAGACGAAGTCTGGGCAGCTATTGATGATCCGACCAAGCATGTGGTCATACAGACTGCCCCAGCACCGAGAGCGGCTATTGGCGAGTGCTTCGGACTACCGCCAGGTCGGGCTCTCACTTTTGAAATGAACACTGCTTTGCGCGTGTGCGGATTCGACCGAGTGTTTGACACCAACTTTACTGCCGATCTGACAATCCTTGAAGAAGGAACAGAGCTGCTGTTAAGGCTGCAAAAAGCACTTAAAGAAACGAGCGGTCCGGTGGCTCTGCCGCAGTTTACATCTTGCTCGCCAGGTTGGATCAAGTATCTGGAGCATTTCTATCCTGAATACATCCCTAATGTGTCGACTGCTAAGAGCCCGCAGCAGATGTTTGGCGCAATCACAAAGACGTATTATGCTAAATTGCACGGTATCGATCCTAAAGATATTGTCACTGTGGCGCTCATGCCGTGCTCGGCTAAGAAGTTTGAGTGCAACCGTCCTGAGATGGTCGACTCCGGCTTCAAGGATGTGGACTATGGTCTCACTACCCGTGAACTGGCTAAGATGATCCAGGAAGCAGGTATTGATCTGCCTAATATGCAGCCGTCAGACTTTGATGAACCGTTTGGCACAGCTACCGGATCTGGTGTCATCTTTGGCGCCACTGGTGGTGTTATGGAAGCAGCGCTGCGTACTGTTATCGAACTGGTTGTGGGAGTGAAGGTGGAAAACCTGTTCGAGCATGCCGACATCATTCCGGTGCGCGGTATGGATGGTATACGTTGTGTGGAGCTTAAGATACCGAGTGTCGGACCGGTGCCTGATATTCTCAAGCCGCTCTTCGAGTCATGGGAGTTCCTCAACGGAGCTACTTTGAAGGTTGCTATAGCGCACGGAACCGCCAATGCTCATAAAGTCATGGAAGACATTAAGAACGGCGGACCGATGTCGCAGTTTCACTTCATCGAGTTCATGGGTTGTCCAGGTGGATGTATAGGTGGCGGCGGGCAACCGATTCCGACAAGCCTCGAAATTCGCCAGGCTCGCGCCAAGGCAATTTATGGTGAGGACTCGTCATCTAAGATCAGGAAGTCCCATGAGAACCCGCATGTGTTAAAATTCTACAAAGAATTTCTCACTGAAGGTCCTTGTGGGCATCTGTCTCATAAGCTATTGCACACGCACTACACACCGCGTGGCAAGTTCATAACCCCGTAGGGGAACAGGTTAGACCGAACGCCAGCCCACCCTGGCGTTCGGTCTCTTTTTGAAACGTTAGCTTGACAACCTGGTGTTTTAGCCAATATTACTGAGAATGCTGGCGCTGCAAGCTGAATGGCAAAGGGAGGAGACACAAAATGGTTAACGATGATTTGCCACAAATTGATGATGCGGCGATAGAGCAATCGCTGGTTGCCAACCGCACTGTCGATGCAGTACGTGTACGTGAAATCCTCTCGCGTGCTCGCGAACTCAAAGGGTTGCCAGCTCAAGATGCTTGCGCTTTAACACAGCTGAGCGATCCTGAGTTGCTCGCAGAGCTATTTGCTGCTGCCCGCTTCATTAAAGAGACAATTTACGGGCGGCGGCTGGTACTGTTTGCTCCTCTGTATGTTTCAAACCTGTGTGCTAATGACTGCCTCTACTGCGCCTTTCGTGCGCGCAACACCTCATTGAAGCGCCGGGCTCTTTCTCAAGGGGAGATTGCTGCCGAAGTGAAGATGCTTGTGGAGCAGGGGCACAAACGTCTTCTGCTTGTGGCTGGTGAATCATACCCACGCGAAGGTTTTTCGTATGTTCTCAAGGCAATTGAGACAATTTATGCTACCCGCAGCGGCGCAGGCGAGATCCGTCGCGTTAATGTCAATGTGGCCCCGTTGACAGTCGATGAGTTTGCCGAACTCAAGAATTCAGGGATAGGTACTTATCAGCTTTTCCAGGAGACCTACCACAAGGCGACTTATTCACATGTTCATGTGCTTGGCAAGAAACGTGATTATGACTGGCGCATCTCGGCAATGGACAGGGCTATGCAAGCCGGCATTGACGATGTGGGGATAGGCGTTCTCTTTGGCCTTTACAACTGGCGTTATGAACTACTGGCTCTCATGCAGCACATCAGTCATCTGGAAGCTCGCTTTGGAGTCGGTCCACATACTATCTCTGTGCCCAGGCTGGAGCCAGCCCTCGGTGCTGATCTGGCTGAGCAGCCACCACAGCCGGTATCTGATATAGATTTCCGCAAACTGGTGGCAATCTTGCGCCTTTCTGTTCCATATACTGGAATCATAATGTCCACGCGCGAGAATGCTAACATCAGGCGAGAGACATTTGCTCTTGGCGTTTCGCAGATTTCAGCAGGGAGCCGCACCAATCCTGGTGGCTATGCCAATGACCATGACAATCCGGCTGACGAAAGCCAGTTTAGTCTGGGAGATCATCGCAGCCTTGATGAAGTGGTGCGTGATGTGGCAACACTGGGATATATTCCATCTTTCTGCACAGGTTGTTATCGCCTGGGAAGAACAGGGCAGGACTTCATGGATTTAGCCAAGCCTGGCGACATTAAGATGCACTGCGATCCAAACGGACTTTCAACCTTCCAGGAATATCTGGATGACTATGCCAGCGAAGAAACCCGCCAGGTCGGATTGAAGTTAATTACTGATGTTTTGACCAACATGGATCCAAAAAGCAAGGCGGTCTCAGAGAAGCTCCTCACTAGGGTTCGTGCTGGAGAGAGGGATGTGTTTGTTTAATCGGGGTACAAGTGGAACATATGAAAGCTGAGCAACACAATTCCTCCAATATGCGCATTGAGAATGATCCGTTAGGCGACGTTAGCGTGCCGGCAGAGGCTTTATGGGGAGCTCATACTGCTCGTGCTATAGAAAATTTTGTCCTGTCCGGCCGCCCGGTGTCATCACATCTGGTGCATGCTTATGGACTTGTGAAGCTTGCTTGTGCGCGCACTAACACAGAACTGGGTTGCTGGGCAGCAGATTCAGCTAAGGCAGATGCTATTCAGCAGGCTTGCCGCGAGATGGCGGAGGGGCTTCTGGATGCAGCTGTTCCTGTCGATGCTTTGCAGGGCGGAGCAGGCACGTCCACCAATATGTGCGTTAATGAAGTGCTGGCAAACAGAGCTTTGGAGCTACTCGGTCTGCCCCGGGCCAGGTATGATCGCATTTCGCCGCTGGAAGATCTGAATCTGCACCAGTCGACCAACGATACTTATCCAACAGCGCTACGCGTAGCCGCCATTTATGGAGTGCGTGCACTCGAAGCAGAACTGGTCGCTTTGCAGGAAGCATTTCAAGCTCTGGAGGCACGCTTTGCCGACGTTGTGAAAGTTGGGCGCACTCAGTTGCAAGATGCTGTTCTCATTACTCTAGGCCGTGAAATGGGAGCATATGCTGAAGCGTTCACCCGAGATCGCTGGCGGGTCTACAAATGTGAAGAGCGTTTGCGTGTGGTCAACCTTGGCGGAACTGCTATCGGTACTGGACTTGGCGCTCCTCGCCGCTTTATCTTTCGTGCAGTCGAGGTGCTGAGATCTGAAACCGGTTTAGGTTTGGCACGTGCAGAAAACCTGGTGGAGGCTACACAAAACGCAGATGTCTTTGTGGAGGTCTCCGGTATCCTTAAAGCATGTGCTACATCTCTCTGGAAAGTCTGTTCTGATCTCCGCCTCATGTCCTCCGGTCCTGAAGCCGGACTCGGAGAGATACAACTGCCACCAAGACAGGCCGGCTCTTCTATAATGCCAGGGAAAGTGAACCCGGTCATTCCCGAGGCCGTTACACAAGCAGCTATGCGTGTTATGTCCAATGATGTGGCCATTGGCATGGCTTGTGCTGCTGGCTCGCTTGAGCTTAATCCGTTCCTGCCTCTTGTGGCAGATTGTCTGCTCGAGAGCTTGGATCTACTGGCTAAAGCCTGTCACATTCTGAGGGTGAACTGTGTTGAAGGCATCGAAGCTGACAGCAAGCGCTGTCTGGCTGCTGCCGAATCATCAACAGCAGCAGCAACTGCTCTCATACCAGCCATAGGCTATGAAAAAGCTTGTTGCGTGGCACGCACAGCTAGAGAGTGCGGGCAGTCAATTAAAGAGGTTGTCTTAGCTCAAGCGCTGTTGACTGTTGAGGAATTTGACGCTCTGTTGAGCCCAGAGGCAGTGCAACGCTTGGGTATGCCGTAGGAGTCCGGTTATGACAGGTAGAACGCCGCGTGGATTGAGACTGCACATAGGAATCTTCGGTCGGCGCAATGTCGGTAAGTCTTCGCTGCTCAACGCCATTACGCGCCAGCAGGTTTCTATAGTTTCAGAACAGGCAGGCACCACTACGGATCCTGTTGAAAAGCCGATGGAGCTGTTACCCCTCGGTCCAGTTCTTTTCATTGATACTGCCGGTGTCGATGATGCAGGTGCCCTCGGCACGCTGCGCGTGGAGCGGACGCGCCTTGTGTTAGACCGTACTGACGTCGGAGTAATAGTGACAGATTGCGGGCAGTGGGGCGACTATGAGGAGGCGCTCCGTGCTCAAATGGCTAGCCTGAAGATACCGGTTGTGGTTGTGTTCAACAAGTCAGACCTGGATTGTCCTAATCCTGATAAAGTAGCGCAACTAAGTTTAGCCGGCGTGCGCGTAGTTGAGGCTGCGGCAACGCAGGGAGTTGGTGTTCTAGATTTGCGCTCAGCATTAGTAGCGGCTGCTCCTGCCGACTTCATGGAAGCGCCGGCGCTATTGTCCGACCTGGTGCCGCCGGGAGAAGTGGCAGTCCTTGTGGTGCCAATTGATAAAGAAGCACCAAAAGGACGTCTTATCATGCCGCAGGTCCAGGCTATTCGTGACCTGCTCGACAATGATTCCTGGTGCCTTGTTGTGAAAGAAAGAGAGCTGCGCTCAGCACTGGATACTCTCAAGCGCCAACCGCGACTGGTGGTGACTGATTCGCAGGCCTTTTTGAAAGTTGCAGCCGATACACCGCCCGATGTCCCTATGACATCATTCTCTATCTTATTTAGCCGCTTAAAAGGCGATTTAACGACTCTGGTGCGCGGTGCTCTGGCTATCGAGAAGCTCAAGGCTGGTGACAGGATCCTTATTGCCGAGGCCTGCAGTCACCATACCATTGGCGAGGATATAGGTCGGGTGAAGATACCGCGCTGGTTGGAGCAGTATGTCGGTGGCAAGCTCAAGTTCCAGCATGTGCAGGGACACGACTTTCCGGCAGACCTTAGCAGTTACAGCCTGGTAATTCATTGCGGCTCGTGTACGCAAGGCAGGCGCGAAATGCTCGGCAAGATTCTCAAGTGCCAGAGCGCAGGTGTTCCTATCTCTAATTACGGTCTGGTGATTGCCTATAGCCTGGGAATATTTGAGCGGGCGCTGTCTCCGTTTCCGGGAGCACTTGAGGCTTTGCGCCAGAAGGAGCTAATAGCGTGTTCGCAAATTAGCAACACATCTTCGGGAGCTGTCGGGGCGGCTTGCGAGCCGCGCCCCTGCAACACAGCGGATACCTCAATTGGCGAACGTCTTACCAGTACAATGAATCATGGTGAGATTATCAATTGGCTTCGCGAACAGCGTCCCGAACAGCTGGCTGTCCTTTGGGCACAAGCAGATCAAGTGCGCAAGCAGCATGTGGGAGATGCGGTACACCTGCGCGGGTTGGTTGAGATCTCCAACTATTGCATACGCCAGTGTACATACTGTGGCATTCGCTGTGGCAACCAGGCTGTCGAACGCTATCGTGTTCCGGCATCCGAAATTCTCCAGTGTGCTCACAGAGCAGTGAAACTGGGTTATGGCACTCTCGTCATGCAAGCTGGTGAAGATCCGGGGCTAACGCGGCAGTGGGTGGCTGATCTGGTTGCACGTATAAAAGCAGAGACACCACTGGCTGTCACTTTATCCTTAGGCGAGCGCCCTGATGAAGATCTGCAAGCTTGGCGGGCTGCTGGAGCCAATCGTTATCTTTTGCGCTTTGAGACCTCAGACCCAGATCTTTATGCCACTATTCACCCGCCCAGACCCGGTCAGACAGACAACCGTTTCAGCATCCTGGCGCGGCTAAGAGAGATCGGTTACGAAGTAGGCTCAGGCATTATGGTAGGTATTCCCGGGCAAACTGTAGAGTCTGTTGCTGATGATCTCCTGGCGTTTCGAAATATAGATCTGGACATGATCGGCATCGGTCCGTTTATAGCGCATCCGGATACACCGCTAGGGCAAGAACATGAAAGAGCTGCAGTAACAGGACAGGTTGGCAACGATGAGACGACAGTGCTCAAGGTGGTGGCACTGGCTCGCATTTTGCGTCCGGACGCTAATATTCCTGCTACCACAGCGCTGGGTACCATTAACCGAGACAGCGGGAGAGCGCACGGCCTTATGCGTGGTGCCAATGTAGTTATGCCCAATTTGACACCAGCACAATACCGGGTCAAATATACGATCTATCCCAATAAAGCATCTATCGATGTGACCACAGACGAAGGCAATGCCAGCTTCCGAGCCTCTATCGAGTCACTTGGCCGGACTATCGGAGAAGGAGCCGGGGGGCGCTGCCGGGCAGCTCGAACCTAACTTCGGACCCAAAGGAACTCCGGATATTGCACAGACGTTCAGGATGCTGAGACACTGATGATTGCGCGGCCTTCGATTAATACTGGCAGTCCGCGAATCACACAAAAGACAGCAGAGAAGTAAACAAAGAACATTGCAAGCGGCGGCACTACAGTGTGGGCACATAAAGTGGTGTGTGCAGCTATGAGCAGGCAGAATGCTATAGCCTTGGCGACGGCATAAGTAAAGCGGCTGAAGTTTGAGGCAACAAGGAATTTGCTGAAACTGCTCTTTTGCATAGTCTTGTCACCAAATGCAGTGAACCCTGCTTCGGCGGCGGCAGTACGAATAAGATCGACAAAGTTGCCGCGTATAAGAAATAGCATTGGAACCCAGACCGGAACCCAGCCAAGAGCCGAAAATGCAATCCAATAAGTCATCTCCACAGCACGATCGCCTGCAATATCGAGCTTGGCACCAAATTTTGTCGTTTGTTTCAGCTTCCTGGCTAGATAACCATCAAGTGCATCACTGTAGATGACAAAAGCTGTCAAGCCAAACGCCCACCAGCGCATGGTATCCCCAGGCACCCACAGCAATGCGACTGTAACCAGGGCAAGACATACTCTTGCGATTGAGACCAGGTTGGCAACGTTAACCATGGTAAGCCCTATATACAAACAGTCTGAGTCTAAACGTCGAGATTGCCAACCAGGTGGGCATGCTTCTCGATGAACTCACGGCGCGGACCAACTGCTTCACCCATCAAAAGGTCAAAAATATGGTCTGCTTCGGAGGCATCATCGACTGTTACTTGCTTTAAGGTGCGAGTTTCCGGGTTCATTGTAGTTTCCCAGAGCTGTTGCGGCATCATTTCGCCTAAGCCTTTGAAACGCTGGATGATTGCTTTGTCTCCAAACTCAGCCAGCACTGCTTCCAGCTTGTGCTCGTTGAAACAGTACTCCACCTTTTTGCCTTTCTCGACTTTGTATAGTGGCGGTTGGGCTATGAAGACATAACCTTGCTCAACCAGTTGTCGGGCATAACGGAAAAAGAAAGTGAGAAGCAGTGTCCTGATATGACTGCCGTCCACATCAGCGTCTGTCATGATGATCACTTTGTGATAGCGCAGTTTGGCCAGATCGAGATTCTCGGCGTTAGGACGAAGCAGTCCTGCTTCTTTGCCACCTGACTCATCTTCTTCATCCTTCACGAACAGTCCGAGAGCCTGAATCATCGCCTGTATCTCAGCGTTGTCATAAATCTTGGATGGCTGTACACGCTCAACATTTAGAATTTTGCCGCGTAATGGAAGAATTGCTTGAAACGATCTGTTGCGTCCCTGTTTAGCGCTACCGCCGGCAGAGTCACCTTCCACCAGATAAATCTCACAGCGGGTAGGATCACGATCAGCGCAGTCTGCAAGTTTGCCTGGAAGTGAAGAGTTTTCCAGAGCTGACTGACGTCTGACCAGCGCCTTAGCTTTGTGTGCAGCCTCGCGCGCCTGGCGAGATTGAATCGCTTTGTTGATGATGTCTTTTGCCGGTTTGGGATTGAGCTCCAGCCAGTCGCTCAGTTTTTCAGACGTTACTGACTGAGAAATGCCCTGTACCTCACGGTTGCCCAGTCTCTCTTTAGTCTGTCCTTCAAACTGTGGCTCGGAAACTTTGACTGAAATGATGGCAGTCAAACCTTCGCGAACATCTTCTCCAGTGAAGTTGGCATCACTGTCTTTAACGAGACCGGATTTGCGGGAGTACTCATTAATGATGCGTGTTAAAGCGTTGCGGAACCCGGTGAGGTGTGTGCCACCATCGTGAGTGTGAATATTATTGACGAAAGAGTAAATGGACTCAGCATACATATCTGTCCATTGCAGAGCACATTCCACTACTACCGAGTCGCGTTCCTGTTCAAAGTAGACAGGTGGTTTGTGAATAGTGGTTCTGGTGTCGTTTAAGTACTCAACATAGCTGGCGATGCCGCCTTCATAATAATACTCGTCAGACTTCTTTTCGTTACGCAGGTCGGCCAGAGTAATACGCAAGCCTTTGTTAAGGAACGCCATTTCGCGCAGGCGTGTAACCAGGACATCATAATCTACGACAATCTTGACACGCTCGTTGTCTTCATTGACATCGCCGAAAATCTCGTCATCAGGCCAGAAAGTGACTTTTGTTCCTCTCTTATCTGTGCTTCCGATAACAGTGAGAATGCCATCCGGTTTGCCACGGCGGTATATCTGCCTGTAAATCTTGTTGTCGCGGTGAACGTCGACCTCTAATTTCTCTGAAAGAGCGTTGACAACTGATGCGCCTACGCCATGCAAACCGCCTGATACTTTATAGCCGCCACCGCCAAATTTTCCGCCGGCATGCAGAACTGTAAAGACAGTCTCGACACCGCTTTTACCAGTCTTCTCCACTATATCTACCGGGATGCCGCGCCCGTCATCAGTGACTGTGATTGAATCATCTTCGTTAATTGATACTTCGATGTTCTTGCAGTAGCCGGCCAGAGCTTCGTCTACCGAATTGTCGACAATTTCGTAGACCAGATGATGCAACCCTCGTGGACCGGTGCTGCCTATATACATACCAGGGCGAACTCGAACTGCTTCCAGACCTTCTAATACATCTATTGTCGAGGCTGTGTAGTCGCTGGAACCTGTCTGTCCGTTTGTGATTTCGCTTCCGCCGTTCAAAGTGTTCTGTCTTGTATTTGCCATGTTACTTTTTGAAAAAGATTACCATCTCACTTACGCAAATCAAGCGTAATGAGCTCAGTTCCAGCCGTTCGTAAGCTAGAGTATCGCTCAATTTTAGCACACACGAGCAGCCTCTTCAGGTGAGTAGCTCAGCTGTGCACAGCGTTGCAGCACTATTTAGGCAGATGCTCATGAAATATAGCTAGTCTTGTTAAGTAGGTGCCAGTTGGAAAACCGCCGCATCTTTTAACTGACATAATATGATTGATTGCCTTTAAGTTTCACAAGCGTACTGCCGTGGATATATATTACGAATCTAAACCTGGACTGCTCAAGCAATCGGCTCTGGCATTAGGTTATTTTGACGGAGTACATTGCGGGCATCAGGCTGTCATAAAGAAAGCTGTCGAGGATGGACGGCGCCTTGGTATCCCCGCTGCTGTAGTAACCTTTAAGGAACACCCACGACTGTTGACACTCGGGAAGTCGCCAGCTCTTTTGACAACGCTGGAGCAGCGCCTGGCTCTTTTTGCCCAACTCGGTTTAGATGCCACACTTGTCTTAAGCTTTACTGACGAGCTGTGCCGCCTCAGTCCAAGCAGATATGTTGAGACAGTTCTAGTCAAGTCTTTGGGGGCTCGCTGTGTAGCAGTTGGTTTTAACCATCACTTCGGGAGTAATCGTGAAGGCAACCCAGCCTTGTTAGAGCAGCTCGGGTACAAGTTTGCTTTTGAGGTTGGCGTTGTCCAGCCGCTCTTGCTTGATGGATTGGAAGTGTCCAGTTCGCGTATTCGCGAGGCTCTGGTCAAGGGAGATGTGGGTGTCGCTCGCAAGCTTTTAGGACGGACTTTTACAGTTGCCAGTGAGGTTATACAGGGAGACCGGCGCGGTCGAAAGCTTGGCTTTCCCACTGCCAACTTGTTTATTTCAGATACTCAGATCTTGCCCGGACGTGGTGTCTATGCAGGGTTGGCTTGCTTGCCTGACGGTTCTAGGTTGCCTGCCGTAGTTAATCTTGGTTATCGCCCGACTGTCACGGCTGGAGCATTTTTGACAGCCGAAGTGCATATCCTTGATTTCCAGGGAGAGTTGTATGGGCAGTCTATACAGGTTGAGTTCTGGCAATTTCTAAGAAATGAGACTAAGTTTGCCTGTATAAATGATCTCAAGAGACAGATCAGTAAGGATTGCCTGTCGGCACGCCAGCTCTTTCCTGGCGGACCCGGTTACACTGTGCTTGCCAACAGCTGTAAAACCTAGCTTCCTTATTAAGGAGACCTAATGCCTGGATTGAGAACCGGCACACGAGCTATGACTGTTACTCAGGTCTCCCTGAACAACTTCCGCAACTACAGCACAGTTCAAGTAGCCTTAAATGCAGGTAAGACAATTCTCCTCGGGGAGAATGCTCAGGGTAAGAGCAATTTCTTGGAAGCAATTGAGATTGCCAGTAACGCCAGGTCAAGCAGAGCCACCCATGATTCAGATCTAATACTCTGGGGGCAGGATTATATGTCTCTTGAACTCTCCTTCCTGCGCCAGGGAGAAGCGGAGACTGTCTCTATGAGAATTGCCTCGCAGCCAGGGCGGGCATTGCTTAGCCGGCAGGTGAAAGTTAACGGTGTTAGTTATGGACAGAGCAAAGCTCTCCTCGGTCATCTGGTGGCAGTTAGTTTCCAGAGTCAAGACTTGAATTTATTGCGAGGCGGTCCCAAAAGCAGGCGTGACTGGATTGATCAAGTGATCTTGCGCTTGAGACCAGCTTTCCATGATGTTGTCAGTAGCTATCAAAAAGTAATTGCTCAAAGGAACAGGCTTTTGAAAAACCTTTGCGAGAGAGGTCGACTCACTGTGTCAGACCAGGAGCAGTTGCTGGTCTGGGATAAGCAGCTAGCCAGGTTTGGCGCCCGCATTATTAGGGAGCGTCTCAATTTAATTGCCGAGCTGCTCCCAGTTGCGCAGCAGCATCAAAGCTTTCTGTCCGGACGTAAAGAGCTGCTGCAGGCAGATTATTTTTTTAAGGCGCCAGAGCCGCGCCAGGACCAGCATGGTGAGCCAGCTGAGTATGGCGAGGATATCCCGACAGACCAAAGCTCTCAGCAACCCCAATCAGTAAACGATCTTCTTCAAGCAGAGGAGGCAGAAGTTGCTCTCATGCTGCTCAGGCTTCTCAAGGAGCGCCGGGGTGAAGAACTGGCCCGTAAACAAAGCTTGATTGGACCACATCGAGACGACATTGTCTTGCGCTTGAACAACGCTTCTGCGGTGAGCTTTGCCAGCCAGGGGCAGCAACGCAGTCTTGTCCTTTCTTTGAAACTGGCAGAACTGGAGCGCTTGACAGAAGCTCTTGATGAGACACCTGTGCTTATTCTGGACGATGTAATGGCCGAGCTGGACGCAAGCCGCCAGCGGCTCTTGCTCTCTGTAGTGGGATCTGCGGCTCAGACGCTCATTACAACTACTCATCTGTCCGGGTTTGACTCATCCTGGCTGGAAGATGCGACAATTTATCAGGTAGCTTCAGGGGCGATAAGCCCGGTGAGCCAGTGAGTGAAGAGATATAGGGGAGTGGCTTAACGATTATCAAGTGTTGAGCAGGGGTAAATAACTGTTGCGACAAATAGTCGAGGCTGCCAGAATTGGCCCTAAAGGACAGTCGGTGTGGTTTCGGAAGAGATAAAGGGCAGGGTGTCTAAAAAGGTATGTCTCAGCTGCAGCCGTGAATTTACGGGCGTAGTAAACGTTTGCCCGCATGACGGTACTGTCCTTATTCCGCTGGCACAAGATCCGCTCATAGGCAGCAGGCTGGCTGAGCGTTATCACATCATCTCACTCATTGGACAGGGCGGCATGGGCAATGTCTACAAAGCCAGACATGAGCTCATGGAGAGAGATGTGGCCATCAAAATGTTGAAGGCTGATCTCATCTCTGACTCTCAGAGTGTGAAGCGGTTTCAGCAGGAAGCCAGAGCTGCCTGCCGCCTCAAGCATCCTAACGTAATTACTTTGTTCGATTTTGGCGTCTCTCCCAATGGACAGCCTTACCTGGTGATGGATTATCTGGTCGGGATAAGTCTGGCAGATGTAATTAAGAAAGATGGGCACGTTGGAACCGACAGGACTGTCAAAATTACTACTCAAGCATGCCGAGCACTTGAACACGCCCATCGCAATGGTGTCATCCACAGGGATCTTAAGCCTGGCAATATAATGCTGATTGAAACTGATGAGACAAAAGATTTTGTCAAGGTAGTGGATTTTGGCGTTGCTAAGTTAATCGGTAGCGTGGAAGATTCGGAATCACAACGGTTGACCCAGACTGGAGAAGTATGCGGTAGTCCGGTGTATATGAGCCCTGAGCAATGCATGGGGCTGCGGCTTGGACCGCCGTCAGACATTTATTCAATGGGAGTTGTTCTTTACGAAACTCTCACCGGCAGGCTGCCGCTGTTGGGTAAAACAATGGTCGACACGATGCAGAAGCATATAAGCGAGACGCCCCCGCCTTTTAGCGGTGTGCGTCCTGACCTCTATATACCTGAACGTCTTGAACGGGTAGTCTTTCGGGCACTTAGAAAAGAGCCTGCGGAGCGGCATCAGAGTATGGCTGAACTTGAGCAGGAGCTTGAGCTGGCCATTCCCAGACCAACTAAGAGCATGTCGCTGCGCACAACATCTCCTGCTCTGGAAGCATTCAAAGTTCCGGTACGCCAGCCAGCCAAGCCCAGGTGGAAACTGTTCCTGATTGCAGCGGCAGCTTGCCTTTTAGCAGTGGGTGGAATGCTGTCCTGGATTAATTTTAATAAGGGCAGAACAGCTCCTACCACGCCGTCTACAGCGGTTCCGACCACAGGGGGAGAATGTAACACAGCTCGACCCGGCGCAACTGTCGGCAATGGAAAGGCTTCTCCAGAGCAGGCGGAACTAAAGAGCAAAGCGCCATCCGGTAAAGCAGCGAACAAAACTCTGGTGCACCCAGGGACAGCGGCACTCCATCCAGCCAAACACACTCTGCACGAGCCTGCCGAAGTTGCACCAGTGAAGAAAACAGCCCAAAGGATTCCTGCGGCAAAACGGCCCAAATCTGTAGCGCAACACGCGAACACATCAAAGACAACTGACAGGCGGACAGCAGAACCTGATCCCTTCGCAGATCTGGCTCGTGGCAAGAGTTTTAAGACAGATTAACGCGTCGTCTGAATGGAGATGGCTGTGCTTGTTTAACGCAGGCAGTCTATGCAGGATCTGTGCACTCTCCCGAGCACAGATGTCCGACCGATTGCGATAGTGTGTGCCAGTGTACTGCATGCTTGCGAGGGGTCAAGACAAAGTCTTTCCAAAACCATTTATGAAGATCGCCTGAGTTTGCGCCGGTAGTCTTCTTCCACTCGTGCACAGTCTTTAAAAGATCTTGCCAGAATGGTGCCTTGTGAGAATGTTCCTTCGCTTGTTCTGATTTATCTGGCGGGGACAGTGTGAAGCCGTCCCAGAACCACTGGTGAACTTCAGTGAGCTGCTCTTCGTGCTTATTTGTTGTCTTCCGCTCTGCAACTATCATTCAACAATTCCCTCCGAAACCACCTCTTCACAAGCTCCGCATGCACAAATTTGTATTCGCCGAAGTCTTGGTGCGCTGCCCACAGCAAGCACCATAAGACAACTCTCATGCTCAGTCAATGGGAAGGTCACGTAGTAAAGGAAACGAGCCTCTGGAGAGCAGATTCCGGCACTGCGGATGTCCGGCTAACTAAATCAATGCGCCTTAACGCAGTTAGTGGGAATTCTGCCATTGCTGCAGTGCTGGCTTTAAATGTAATGTAATGTCAATTACCTCGGCTGCAGGAAGAGTCCGCATAATATGGCTGAGCCCAAATTTGAAAGTTTGCCAACCAGCATAGAGGCCCACCAGTCTCAAAATACTCTTAGTCTGGAAGCCAATGGCAACAGTGCACCCACTATTCACCGACCAGAAAGGCATCGCAGCTATCTGGAAGTCGGAGTGGATTACATCTCTTCGACTTTTATTACCGACAAGAAGAAGCTCGCTGAGGTTGACCACTATGCCTGTGAGTTTGCTAAGACTGCCACACTCTTTGCCGGCGGCAAGTTTGGCTTGGCAGGTACATTTCTGGTTTATGGATTAGCACAAGCCTCTCCTGATGACCGAAGTAAGTTGACTCAAATAGAAGACTTCGCTTTGGGAGCAGCTAAGGGCGGGTCCATCAAGAAACTCTTTGGACTGGTTGGAGAAAAGCCAATCTTGACTCCACTCAAGGGAGTGCTCATGGGTATGAGTTCCCGGGGAGCTGAAGCTGTTTTTCAGAGAGAAACTTTCACAAAACCGTCACGCCTGGTCGGATTGGCAGCCGATGAACTGAACAATCGCGAGACATGGCTAGCTGAAGGAGTTATTTTTGCTGCCGGTCACGGGCTGTTTAAGGCTGGTAGCGGACTTTTCGGACGCAGCGAGCTGGCAGCTGCATCGTTGATGGGAGGCTCGTTTGGTGCCGTAAATGGTGCTGCTGGTGAAATTGAACGCCAGAGGGCAGAAGGCAAAGGATTTGATTTTGGCAGAATATTTGAGAGAACCGCCCTGCAGGCAGGACTGGATGCAGCAGCAGCAGGACTAGGGTCCAGGTCTACTCAGATTCAAGCCAGATCTGTTATGGGCCGCCTGCGCAAGAGCATAAATAAGTTGCACCAGCTGTCCGGTCTGGAGGCAGAGGATCTTGCAGCAAAACCTCCAGTGTCTGGTAACTGGATCCCTCGAGAGTTTCAAATCGTGTCCGGGCATGATGCGCTAGAAGCTTTTCGTGCTGGGAAGGCACCAGCAGCGATGCTTACTGTCCGCGAGCTGTCTGAGCAGTCCTGGGCATCTAGGGGCACAGGGCAGGAGCGCAAGCTCTTTGTCCAACGATTGCGTATGGCAGATCACGCTCTTTTGCCCGAGTCCCGGAACGCTGACCTGGTAGCCTCCTGCTATCCGGAGAACCTCAGTGGTGAGCAGAGAGCCAAACATGTCTTTGGGGAAGCGGCAGGTAAGGTATGGCTGCAGACAGGACCGGAAAACAGACTGCTTTTGTCAGCCGGCTGGCATCCTCTGAGCACATGGTGCGGTGAAGGTTATACTGAACCGTTCAAACTCAATGGTGGCAATGTTACCTTAAGCGCTATGGGTCCGCTAGAAGTTGGCAACCCGCGGCGACTTGAAAGCGCTGCGTCTGTCAGAGCCTGGGCCGATTTTGATAAAGACCTGGCTGATGCCAAAGAGTTGGGGTTGCACAGCATCTCTACAGATGTCTGGTGGAATGTTATTGAACCGAACAAAGGTGTTTTTGATTGGTCGTATTATGACAAGCTAGCTGCACACATTGTTAAGGCTGGGCTCAAGTGGACGCCTATCTTGTCTTTCCATTCATGCGGTGGCAATGTTGGTGACACAGTTCGCGAGCCTCTGCCTAATTGGGTCTGGGCTGATATGGCGAAAGATGCTCCTGGCAGAAATCCTGAAGCTCTCAAGTATGTAAGCGAGCAGGGGCACAGCAGTCCTGAGTATGTTTCTTGTTGGGCAACTGATCTGGCATTGCCTTATTATGAATATGTGATGCAGAAGTTCCAGGAGCACTACCAAAATTATGCCCCGCATATCGCCGAAATCAATATCAGCTTAGGTCCGGCAGGCGAGCTGAGAATGCCATCTTACAATTCACATGATGAGGGCACCGGCTATCCTACCAGAGGTGCGCTCCAGTGTTATTCGGTAATGGCAAAAGAGTCTTTCCGCAAACATGTTTTGCAGAAGTATGGCGGTGATATTGCGGCTGTGGCAAAAGCCTGGGAGATTGATGGACTTACTGCAGCTAAGATTGGGCCGCCAGACAATGCGGATGAGTTCTTCGAACACGACAATCATATTAATATGCAATATGGGCGTGACTTCATAGACTGGTATCATGAGTCGTTAGTTGATCATGGCTATAAGATTATGTCTACAGCTCTGAAGGTGTTTGGCTCGCGTGATTCTGCTTTCGCTGGTATCGAAATTGGTGGCAAGGTCCCTGGTGTACACTGGCATGTGGGCGAACAGGATGATGATAAGCTGATCCCTGCTGATCGTCTGGCCGAAATTACAGCCGGGTTGGTGCGCACCAGCGACGGCAACTTGTCGCAGGAGAACATCGGTCTTGCATATGGACACATGCTCTCTATGTTCTCCAGGGTGCAAAAAGGTAGCGAGTCTCCTGTTATTCCAGCTTTTACTGCCATTGAGATGCCTGACGGACAGGATGGACGTGTGGCACACTCGTTGGCTCGTTCTCTGGCAATAAGTGTGGGGTCGATGGGTAGATCTTTAGGCTTGCAGATGGGTGCTGAAACTGCTCTATCCGGCAATCTATATAGCTCTTACTGTATGGATAACGCTCTGTCTCTTCTTGATCTGGAAGGTGCCCAGGGAGTCCCTGACTATCATGATCGGCATAACATTTTCACCAAGATAACTTTCTTGCGTCTTAAGGATGCTCTCAATCCAGTTGCTAAAGCCAAAATAGCTGAGATATTGACCGCCATCCACTCGCTTCCGGCTCCGGGAACTCAGGGGCATTAATGCTGCGGCATCTGGACTTTCACCTCCTGATTGTTGAACATGCCTCTGCACACGGATGTAGAGGCGAATTGCATCCGCCCAGTTGGCGCGTCCCAGACCGGCTGGACATCCAATGCAATGTACCGGCGCAAACTACTGTCATAGATATTTGCTGGACAGCACTTTGCCTTCGTTATCCATTTCGTAAACTAGCGGGACACCAGTGGGAATATTGAGCTCGATGACCTGTTCGCGAGTGAGATTGTCGAGCGACATAACAATTGAGCGCAGGCTGTTGCCGTGGGCTACGACTAACACATTCTTGCCGGCTTTAATGTCAGGGATAATCTTTTCATTGAAATAAGGCAGAGTCCTGGCTGCTGTGTCCTTGAGGCTCTCCCCGTTTGGCGGTTGTATATCGTAGGAGCGGCGCCAGATATGTACCTGCTCGGCGCCGTACTGTTTTGCTGTCTCTGCTTTGTTCAGTCCCTGCAGATCGCCGTAGTGGCGCTCATTGAGAGCCTGGTCATATTCAGTTGGCAGCCCATTATTGCCGCCGCGGGTTTCAAGAGCAAGTTTGGCAGTGTTAATTGCTCGCTGCAGTACCGATGTGTATAGCTTGTCTATCGGCATATCTTTGAGCAGTTCACCAGCGCGCTTTGCTTCTTGCTCGCCTTTTGGTGAAAGAGGCACGTCCACCCATCCTGTAAAGCGATTTTCAAGATTCCACTGCGATTCGCCGTGGCGTAAAAGAATGAGTTTAGGCATGATATCTCTCTGGCAGGGGTCCGTGTCGAATGCGAAAAATCATACCGTACCCCACGGACTCTTGTCTTGCCGATCTCCTTGCGAGGCGGAATTGTGCAGCGTCTGGGGAACGCTTTTCTGCCGTCCTGACGTGCTTGTGTAACTAACTTATTTATGTAAAGAGATCTATCTCTGAGTTCTTTCCCCCACAAGCCAGCCCTAGTTGGCTGGCTCTGTCTTAGTAGCTGGTGAAGAAGGAGGTTGCAGATGTTGTGCTTCAGTGGGGCGCTTCGGTATGGTTGGAGCTGTATCAGTGACTGATTGAGAGGCAGATTCAGAGGCTGCGGCTCGACTGTCTCTGGTGGCTGCCGGCTGTGTCACCTGGGGATGCTTTACTGTTCTATACTTCACAGACAGGAAAAATGCGAGAGCCACCAGGGCCAAAATGGCTGCCAGTATGGTGACTAGATGAAACGCGCCAGCCTTCTTTTTGCTGCTTCCAACAGGGTTGAGCTTGACAGTGTCTATATTGGCTTGAAGCGAGCCAGGCTTTTGTTGGCTTCCAGTAAGTCGTCTGAGAACGGCGGTCAGCTCTTCTGCTACAGCAGAGGCTGATGAATAGCGATCTTCAGGTCTCTTCTCCAGGCATTTGAAGATAATCTGCTCCAGCAGGTGCGGCATGCGCCTGTCCGGGCATATTGCCGAGAACGGCAGCGGCGACTGATGCAGTTGCATTACTATAGTCTCGATGGCGGTTTCGCCTTCAAACGGCCTTTTGCCTGTCAAAGTGTGATACATCAAACAGCCAAGCGCATAGATGTCTGAACGTGCATCAACCGGATAACCAAGGCACTGCTCAGGACCTGAATAGCAGGGGCTGCCAAAAACTTCGCCAGCCTTGGTTGAATCTTCATCTGACTCACTGGACTTGGCTAAGATCTTGGTGATGCCGAAATCAACAATTTTGATCTGCTCTTCAGCGTGATCACTGTCCTGTCTGCTGCCCTTCTCTTTATTACTACTGTCACCGTTGCCATGGTTGCTTTGAACCACCATGATGTTTGCCGGCTTGAGGTCTCTGTGCACAAGACCTTTCCCATGTATATGGGTCAGACCAGCGCAGATCTGCAAAAAAATCTTGATTGCTCGGATAAGGTCGATCTGCTCTTCCTGCTCCAGTATTGAATGCAAGGAGACGCCGTCGACAAAATCCATGACAATAAAAGGATGTCCATCCTCAGTTTCACCATAATCATAGACTGACGCCAGGTTGGCATGATCAAAAGATCCAGCTACCCTTGCCTCTTGCAAGAAACGTTGATAAGTGCGCTGGTTGTCATTGGCAGTGAGCCACAAAAGTTTAAGAGCATAATTGCGCTTTACCTGCTTGTGCTGTGCCAGGAAGACGCAACCCATGCCACCTTCGCCCAGCACCCTGATGATTTCATACCGGCCTGCAAGAGTTGAACCAGGTTGTATCTGTTGAGACCGCTTATTAGCCATGTTGTTGCGCATACACCGAAGGAAGATGACAGCAGTCAGTTCAATAATACCTCGCTTGAACTGTTCTTAAGATAGAGGTGGAAATGCAGCAAGATGCAAATTCAGTGTTCGCAAGCTTAACTATGCTCGAGCAACCCTCAGCGCCTCCGTTTGGAATCTTCTTTGTGCTGCTCTTTTAGTGCTGATGCACGCAGATTAAGAATACGTTCGTCAAGGTTGCCTTTTGCTTTGGGGTTGGCAAGCTTGTTCTTGGCCTTGAGCGACTTGATGCGAGCTGCCAGCTCTGATGCTTGCTTGCGGCGGCTGGTAGCTGCCAGCAGGTAAGAGTAGTACTCCAGTGTGGTGATGACTTTAGGGTTGTCTGAGTCGAGGGCCTTTTCAGTCACAGTTTGAGCTTTTCTGAACAAAGAGTCTGACTTGGGATAGTCTTCCTGTACATAGCTCAACCAGCCCAGATTCATCAAGCTTTGTCCTACTGCTGGATGATTATTACCCAGGCTTTTCTCTCTTACCTCGAGGGCCTTTTTATAATTGGCTTCCGCCTGCGGATATTTGAGCTTAAGCTCTGAGATAAGAGCAAGGTCGTTGAGACTATCAGCTACAAGCGGGTGGTCTGGGCTGAGTGATTGTTCGCCGATAGCCAGTGACTTATACAGTAGCGGCTCGGCATCGCTATACTTCTGCTGATAAGTGTAAAGTTCTGCCAGGGCATTAATACTGCCTATGAGATCTGGGTGCTCGGAGCCAAGCAACTTCTCTTCCATGTCGGTAGCCCGTTGTAAGAGCTTGCGCGCGTCATTGGTACGTCCGTTTACTAAAGCAAGCTTGCCGGACATCAACAGATTGTGGGCAAGCTCTGGACAATCAGTGCTTGCTGACACCTTCTGCAACATGGCGGAGGCGTTAGCCACTGCATCCTCCGCCTGCGTGAACATACCTTTAGCATAAAGAACTTCGGCCAGCGTATTGAGGCTTTGAACAGCTTGCAGGCTGTCTGCTCCTGATGACTTTTCGCGGATTGTCAAAGCTCTGTGCAAGAGAGCCTCTGATTCAGTGTATTTACCTTTAGCAAGAAGCAGTTCAGCTAGATTATTTAAGGTCTCGGACAGATCCGCGCCATTTGAGCCGCTGGCTTTCTCTCTAATTGTCAGAGCTTTTCGGAAAAGCGGCTCGGCATCTGCATATTTACCCTGGGCTGTTTTTAGCTGTGCCAGGGCGTTGAGACTGGTTGCCAGTCTGGCGTCCTGGTCGCCAAAGGTCTCGGCTTGCTTGAGGGCTTCTGCAAGAAGCTTTTCTGCTTCGCCATAGTGCCCTTCACGTCGTGCCCTTTGACCGTTTTCCACACTTGTTTCCCAGAGGCGGCTCTGGATTGATATTCCTGGCAAAGAGGCTGCTACTGCCTGCGGTGTCGCCTGGGCGGATGGAACCAGTCCGGCAGGCTTGGGCGGTTGTAGCTCAGAAGGTACTGTGACTGGAGCGGCGGCTGGTGTGGCTAAAGCTACCTGATGAGCATTAAGCGAGCCGCTCATAACCGGGGTTTGCATGGCTCCACGCACTTGCAAAACCTCCTCCTGAACCTTCTCTTTCATATAATTAAAAGCATCGTCAAGCTTTGTCTGGTCACCTTTTGATTTCAGTCCGTCTATGAGGTAATAAGTAAAAACCCCATTAGGGTGATCTTTGCTCTCCCAGGAGGTCTGGTTGGGCTCGCTTGAAGCTATGACAAGGCGCCCACTGTCACTAGCCACGCTTTGTGCATTGACATTAGTCTCGCGTTGGAGACCTTTTCCTTCGCCTGTTAAAGAACCGCTGTGGCAAGCATCGAGGATGAGAACCACTTTGTCTGTGGGAATGCGCTCTTTTATTAATTTAGACAGGTCTTGCATGGCGATGCCTGTGCCATAAAGGTTGTCTTTGCTCGTGTCGGCAGTGAGGAGGTAGTTGACTCCGCCTACATTTGCATCTACAGGAGAGCCATGGCTGGAGTAATAAATAACAACCAGATCGCCTGGTTTAACTAAAGCTGGCAGCCAGCGTTCAGCTAAGGTCGAGACTACATTCTGTCTTGTCGCATCACCATCGAGCAGTAATGCGACATGATCAGGTGCAAAATGTCCATCGGCAATCAGATAGTTGTAAAAGTCGTGGGCATCGTTTGCTGCAAACTTAAGGTCGAAGGAAGAGTCGTTAAACTTGCTAATGCCGACTACAATTGCCCACTTGTCATGGAACGGAGCAACTGTCGAGTCCTGGGCATAAACCTGTCGAGCTGCCGACCAGCTCAAACAACAAATAAGAATGACACTTACCAGTGGACGCATGTTCACTTGCAAACCTCCTGAGAGCGAATCAGCTTATTTTAGCGATAAGTCGACTCTTTGCTCAGTTTTCTTCTAATAGACTTTGCTCTAATGTCACAACGCTTTGATTCTGCTGTGCGATCCAGTTTGGCTAAGACCTGCGCATAGATTTCCAGGCATTCTGCTGTTTCGGATGCATTGGCAGTGAAACTCTTGTCAGCAAGGGTGACAGCTTTCTGGGCAGTTGGTTCAGCGTCAGCAAACTTCTCTTGAGCTATGAGAGCCTTATTGAGGCAGCACAACAGTTTGACGAGCTCCTGTTCGTTGGCATCCGGAGACGCTTCTAGCCCAGCTAATGCTCGTCGGGAGAGAGCTTCTGCTTCTTTGCTGTCATTTCTTCCCAGAGCTGCTGCCGCCATGATTGCTAGAGTCCTGGCAGCAGCTGCTGGATCGTCCTGTCTGGTCTTCTCTTGAATAGACAAAGCGCGAGCAGCCAGCTTCTCAGAATCTGCATATTGTCCGCGAGCAACTTGAATACCAGCCAGGCGCGCTAAAGCAGTGCCTGCTTGAGGCTTGTCGGCGCCGCCTGTGCTCTCTAAGTCAGAGACGACACGCCAGTACATAGGTTCGGCTTCATTGAACTTACCTTCCAGGTAGCATACTTCAGCCAGCTCCATTAAGGTGGAGGTGCGGCGGGGATCGCCAGGCGTAGCGTTCTCAACCTCCTTCTGGGCTTCGTTAAGCATGCGTCTGGCTTCAAGAAAGTGCTTGTCTAGCAGCTGGCGACGGGCAGTGTCCATATAAGTGTCCCAGAGAGTTGCTTGTGACTCTTCTGCCGGCTGTGGCTTAGCTGGAACTGTAGCTGGAACTGTAGCAGCTGGTGACCTGACTGTTGCAGGCTCTGCTGCCGAAGCAGGCTGTTCTTTGAGACCAGGACGTGGTCTGGCTGGTGGGGCTAGAAGTGCCAGCTCTTTGCCTTCCCATTTGCTCTTTAAAACTGGTGTCTGCAAAACGCCGCGCTCACTTAAGACTTCTTCCTGTACCTTGTCTTTCATAAAGCCGTAAGCTTCACCTAGAGTAGTCTTTGTTCCGTTGTGTTTCAGCCCTTCAATTAAAAATTTAGTGAAAACACCGTTGGGCTCGCCTTTTGATTCCCAGGAAACTTGATCAGGCTGGCTGGAAGAGATGACCAATTGCCCAGTTCCGGCAACAATATCGTCTACATTGACATTACCTTGATGAAAGACAGCTTTGCCATCAGGATTGGCAGCTCCGCTGTGACAAGCGTCAAGAATAAGAACGATGCGGTCGGAGTGTACACGTCCTTTAATAATGCGAACCAGGTCTTGCATCGGTATTCCGGTTGAGAAGAGGCTTTCTTTATTAGTGTCATAGGCCACTATGTAGTTGACACCGCCGACATCCATACCTGAAGGGCTGCCATGACTGGAGATATAAATAACAACCAGATCGTTAGGATTAGCCACCCGGGGCAGCCATTTGTCTCCTAAGGCTGACAGGATATTTTCACGGCTGGCTTCTTCATTGATAAGCATCTTGACATGATCGGGAGCAAAATTGCCTTCCCGAATCAAAAAGTTGTAAAAGTCTCGCGCATCTTTAGCTGAATATTTCAGATTAATTGATGAATCTTTGAATTTGCTGATGCCGACAATGAGCGCCCATTTGTCGTACACAGGTGTTTCCACAGTCAGGCTCGGGTTAGGCAACGCGCGTGCTGCCCCGGCCGTCATGGACAGGCAAAGAATAAGGCAGATTAGTCGACACCACGCTTGCATGGATAGTCATCCTATCATTGCTGTCTATCCCCTGGCAGTTCCAGAGGACTTATACCCAGATTGCAGGGCGGTCAAGCAGCCACAGATGCCTCCACCTGGCACCGGCGTGGCTGCATCCGGTTGTCAGAATTATAACTGGCAGGCTACCCGGTGCAGCTGCTGACAGCTAATCAGACCTTCTCTGCAGCATTATCATGTGGCTTGTCTCCCGGGTGCGAGAGTCGAAAAGCTGGAGCTGAGTAGGCTGGCGACAGATAATTGTCAGGTATGGCCATCTTATTGCCGTCTCGGAGGGAGCTGTAATGAGGAGACATAATTTCGAGCCCAGCTTCGTTGAATTTGTCCTGAATGTTTTGATGTAAGAAGGAGTAAGTCTGTACCATACTGCTTGCATCGCGTGTGTAAGCATTGATTTCATATTCGATATAGAAGTCGGATAACGATCTCTGGAGAACAAACGGGGCTGGCTCACGTTCTAACTGCTGGCAGTCACGGGCAGCTGCGATGAGCAGCTCGTGCACCTGGCGCCAGGGAGCGTCATAGCCGATTGTGACTGATGTGTGTAGAATAAGTCCCCGCTCGCGAGCGATTGCGCTGTAATTGACAATCTCAGAGCCGATGACCAGGCTGTTGTGAAATGTGACCAGCTCATTCTTTATTGTGCGTATTGAAGTGGTAAGCAGTGACTTACCTTCAATATCGCCTATTTGATTGCTTATTTTGACGCGATCGCCAACACGGAAGGCTCTTGTATAGGTGAGAATAATTCCTCCGACAAGATGACTGACTGCGCCGGTAGAACCCAGTGATATGAGCAAGCCGACAAAAAGACCTAATTGCGAGAAAGCAGGTGAGCCCCAGCCAGGCAGGTAAGGAGCAGCAACAACAATGGCCAGGAAAATAACTAAAGCTCTGATCAACTTATAAGTCGGCTCTGCCCAGTCTGAATCAAAACCGTTAAGAGAGAGCCTTCCGGCTGCCATCTCGTTGGCGGCAAAACGGAAGAAAGCTATTGCCACGTAAGCTACATAAATAATAGCCATGACAATAAAGATATTGGGTGTCAAAGTGGTGGCATAACGTAGCCCGGCTAAAAGTGGCGTTACAGTTTTGTCTAACAGCTGGCTGGCGTAATACTTGGTCCAGGGGAAGGAGTTAAGAACTAAATAAATATAGGTGAAGAGCAATGCGGCAAAGGAAGCGAAAAAGAGTGTCTGGACAATAAAACGCAAGACCGAGGCGATAGTATCTCTAGCCAGTGACGAAACTGCAAGTTCTTTGCCAACCGGTCGGCTGCCGAGAAAAGACAGAAGCAGTCCTACAGTAGCGTCTGACCAGCGAGCCAACATGGTGGCAAGCAGTGTGATGCCAAATAATCCTAATACTGACAGAACGGCAGAAATTAGCATGCGGTCAAGGCGAGTATCTTGAACATAGAGCCGAACGGCTGTCTGCAAGCGTCTTAAATAGTCCTCTGCCAGTCTTCTGCTGGTGCTCTTCAGCAATGTCGCATCTTCTGCTGTGACCATCATAATGTAGTCGTCGTGATAAAACAGGCTGGCGTTGCCGTTATCCATGACAATGTGAAAATCTTCAGGAGAAAGTTTCTGGGAATGCAAAATGTGATCAATGCGCTCCTGTACCAGTCGAGCGCGCTCTGCTATCGGCAATGGACCGAGCTTGTTGTATACAGCCACCACCGGCATGCCGCCTAGATATACATAGACCGGCTCCTGTTCTGCCTGTGGCGCCTCTGGCTGTGCCTGGGAAGTGAGAGCCAGGCAGCCAATAGCAACAGCTATAAAAGCTGCTATGACAAATGTTTGAGCACGCCGGAGGCAGGTGGTAAATATCATGGGTGATTCTCGTCGATAAGCTAACTTGCTGAATAATGTGGGTACGGGCAAGAGTGGGGCTATTCTGTGCAACCATCTCCTGGATAATGCCAGTGCTTCAACTCGCGCGCCAGATCTTCCAGGCTAATGAGAAGAGGATCACGATTCTCGTCATGATCTGCTTCCACATCTAACGGTAGTGCTGAGAGATAAGCTGTTTCAATTAGCTGTTGCGCTAATCTTTCTATATTGTTGAGGTATTGAAGATCTGTAATTACAACTGGTCTGCCACAGGAAGGGCATGTATGCCGGGTGCGCAACTCTGTCTGACAGTTGAAGCATTGTCTAAATGGATCTGTTGGTGTGCTCGTCATTGTTCATCCTCCTGTGCAGATTTTACCTGATAGTTCCAGGCGTTGCACTCTTGCCGACTGTGATAAGCAGTTCCGCTTGCCAACTTCCGACCGCATCCGGGCTCACTGATTGTGATAGCCTGTTACCCGCTCTGTTTTAGGAGGTGCCACGTGAGACAACCGGTGAGACCCCGGCAGTGCGCGCCCAATCGCCGTGCCCGAACTGCCATAATGTTGCTGCAGCTTCGCAGCGCATGACCGCTTGTTTTGGTCGCAAGGCGCCGAGCGTGCCGAAAGCACGCTTGATGTTGCCACCATTGGGACCGGAGATATAGAAATCATCATGGATATAGCCTGAAAAACGGTTGTCTACATCTTTGGCGTCGCTAAACTTCCAGACAAAGGACATCTGTGACTTTTGCGGTTCACTTACCTTTCCTAAATCGACAGGTACCTTCATTCCTATCATCTCTTCGCGGGTAATAGCTTTATCTGGACGGTATGTACCGTCTTCATAGCCTACTGACCAACCAGCATTTGCCAGAGCTTGCACATATTTAAAAAAAGGATGATTAGCTGGAAGATCTTTGAACTGGGGCGGCAACTGCGGAGCAAAGTGAATCTGTTTGGACTGTGCCTGGAGTGCATTGTTGGCGTTAACCAGCCAGGCAGCATATTCTCCACGACTGATTGGTTTATAAGGCTTGAACTCTTTGCCCAATCCGTTAAAGATGCCGGTTCTGGCGAGCGCTTCAATTAATGCTTGATTAGGCGCACCGGCGAGGTCTGAGAAGAGTTGTGTTGCAGGTATCGCTGTCGCAGGCGTAGCAGACGGAGCTGTTGCAGTAGTGGCAGTGCTGCCTGAGTGAGCGGCATCTATCGCTGAACGGCTGGAAATTCCTTGTGTAGCTACAACTGTTAGCGCCTGTTTCTCAACCGCCTGTGCTAAAAACAAAGATGAACGCAAGGCTGCATTTTCCGATTGCAGCTCATGCACTTGCTTAGTAAGCTGGGTAATCTCTTTGTCGCGGGAATCCTGACCACATCCGCTGGAGCAGACTAGAACAGCGGCTGCAATAGCACTACAGCGAGCGGTCATGCGTTGATTTCTCATATAAGAATGTTCCTTCTCAGATAGCATTCAGCTTCAGTCTCATTGTTTTTTATATCAGTCGGCAGCAGCTATTAAAACATCCCTGGTTTAAAGCCTAACTGTGCTGCCTTCTCCTGGTCTTGCCGGGCTAAATCAGGCTTGCCAAGCTTCTCATAAGCTTGGCAACGAAAGAGGAGAGCTTCTCCATTTCTTGGTGTGATTGAAATCACACGAGTCAGGTCAACAACTGCTTGCTGATACTTGCCAAGCTTGTAGTACAGTCGTCCCCGCAAGGTGAGAAACTGAATATTGCCTGGATCAAGAGTGATAATCTGAGTGCAATCGTCAGCAGCCTTCTGGTGTTGACCGAGTAAGTTGAGCAATACAGCGCGGGTGCCATAGGCATCTTTGTATTTCGGGTTCAAACTGATAGCCTGATCAAAAGATCTGATGGCTGCCGGAATTTTGCCGTTACCCTTGAGATCTAGCCCACGGTTGTATGCATCTTCTGCAGGTCCTGCCAGAGCTGGCCCGGCAAGCAACGTCTGGCTGCAGGCAAGCACAAAGGCGGTGGTTGGAATGAAACGTGAAATCTTCAACCAGGTGTTCAACATCATAAAAAAACAGCCTCTCAGCAGGAGCATTGAGCATATTACAGCAAACTGCTCGTCAAGAGTAGCTGTTGCTAGATGTGCAGTATGTCTAGCCTGACGCTCAGATGCAAGTCAACTGCGGATGGAGTGTGACTGGAGTTCTACAATGCTTCCTGTGTTCAACGTAGCGGTAGTTGATAGGACGGACTAATTAGCCTGAGGATCGTACTCTTGAATCAACTGGTGCTGAATTTCAGCGCGCTCATTAGGGCTGGAGCCAGGCATTGGATGGATGCAGATGTACAGTTCGCTGTCGTCCCTACCAAATTTCTTCCACCAGTTGCCCACAAAGTTATTAATTGTGTGTGCCTGTGAGCACAGGTCATCAGCTTCGCCGAAATAGAGCACTGTATGACTCCCAGGGCGTCCGCCTGGATCTTTCTTGTAAGTGACTGCATATACTGCCGGACCGACCTCAGGCACCCAAGCATTCAACTGTCCTGCTGCCATAAATCTCCGGCGTTCACGTTTTCCAAAAGATATTGTGTTCATTGATAATTATCCTTGCTGTGTGGGAGCGAACCCTTCTAATCTGCTTATCTTTCAGCTGTCCGGCAGCTCGCTGTGACTGGACAGTCGCGGACGCCGTCAAATTGGCGCTGGATACTCATGTGAGGTAAAAACAGGTGGCGGATTACCGGTGTACTCCGGCTGCCCCTGTGCCTGCATGGTCCCTGCTGATGCGTGCCGTGTTGAAAACAGCTTTGGGTCGGCTGCTATCACATTTCCGTAAGAATGGACGTCTGTTGCTAGAGGATTGATCTCGGACTGCAGCGATTTACCTATGATTGCTGAGGAAAGAGCATCTTGAGTTGAACTCAATTAACCTCGTTACTAACAATTATCTCATGGATGCAGATGTTCTGACGAGCGCCTGTTAAGGTTTTCGAGCACTGCTGGCTGAAGAGATGCTTCAGAGGCTGCCTGCAAAGATAGTTAAATTAAGAGTGCAGCTTTACTCATAATGAAAGGCTGGAGCGCGTGAGTCTCAGGACCCTTAGCGCTGAAGCCTGCTGGTGATTCTGCCTGCCCCAATAATATCTTGGACTAAGAGCTGCTGCCTGTGCGCCAGGAGCTTACAAACTGCACATAGTCAGGCGCGCAAGGGCTGCAAATAGAGAGTGCATTCTTGTATTTTCCTGGCGGACATGGTATGAGCCAATATTTGCGAAAGCTTGTTTCCAAGCGCATTGGCGCATATATCATAATCAGGCTGGTTAACAGGTCCATCAAGGGAGGAGCCATGACTACCGACAAATCAAAAGCACTTGTGTTATTGGAAGGATTAAAACAACGGAAAGCCCTTGTTGCTCCTGGTTGTCACGATGCACTCTCGGCAATGGTCATTGAAAAGGCTGGTTTTGCGGCGATGCAAGTTAGCGGGTTTGGGCTTGCTGGCAGCCTCATCGGTAAGCCTGACGTTGGGCTTATTGATATGAAAGAAGTTCTCGATATAACAGAGCATATAGTGCGCGCTGTCGACATTCCTGTCATGGCTGACATAGACACAGGTGGCGGCAATGCTATCAATGCAGCTCATATTACTGAGAAGCTCATTGCTATGGGTGTGGCTGGTGTCAACATAGAAGATCAAGTCTTCCCAAAACGCTGTGGGCACATGTCCGGAAAGCAGGTTATTCCTGCCGAGGAGATGGCCGGCAAGATTCGCGCCATGGTAGATGTGCGCGAACGCCTGCAGCAGCACATAGTCATTAATGCCCGTACTGATGCTTTTGCTTCCCACGGCATGGAAGAGGTGTTAAAACGTTGCAAACTGTATCTGCGCTCTGGCGCTGATATGGTCTTTATCGATGGTATAGCTACACGAGCTGATATTGTCAAAGCTGCTGAATTTGTCAACGACAGCTGTGGCGGTCTTCTTTCAGTCAACCTCATGGATGCTGTCACAGGCGTCAAGACCGAACTTATCCCGATTCCAGAACTGGCTGCTATCGGTGTGGCAAGGGTGAGCATACCAGTGGCATCGATTATGGTTATGCTCAAGTCTCTGACCGACTTCTTCACAGCACTCAAAGCCTCACCTACCGGGTTGCTGGAAGGACAGAAACACTGGCTTTCCAGTTTCAAGGAGTATACGGAGTTTGTTGGGCTTCCTGAGTACCGCAAGCTGGAAGAAAAATATCTGCCTGAAGCAACAATGAGCGCCAAGTACGGTAAGTGAGGATGATTATATGGGCATGACTGTTGTTGAAAAGATCCTGTCCCGGGCCTCGGGACAGGATGTCGTGACGCCAGGCGAGCAGGTGAGATTTGCTGTTGATCTGGCTATGTCGCATGAGAACGCCTCTGGTGCAATTCCACAACACGCTGAGATTCACCGTGTAGCTGACTGCCCTGTCAAGCTTTGGGACCCTTCTAGAATTGCCATTATTTTTGACCATCGTGTGCCGGCACCTAATGTCGATACGGCTAACAATCAAAAGATGATACGCAATTTTGTCGCTCAGCACGGCATAAGTAAGTTCCACGATATTGACGGTGTCCGTGGCGGTATCTGTCATCAGGTGCTGCCTGAAAATGGCTATGTGTTGCCTGGTATGGTAGTTGTCGGTACCGATTCACATACAACTACACACGGGGCGCTCGGTGCCTTTGCCTTTGGCACCGGCGTCACTGAGATGGCAACTATCTGGACTTTTGGCAAAGTTTTAAATATGGATGTACCCGCCACTATCAAAGTGGTCATCAATGGCGAATTCCGCCCTGGTGTCACTGCCAAAGACCTGATTTTGCATCTCATCGGTCTTCTCACTGCAGACGGGGCGACAAATCGTGTAATTGAATTTCATGGCAGCACCATTGCAGCCATGTCAATGAGCGGTCGGTTGACACTTTGCAATATGGCAGTAGAAGCTGGAGCAACCTCCGGTATCATTCCTGCAGACGATACGACAGAAAAATATCTCCGCACTGTCGCCTGTGTGTCAGGTATGATTCCCCGTGTGACACCCGATGTTGACGCTGTCTATGAGCGCGAGGTTGTGGTAGACGTCTCCGGGCTTGATTACCAGGTTGCCTGCCCGCACACTGTCGACAATGTGAAGCCGATAAGTGCCGTGGCGGGTACAGCAGTCAACCAGATAGTCCTGGGAAGCTGCACAAACGGACGCCAGGAGGACATTGCTGCTGCTTCTGCTATCTTGAAAGGCAGGCGTCTTGCCAGTGGTGTGCGTATGCTGGTCTTCCCCGCCTCCTGGCGGGTCTGGAGCGAAGCAAATCAGGAAGGGCATCTTGAGGCTCTGCGAGCAGCAGGGGCAACTATTATGAACCCGGGCTGCGGCTGTTGTGTCGGTGCTCATGAAGGTATCTTGGCTGAAGGTGAGACAGCGCTTTCTACTACAAACCGGAATTTTGTCGGGCGCATGGGTAGTGGTGCAAAAGCATTCATTTACCTTTGCGCTCCCCGCGTTGCAGCAGCAAGTGCTCTTACTGGTCGTATAACTAAGCCGGAAGGAATACAAGCATGAACGAAAAGCACACATTGTCTGCAAAAGTTGTGAAAGTATTCGGCAATGATATCTCAACAGACATCATCTATCCGGGCACTTATCTATACTGTACTGATTCAAAAAAAACACCTGCCTTTTGTTTCAAGGTCAATAACGACGAAGAGTTCAACCGCCAACTGGTTTCTGGTGCCATCCTGCCAGGTAGCATAATCGTGGCTGGTGCCAACTTTGGTTGCGGATCCAGCCGTGAACAGGCAGCATCATCAATTGCAGGACATGGTCTTGTAATAGTGGCCAAAAGCTTTGCCCGCATCTTTCTTGATAATGCATCACGTCTTGGCATTCGGACTGTAATTGTTCCTCGCATTGAAGCTGCCGAGGGCGATACTCTGTCCATAGCAGCAACCACTGTTCGCAACGAACAAAGCGGAAAAACATTTTCGATAACGCCGCACCAAAGTTACCACCAGTTCCTAATCGACGCCGGTGGACTGGTTCCGTATGCGGCCGAACTGTTAAAAGCATCTGTGCGCGGAGAGAGGATCTAAGATATGTCACGAAACTATCGTATCGGTTGGTTGCCTGGCGACGGTATCGGTTGGGAAGTGTGCGATGCTGCACGCATAGTACTGGATGCTGTGGGGTTTTCAGCCGAGTATGTTCATGGCGACATTGGCTGGGATTACTGGTGCAGCGAGGGTGATGCGTTGCCGCAACGCACCATTGATGTTTTGCATAATGTTGATGCAGCAATGTTTGGTGCCATCACCTCAAAGCCGGTCAAGGCGGCCGAAGAAGAGCTTGAGGCTAAGTTGAAATGTAAAGGACTTGTCTACCGCTCACCAATAGTGCGCATGCGGCAGCTTCTTGATCTGTATATCTGCCTCAGACCAATCAGAGCCTACCCAGGCAATCCGGCTAACTACAAGGAAGGGATTAACCTTGTTGTCTTTAGAGAAAATACAGAAGACCTCTATGCTGGAGTGGAGTTCTTTCCTGTGCCGCAGGCAGTTTCTGATGTCCTGGCGGTGAGCTCGAAGAACTTCGCCCCCTTTGCCCAGCTCAGTGGTGACGACTACGCCATCTCTTGCAAAATCAACACTCGCAAAGGATCAGAGAGGATCGTCCGTGCTGCCTTCGATTATGCAGTCAAACATGGGCGCAAGAAGGTCACCTGTGTAGACAAGGCCAATGTTGTGCGTGCTACAGATGGTCTGTTTCTGGAAATATTCCGTACAGTTGCCTCAGAATATCCGTCGATTCAAGCAGACAATGCAAACATCGATGCTATTACAATGTGGCTTCTGAAGAATCCTTTCAACTACGATGTTCTGGTAGCACCCAACCTCTACGGCGATATAGTCAGTGATCTGTGTGCCCAGATGGTTGGTGGTCTCGGCTTCGGTTGTTCAGGCAACATTGGTGCCAAAGTGGCTGTGTTCGAGCCAACTCATGGTTCTGCCCCCAAGTACTCCGGTCAACAAAAGGTCAATCCGATTGCCACCATACTGGCAGCAAAGATGATGCTGGAGTGGCTGGGAGAGACACAGAAAGCCGCCGCAGTTGAAGGCGCAGTTGCGCGCATTATAGCTGAAGGCAAAGTCCGCACTTACGACATGGGTGGTACAGCGACGACACAACAGATGGCCAGCGCAATCGCCTCTGCGCTTTAGCGCAACATAAGTTGTGTTACATGTTTAGCTGCGATGCATTTATCGTGACTACCTTGCAATATGAGAACTGAAAGTTTGGGATCCGTCTTTTTGCCCCAGGCTGATGTCTTGGCAATAAACCTGTCTGTGGACGTAAGAGCACCTAACGACAGTTGTTTTCTAATAAGTGGATCGTCCATCATCCCATTTATGACATCTTTTCTTGTTGATACCAGGTAGGTGATAAAAGAGTGCATATCGACTTCATGACCTGGCAAAAAGACCGCTTTGATACCACGAGCAATTGTGTCATGTCCGACAAACTTGACCTTGCTCCTGTCGTCTCCGGGAGTGCTGAACTGCTTCTTCTCGTCAAAAAAGCATCTTCCAAAACCCCTCAAGACTGCACGAGGGACAAAATGTCCTGAGCCGTATGATTAAGAGTTGTTAATCTGAATTGTAAAATGCAGAGCCCCAGACTGTTTTAGAATCATTAGATCAGTTATCCTGAGTGTCGTGTTCACAGAACAAGTCATGGTTGGACAGGAATTGAACACAGAAACTTCTTAGGGGCATCTTACATCGGCAAGAAGGACAGGCAATGAGTAAAGCGCCAGGACTAATCGCTGATGACAATGCACAAACAATTGTAGGCAAAGTTCCAGCGGTAACGATATTTTTCTGGATCATAAAGATTGCAGCGACGACATTAGGTGAGACCGCAGGCGACGCGGTCACTATGTCGATGAACCTCGGATATCTAGTTGGCACTGCAATTTTTGCCTCCATTTTAGTGGTAGTTGTTAGCGCCCAAATCGCTACTAAGCGATTTCGCCCTTTCTTGTTCTGGTCCGTTATCGTAGCAACCACAACGGCCGGTACAACGCTTGCCGATCTCTTTGATCGCTCTCTTGGGGTTGGCTATCTCGGAGGGTCGTCGATTTTGTTTGTACTCCTAATTGCTTGCCTGTCCGTTTGGTATTGGTCGGTCGGTTCCGTATCGGTCAATAACATAACGTCGCGCAAGGCCGAGGTTTTCTATTGGAGCACGATCATGTTTTCGCAGACACTGGGCACCGCCCTTGGTGATTGGGTGGCTGACCCAAAGACGGGACTTGGGCTCGGCTACGAAGGTGGCGCACTTCTATTCTCTGCTGGCTTAGTGATTGTCGCTGCCACCTATTTCTGGACGAAGTTGTCTCGCACACTTTTGTTCTGGGCTGCGTTTATCCTCACTCGACCGCTCGGAGCTACAGTTGGCGATTTTCTCGATAAACCACTTGCAGCTGGCGGACTGGCGTTGAGTCGCTATTCTGCCTCGGCAGCTATCGCAGTTTTCATAATTGCCTGCATCCTGTTCCTTCCCAAGGAAGCAGAAAGAACAGTCAGCAAAATAGATATTGATGCGAGTTGAGTTGCTGGTTGGCAACATTCGTAAGCTGTTTGCAACATCGCTCGGCTACATGCCGCTGGCAAGCAACCTCTTTGCCGATTCGACCTTGTTTTCAGTCATCATTGCAATAGAGGAGCTGATTTAGCGAGGCTACGAACTGCCTGCCTTTGGTTGCCTGCGCAATTGATATGTTCGTTTTCAGCTAGCCTAAAGAAGCCTGTCCAGAAGTATGGAGAGAAAAGCAGCAATGCTTACCCAACCGTTTATATTGAAAAAAGCGGCATTGACCCGTGAAAGATCTGTTGGACTGACTAGAGAATGCTCCCAGTACAACATAACGGCAACCAAAGTCATGCCGGACCAATAGATAGCCCCCAGCCCCAGTGTGAAGCCGAGAGCAGCCAGAGCCGCTACTGTGACTATATGAAGGGCGCTTGAGGTGCGCAGAGCTGGCGCCACGCCAAATCTGGCTGGTAGGCTAAAGAGTCTGGAGCTGCGATCGAATTCAATGTCCTGACAAGCATAAATAAGATCAAATCCAGCTACCCAGGTTGTGACAGTAGCAGCCAAGAGCCAGGGAGCAGGGCAAAAGAGAGATCCTGATGCTGCCAGCCAACCACCTATAGCTGCGCCGCCAAGAGCTACCCCCAGGCCGAAGTGACAGAGCCAGGTGAAACGCTTGGTGTACGAGTAGAAAGTCAGCCAAAAAATGGCGATTGGGGACAACTGAAGGCAAATTGGTGGCAGCTGGCTGGCGGCCCATACCATGAGAGCAAAGCTGCCACAAGCAAACCAGACTGCCTGCAGCCTGGTTACCCTGCCTGCGGGAATTGAGCGGTTGCTTGTGCGTGGATTGTCTGCATCAATTCTGGCGTCGATAAGACGATTGAGTGTCATAGCAGCAGCTCTTGCGCCAGCAAAGGCAGCTGTTGTCCAGAAAACGACGGCCCAGCTGGGCAAAGACTTACTGGACAGAACCAGTCCGGACATGGCGAATGGCAAAGCAAAAACTGTGTGCTCGACTTTGACCATCTCTGCCCATTCAGCAAGCAGTGCAACTGCGCGCCCAATCAGCTTTTGGGTAGCCCTTGAGCTACAGCTCGAGTCTGTCTCAGCAACTTTGGCGCTGGTTGGCAATGGAGCCGGCATAGTATTGTGTGGACCCTTCCAGATAAAACAGGAAAAAATTATAGGGACATATCAGCCTGCCACATGATAACCTGTCATTGTTGTCTTGAAACCTAACTGCTTGATGGCTGAAAGTTGTTTAAGAGGAGCCAGCACAGGTTGAAGAGACGGGTGCGCAGTTAGATCCGCCTGCCGGGGTGCAGAGAGCTCTCAGGGTATGCAAGTAGACTTATTTTTGTTATAGCTGCGTTATTAAAAGAAAGGGTGACCTGAGCAAGGTCTCTGTTTACAAGAGGATTCGCGCTAACACTATGACTTCAAATGAATCAATCAACAACTCTGGTGGTGTTAACAAGCAGCCAGTATCTGGTACCCCAGGCAAGACAATAAATTTGCAGGGAGTGGCAGCCTTTGTTGGACTGGTGGAGCTGCTCGCCCAGGAGCTCGGCACGACAGCCGGGCGCATTCAAGGAGTACTTCCTAACGGACCGGCAACATTTGAAGAGCTTGTCGGTGAAATTGTGTTTAACAATCAGGGGTTCAGCCGCAGCTTGACGTTGATGACAAAACCAGGCTCTCCTCTTGAAATGCTCTTCCGTTCAGCATGGCACAACGGGAATGTTCAGGATGTCGCGACTGCCACCGCCAGTGGTGTCACATCGCACTTTTGCCTGTCAGCTACAGTGGAGCAAGTGCTGCCGCAAGGGCGCGCCCTTGCTCGCTATTGCGAAGACGCCTTCTCCTTGCTGGACAGCATGGTGACCCTTGGACAATCAAGCAAATTGTCTAGTATGTCTGTGTCAGACTCTGAACTGCAAGCGTTTGAACATACGCAGGCAGCTACGCTGGTCACTAGCTTTGCGCCGAAAAAGGCACCCGTTCTGGATAGCTAGCGTGCCTGTGCTTCAAGCTGCTTCATCTTTGCTGCAACCGCAGTATCATGTGGAGTTAGCCTCTGCAGCTTCTTTAACCAGGCTAGAGCCTCTTTCCGTTTGCCCTGGTCTATACAGCTAGTGATAAGCGCATTCAGAAAGAGCACCTTGCGCGATTGCTCTTTTGGTACCGTTGCGGCAATTTGTACGGCTTGTTTGTACTGAGAGTAAGCTTCGTCATACTTCTTCTCGACATTCAGAGCCCCAGCCAGGTAGTAGATATCGCAGGCCAGATCAATTTTACTGCGGGGATAACTTTTCTCTGCCAGCACAGCCTGCCTCCATGCTTGCTCACACTTGTCGTGCTGCTTGAGGTTGTCGTATATGTTTCCCAGGACTTCCAGGTTGTTGGTCAAGCCAGAATCAAACATTTTTAGCTTGCGCCGGATAGCCAGTGCATGGGTGGATGCCTTCTCAGCTTCTTGATAGCGAGATGCCCCGGCAAGACAGAAGGACAGGTAGTGCAATGCAACTGCATGACTGACAGTATCTTCGGTGCCGGCAGTGGAATGAATCCTAAGCTCTTGCTCGAGCAATGGAAGAGCCTGGGCTGTTTTGCCTTTGCTAATCAGGGCTTCAGCTTGCTGCTCTAGCAGTTCGGCATGTTGCTGCACATTTTGAGCTGAAGCCATAGATGGGGCACCATTCTCAGACGCAGTAGTTGGAGTTGGTCCAAGAAGCTTCACTAGCTCGTCGGCTCTGTTTTGCTGCTGATACAGCTGTGCAAGACCAGCTCGAGCAGAGCATGATTGACTATCCATCGGATTTTCAACACATTTTCTCGACTGCAGGATGAGATTCCAGCACGCCTCGGTTCGATCCAATCTCTGCTGCCTCTGGAAACCTGCAGCAAGATCGAGTAGCGCCTGTGCATACTTGGTAGAGGCATGGATGTCCTGCCCTGACGAGGCGGCTGAGCCAATGTCGCTGGCAGTTTGAGGCGGGGTGAGCAGCTTCATCAGTTCAACTGTCTTATTTTGTTGAAGATACATTCCAATCAGTCCAGCACGAGCGATACGGTGTCGTTCACTGGCACCGGCGTTAATATCGTCACCTGTTTGCAAAAGGAGGTTCCAACACTTTGCGGCTTTGTCAAACTTATGCTGTTTTTCGTAAATCTCAACGAGATCAAGCAGAGTCTGCAGAGCTGAAAGATCATGAGCTGCTGACAGCTGGGCTGCAATCATACGCTTGAGGTAAAGTTCGGCATCGTTCCATCTTGCCAGCTTAATGCTGAGTGACACAAGCTGTTTCAAAGTCACGGAATACAATGGATCTGTTTGTGGCAGTGCCAGCTCTCGAATAGTGAAAAGCCTGGTTAGCAACGAATAAGCCTGGCTTTGCTCACCCTTGTCAAGGGTAATTTGTGTTAATGCTCCGAGGATAGGGTCGAGGAATTGACTTTCGAAACCAACTGCACATTGTCTTAAGCTTAAGCAGCGCCTGTAATACGGTTCGGCAGCGCTTTTATTGCCCTGGCGCATATAAAAGCGACCCAGATCCAGCAGAGCATCTGAAATAGCACCGTTGGTATCACCAAATCTGATCGCCTTTGCCAGCAGCTGTTTGTACAGTGCTTCTGCCTTGTCATCATGCCGTTGTCTGAGCTCCTTGTCAGCGTCGCTTCTGAGCTGTTCCAGCTCAACGTCAGCCTGTTGTGAAGCCAGCTCTTGCAGCGGAGCAGCTATGCGTTGTTCTGTAGAGCAGACGGACAGGCATGACCATGCGATAATCCAGGCGGCACCAAGCAACCCGCGAAAAGCGCCCTTGGCAAGACTGGTAACATCTGAAATCATGGGAGGAAAATCCGTCTGAAACCTGCGCAAACGATCCATAATATTATCCGGTTCTTGCTGGATGTTGTGGCACAATGCGTCTAAATCTAAGACTATCTCACAAGGGGCTCGTTCTAATTGCGGTTCCGCTGGCATTTGAGCTGTTTACTTTTGCCTGGCTTTACACAGCGCTCTTAGGAGCTGAGCAGGAGATTCGCAGAGAAGCTTATGCAAAAGATGTGCAAAGGCACATGAACAATATGACGCAGCTAATAGTTGGAGCCAGCACTGCGCTCGTTTACTACTGCACAACTGCGAATCAGTCCTTTCTGGCTCGGTATAAGAGGAGCAAAGCAGAGCTCGCTCTTGATTTTAAGGAATTGACAGAGCTGCAAAAGGATAAACCTGGCGAACTAGCAGCGCTCAAGCCTCTGCATGAAGCTTCCGACCGGGCAGTGATGTACATGGATGAAGCCAGGCGTGCCCTTGAGATGGGTGACGAATCGCGCAAAACAGAGTTTATCCTTAATTGGCGGAATCTTCTTGGACATCTGTTTGATGAGATTGACAAAGTGTCCCTCCACTGCAAGAGCATTGCTGAAACCGCACCAGAGCTTGAAGAATATCGTCGAGTTATCTTGAAACAGCTTGTGCTGTTAGCCATTTTTGCCAGCATTGGGCTAGCAGCTGGACTGGCTCTCTATTTCAATCGCGACACTGCACGCCGCTTGCGTGTACTTATGGAAAACACTCAACGTTTTGCAAAAGGTGAACCTCTTGCTCGCACCTTGGAAGGCAGTGACGAGATTGGAGAGCTTGACCAGGTGTTCCACCAGATGGCGGATACAATTACTGAACAAGCACGACAGAAGCAGGAATTCGTGGCCATGATTACTCACGATATGAGAAGCCCTCTGACAGCAGTGGTCGGTGCACTGGCAATGCTGACAGAAGGTATCCATGGTGACAGAATTGCCGGACGCAATCTGGAGATTGTTGAACGCTGTGAAACCAGCCTGCAGCGTATCGTCAGATTGATAAATGATCTGCTTGACGCGGAGAAGATTGCTGCTGGCAAGATGGAGATTCATTGTGACACTCTTGCGCTCTCAAGCGTGTTTGACAGCGCAGTGCAGACTGTACAGCCGCTTGCCGAGGAGAAGAAGGTGTCTTTCGTGGTGCCTGCTGTCAGCAACATGGTTTATGCTGATGGTGACCGTATGGTGCAGGTTATGGTTAATCTTTTCTCGAACGCTATTAAGTTCTCTCCATCAGGAGGCAAGATTACTGCTGCCGTGCAGGAGCGAGACTGTTCTGTCGAGGTTCGTATAAGTGATGAAGGTCCTGGTATACCGGAGTCAGATCTGGCAATAATATTCCAGCGGTTTCAACAGTCCAAATCAACTTCTGCGCGTATTAAAGGAGGCACGGGGCTAGGACTGGCAGTGTGCAAAGATATTATTGAACTGCACAAAGGTACCATCGGTGTGGAGAGCCGCCTGGGACAGGGGAGTACCTTCTGGTTTTGCCTGCCAATAACTAAAGGAGCGATGGAGAAGGCTGCTAGCAGCGGTACTGCGTCATAACCTGCTGGATGTGTCAGCAGTTGCACTGGGCTTCAGCTTCTTTACCAGAGGACCGACCAGCCTCTGCCACCAGGTGGTGCTTCCTTTCAGTCCTACCTTGCGGCGCAATTGTTCCAGATCCGTTCTTAACTCACACATTGACTGGTATCGCTTCTCTGGGTCCTTCTCCAGCACTTTGCTCACAACCTGGTCCATTTCATGAGGGAATGTCCGGTTGGGACACGCCTGGTGCAACGGGAGAACATCTTCGCTTACGTGCTTCACCATTGTCGCAATTGCGTCCTCAGCTACGTGCGGAACACAGTCGGTCAACACTTCATAGATGACACAGCCCAGGGAGTAGACGTCTGAGCGCTCGTCAGCATCCTTGCCGTGTATCTGTTCCGGGCTTATGTATAGCGGGCTGCCAACAATTTCTCCGGAGTAAGTAAGAGCTTGCGACTTTTGAGCACGCAGTCCCCTTAACTTGGCGCAACCAAAATCTAATATCTTCAAAACGTCCGGGCTGCCTGCAACCTCCTTAAGCATCAGGTTGCTTGACTTCAAGTCACGGTGCAAGATTCCTATTTTGTGAGCATGTGACATGCCGTCGCAAATTTGAATCAAGATGTCGAGCGCTTCTTCAAATGAAAGCAATCCCCGCTCGCGCATTACCTGATCGAGTGTTTTGCCCTCTATGAATTCCATAACCATGAAAGGCTGGCGGCGCTCCGTCACTCCATAGTCGTAAACGGTGGCGATGTTGGGATGATCCAGGTGGCTGATGGCTCGTGCTTCCGTTTCAAAACGTGCAACAATTTCTTCATTTAGCTCGTTCTTCTGGATCATCTTTACAGCCACCAGTTTGTCCAGTATGGGATGCCTGGCCTTAAAGACAACTCCCACGCCACCTTCACCCAGGACATCTATAAACTCATAGCGCGCGGCAAGCGATGTGCCGACCAGTCCGTAATTGTTGAGCAACTCTTGATTGCTTGTGGCAAGTGGCTTGGGTGGCGGTAGTGACTCACCTTTTCGCAAGGCTGCTCTAATCCGGGCAAACAACTCCTTCATGTGGAACGGCTTGGTAATGTAGTCGTCAGCACCAGAGTCCAGCCCTTCTGCCTTGTCATCAACTGATGTTCTTCCGGTAAGCATCAGAACCGGCGTGGTACCTCCGGCGGTGCGATATCTCTTCAATAGATCCACGCCATTGATATCAGGAAGGTCCCAGTCCAGGATTACAAGATCATAAGCAGCAGTTTGCAGATGCTCCCAGCAGTCTAATCCTGTGCCGACTGCATCCACCAAATGCTGCTCATGAGTAAGCCACTCCTGCATGACTGCAAGGAGATGAGCATCGTCGTCGACAGCTAGAATCTTAGCCATATTCCACCAAACGTCAGTTTATCATATGCCAATATACCCGGATTGCCGACGTATGGACATTGTTCACTTACGTGTGGTCTGCCTGCTCTATTCTTTGTGTTTCTTCTCGGCTGGTTGGGCAAGGAGTGGGGAGTCCACCTTAGCCGGCTTTAAGCAGCTGATAGTGCTCATTGATGAAGCCATGCAGAATTTGCTTGATCCACATCGGCTCAGGCACATGCACATTTAAAGAGTGGTCAGCAGTTAAGAGGTCGGAATGACAGGACTAATATCCTGTCCCAGCATTTTGTTTGTATGTCGGATTTCCATTGGAGTCATGCCCACCGTCAGGGATGGGGGAGTCATTGGAGTCGTAAGGGTTGCCCAGCCCAAGCACGAAGTATAGGGACGAATTTTGTTATCAGTATGCCACACCTGCCTATTTCGTACCTGAAAGTGGCGAAGTTGAGCTAGTGAAGAAGTGCAGTCATGCGAAGCTTTAGCAGCGTTCTGATTGTTTCTGGAGCGCATCAGTAGCTAGTCCAGCTTGTACTGTCAGCCGGGTGAGTGCTGGTGTCGTCGGGGATATGACTCCCAGTAATGGTGTAACCATTTTGTTCCGGTCCTTTCATCGGGGTAGCACTAGGCATACCGTTGTATGCCGTTCCGCACCAGACGGGGAAATTAAACAGGCTCTTGTCTGGATATGCGGATGGTCCCGCTAAAATCGAGGAGCTAACATCTGTGCCGTAACATGGCACGTTCACACCTGCTACTACATCGCTGGTACCGCCCGACATATTTTGGTAACCAGCGCGAAGAACACCGATTGGGCGGTTGAGGATGTATGGTTCTGCTTCTGTATCTTGCATGGATGCAACGCTGGGTAAAATACCGCCTGAGACAATGGGAAGATAACTTACTGCGATGGTCACGATGGCTGCATTAGGGTCTGAGGCAAAGTCAACAGTGACTGTGGCGGAGGAGATAACCTGACTTGGAAATCCTGCCTTGCCAAGCAGGTCGGTTGCGAGGGTTGTGGCGTTGTTCTGCACCGTGGTCGCGTTGAAGTCTGGACGCTGAGCGCCCAGCCAGTATCTGCCATCCACCGCCACTTTCGCTACAGCACTTGTTACAGTAGCCAGCTTGATCTTGTAATATGCGAGCGTACCGGTTCCCAAAATGAGTAGAACTCCACCTACGATTATTGCCGTCAGCAATATAAGGGCTGCTGCTCCTTCGGCAAGTGCCTGTCCATGACTGTTTCGATACTGTCGGCTACTCTTCATGTTTCGACTACTCCCTTGCTTCTGGTTCCTGTAGAAAACTGTGATACCAATCAACAGATGCCTGCGCTCCAAGGCTTTATCCTGGTCTGGCAAAGTAACAATGTTCATAGCTCACCTGCTTTTCGGCGGTTGCTCCCAGTCAGTATTATCTGTTGCTTTATCTGGCTGAGTCGGGTTATTACCTGGAAGTAAATTTGGAGCAGGTGTGCCAGGGGCTTGATTTGGTTGAGTGGGATTATTACCTGGAAGCAAATTTGGAGCAGGTGCGCCCGCGGCTTGATTTGGTTGAGTTGGGTTGTTAGCTGGAGGCAAACTTGGAGCAGGTGTGCCCGGGACTTGATTTGACTGAGTGGGGTTGTTACCTGGAGGCAAGTATTTACCAGTTGCGCTTGTGGCTCGGTTCGGCGGAGTAGTGTTATTGCCTATCGCGGGATTCTGGCTGCCTTGTGACTGAACTAGATTTGGCAAAGTGTGCGAGTTCATGCCGGGCACCACATTTTGATGATTTGCAGGCATGATGACCGTCACTGACACTCTGGCGTTACCTGAGGGTTGTCCTGGTTTGACTGTCTTGTTTCGGGAGGCTGTCGGTACTGACGTTAGTGTCTTGCGAGCAGGAGGTGGGGTTAAGGCGAAGAATATAACTAGTCCGAGCAGCGCCAGGACACCGCAGGAAATTGTCAGCATCCTGGACAGCTTCTTCCAGACACCTACCAGGCAGTTTCTTGTGAGAAATTTGCCATCTGCTCTCTTGTACAGTACGACATTCCGCCTCCCTTCCTTCTGAAAGATGAGCGATTCTGCCTCGGGAAGTTGCATTTGCTCGAAGTCATACACCGGGCGCTGGCATTTGCTGCAGAAACGCACCCGATCGGTACCTTCCATCTTCTCCCAACTCATTGCGCAATGAGCGGCTCTACGGTAGCAGTCAATCTGAACTTTACCCTTTTTTGTGGACAGTGATCAGAGGAAAGTTGCTCAAGCTGCTTGCGGTTGTTGCATTTTTGTTTCGAATTCCTCTGGGCTCATGTAATTCAGCGTGGAATGAAGTCGCTGTCTATTGTAGAACACCT
>CAILLX010000086.1 GCA_903835185.1 uncultured bacterium | reverse complement strand
TTGCAGGGTTTAGAGGGAGGCAGATTAGGTGACTTTGCCGAAAATGATGTTTGGCGTTTGAGTGGTGGCATATGGATGAATCAAGATTTGGGTCAACGAGGAGATCATAACATTGCCTAAAAGAGCCTTTTTCGGCAGTGTGAGGTCTAATGGTCGAGCTCTACTTGGTGGTTCTCAGAGAGAGACGAGAACTTATAGATCATGTCCCCGTCATCCGAAACATCAACCTGGCAGACACCAAGTTTTACAAGCCGATCCAGGGCTCTCTTAGTATCAGCAATCGTCATTTGACACTCATATGACGCATCTGCAAGCGTCAGTAATCCGGCTCTGGCTTTGGCACAACGAAGTATAAATTGTTCCTCTCTAATGTGTCGGACGGTGGCCCGTTCTTTTAGACGGGTTTTGAGGTATAGAAGAATGGCTAAGCTTAGGCCGATCAACCAGGTGATGGCACCGACCATGCCTGCCACATTGCGTACGTGCCCGGTTGCAATATCACCCGCAGCCGTAGCGATCAAACCGACACAGAGAACAAGCACTAGCACTGCGGAACCAATGAAAATATTTTGGACCCAGATCCCTGGCGCTAATAAGGACTGAGGGGGAACCGTCAATGGCTCCACTTTGACTGGTTTCGAATTATTATCGTGATTCATGGCTAATAGGTCTGCTTCCCCCACCTGACTCGCTTGAACGGTGTCCGTTGACACTAAGTACTATGCCGGCTCATTCTAGCAGGGACAACAGCGATTGCTCCATGTTTACCCACAAGCTGCTTTTGTCTTAAAAATTCAGGTCAGCTCGATGCTGTCAGCTTCTCATGTAAAAACGAAATTTCAGACCGCTGAAATGGTGTCTTGAGCGATTCAAGTCAGCTAAAGGCATGGTCGATCATAAACGACCGTTTTGGAGATCGCCAGCATTCGCCTGCTCGCTCGCTACGAACCGTTCCGAATTCGGTCATTTTCGGCAGTGTTATCCGGTGAAGAATCGTAATACACAAGTAAGCTGTGCTGACTCTATCCCTACCTCGTGTTATACGGGTCGGAGATAGATAGGGAAGCTGTCACCCGGTGCAAAGTCCTCTAGATGCCATCACTATTAAGGGTGCGCGCCGGCAACGACCTGACCGACGGTAAGGATCCTGGTCAAATCGGCAATAGGCTCATGGCATCTTCCAGGAAGGTAATGCTGAGCGCTGGTTCGAGAGGTGTTACCTCTTGACCCGCCCGAAGTTCGTATTCCCCAAAGCGATTGATGTGCTCTGTTAGATAGGGGCTGATGCAGGCAAGGACCGCCGGATCGATGGTGTGTCCATCCGCTGCCATCTTTTGAAGCGCATCACTCATTGTGACCAACGTATGCAGGATTACCAGGTTTGCCACCAGGTGGTTGTATTTTATGACCTTCCGCTGCTCGTCTCGGACGTTTTCCGCAATAACGCCTTTGCCACCGAACAAAAGGAAATCTGCAAATTGATTAAAGCGCTCACTCTTGTTAGTGGCAACAGAGATCATGCGCCGCACCTCGATTTCAGAGATATATCGCAAGAGGAATTTCGTACGGACAACACGACCGAGTTCCCGGAAAGCAAAGTACAGTTTGTTTTTGCGGCTGTATGTCGCCAATCTTCGAAGAATAGCCGATGGGGTAATCTTGCCGGTCTTCACTGATAATGCCACTCGTAGCATGTCCGGCAACATCGTCTCGATCAAAGTCCAATCAATCTGTTCACTGAAGAGCGCGTCGATGTGCTCGTGCCGTGTATGAGCATCTGGCCGGTAAAACCGCAAGTCCTTCCAATTCCGGATGCGAGGCATCAGCTGAATTCCCAGTAGTTGCGCCAGTCCGAAGATCGGGGCACTCTGCCCCTGCGTGTCAGAATGCACCGTGTCAGGCTGGACTTCGGAGCTATTCTCGGTAACGAAATCCAAGATGTAGTGCCCTTCCCAGGAGCCACAGGTGCTGAAGCGAGAGAAGAGAGCAATATAACTATCAGCCACCAGATAATAGCCAATGCCGCCGTATCCACCATACCGGATGTGGTATTCGGACATCAGGTTTTGCGGATAGAGGTCCCACTTCGTGCCGTCCGCAGATGCGGTTTTCCCGAGGCCCCATAAGCGTTGTAGCGGAAAGTCACGATAAGCGTTTATTACCGCAACTATCGCTTCGTCCAGCTTCTGCTCGGTTACATGCCGTTGATTGATGAACGCTATCTGTCGCCGATCAAGAACCTTGACGGACCGTGCAGTCTGCGTAGGTCCTAGATTGCAGCCGTAGCACAACGCCGCTATTACATACCTTTCCCTGGGATTATCGATCTTGCTCTCCAGCCCTGAGATTGGTCCGAAGTGTTTTGTCCAGTTGAGCCATTCCTCCGTCTCCCAAAGGATATTGAGAACGTCGTTCTCTTTCATGTATTCCTTGAGGGTAGCCTCAAACGAGTCCAGCCCTGAAGGTTTTGGGCTCGCCGTCAGGCGTTTGAGTGTAGGTTCTCCATTCTCGATGGAGAGGTACTCATTGTCGGGAAAGCCTTTGTCAGCCTTACTGGCGGCAGCGTGCAGCTCCTCCTGAAGTTTTTCGACAAAGAGCTTTCCATCGGTTTCGATGCCAGCCTGTTCAGCAAAGAGGGCTATGCCTTGCTCGTAATCCTCCCAGGAAATCAGTTGGTCACGATAGTCTCGATATTTGTCGCTAAGCGGAATGCACAGATCGCCAGACTTCAATTCGTTCATAACCTGTGTGAAGACGCACAATTCGAAGTTGCGGCGGTGCACTTTGTCGAACTCGGCATTCGGATTTTTGTTTCCTGTTACCAGGGGCATCCATACGTCTGAGATAAACGACAGATCTATATCCATGGGCGCCGGCAGCCATTCGCTGCGACTGTTTTTGTGCTCGACAAGAAACCTCATAGCGTCAATTACAGATTGGTCCTGTGATGTCGACGTCAGTTCCACATTCTCTAGAAAGCTCAGAAAGACTGGCCTCTGACCCCTATAGAACTTTGGCAGCAAGGGCAAATAGTTGTTGCCGGCAAGCTGCGAATGCTTCTCGCATTTCTCAATTATCGAATCGAGTTGATGGTCGATCACGGCGCCGACAGCCTTCAGCCGAGCGGTAGCGTCACCGTCGCTCTTGTACGCAACAGAAACGTCGTGAAGTGTTGACACGAGAGCGTCGGTCTCAGCCGCCTTCTCAAGCCGGTGTTCATTTAACGCCTCCCGTCCGCGGGCGTGCAATCTCTGAACAAGACGGATGTACATGTCCGTCACATCATCAAAAGCCCGACCTACTTGAATCAGAACCAGCGCAGCAGCCAGAGTCAGCCGCTTCGGTTCTGCAAAATCTCTCATAGAGGCTATATCAAGAGAGCGCGCTTCGGCGGCGAACTGATTTATCTTCACGTCCGGGATGCCGAAGAATGCCTCAGCCCGCAAGTCATGCGCCAGCAGGGTTTGGAGATGCTTTAGAAAGTCCTGTAAGTGCCTGACGCTTGGCTTGTTAGGCTCACGCTTTATGTTGTCCCAGGCTGTCTTCGAATACTTCGCAGATCGCAGGAACAACTCTCTGAGGCTATCCTTGCTTTCATTTGAAAGCGCATTGTAGACCTGATAATGATAATCGTTATTGACGCGAGTTCGAGCTGCCCGAGCGATTCGAAGCAATCTGCTACATCCAGGCAGCTCAAAGCGTTGCCGTATTAATTCCTCGATCGCCACGTTCACAATGTCAACGAGATCGTCTCTTGTCGTGGCAGCCTCTAAACAGGCTGTTGTCGCGGCGCGTCGAGCATCCGCACCATATGCAGCTACGCCAAGATATTGACGAACTAACTCGTGATGAACTCGTTGGAGTCTGTCACCATCGTAGTCATCCATGATGCTAAGACTCGCATCCAGCACAGCTCCAACGGAATCTGCAATGTGTTCGATGATCCGGATTGAAATTTCCTTGCTCGAAGGGAAATAGCCGAGGCGCTGGAATACCTTCAGCCAGACGAGAAGCCTTACGGTGTTTGTCTCGGAGTTGGTACGTGCCCAAGCAAATTGCTTTTCTTCCGGGGTCGGGGTAAACAGACGTTCCAGTTCTTTTAGGCTGGGATGCGGCTTCAGTTGGGGATAGGCTGTGTCACTAATCTTGGGCATAGGCTTCTTGAAAACGGACGTTACTGATAAGGCTCCCTGGTCAAGGATCGTCCTTGAGAAATAGTCGCCTCCGGCTTCTCAAAAAGCATTCTTGAAAAACAACAGCCACTATTGCATAATCGAGAGGAGTTTCGAGAAAACCGAGAAAGAATTAAATGCTCATCGGATATGCGCGAGTATCAACTGAAGACCAGAACCTCGATCTGCAACTGCAGGCCCTAGACAATGCTCATTGTGAGCGGGTCTTTAGTGACAAAAAGACAGGTTCGCGCAACGATCGGCCAGGTCTTGAAGACGGCTTATCGCATCTCCGAGCCGGCGACACCCTGATCGTTTGGAAGTTAGACCGTCTGGGGCGAACTGTCAAAGGACTGGTAGATCTTGTGACGGAACTGGAATCCAGGGCAATCAACTTCAAAAGCCTGACTGAAGGGATTGATACCACATCTAGTGCAGGGAGATTCTTCTTCCACATAATGGCTAGCCTGGCACAAATGGAACGTGAATTGACCATCGAACGGACAAGAGCAGGTCTGGCCACGGCCCGAAAGCTTGGGCGTATTGGGGGCCGGCGGCGCATCATGACGGAGAGCAAGATCGAATCTGCACGACAACTCCTTGCTGCGGGCCGCCTCCCAAAGGACGTAGCGGCGGATCTGGGCATTTCTGTACCAACACTTTATCGTTGGATTCCTGCTGCAGCAGGCTATGTTGAGCATCGATAACAGAGAGATAGTCAAAGAGTATGAGGCTACCACCATTTCGTTTGTTTGTGCTGCACGCAGTAATCCTTGCTACGTTGGGCTTAACACTCATTCTTGCCGGATGCTATCTGGTTGAAAGGCACGACTTTTTTTCCCAACAAGACCTCGTAGCATACTGCCTGGTGCATCCAGGCCTTACCAATCTTGAGGTCTGGACCTGCCCACACCTTGTAAGCTTGCCGAAACTGCCGAATTCTCTGACTGGTTTGGTGCTCGACAATTGTGACGAACTCAAGGAGCTGCCACCCCTGCCAAATTCGATAGAGCAAGAGTTTTTCTGTAAATTTCGTACAGTTAAGGTTCCTTCTGGTTGAGGGGAATTGTTTTATCTGTGTTGCATGTCCACTAATCTTTGTGCTGCCTGTGGCAGCACAGCCCTGCCTGCTCACAACAGCTGAAGCTATTGCAAGCAGGCAGGTTTAATGAAAAATGCAAATGAGCAGTGACACACCTCCTGCTGTGTTTGTTGTTTAAGCCAAATCGAACTCGTCAAGTGTCGGCATATATCGATTTCGCTCTGTAAGCCACTCTTCCGAGATCTCCATAGCAAGAGCTGTGACCAGACGCAGACACGATTCTGCATTCGGAAAGATTGAAACGACCCGGGTACGCCGCTTGAGCTCGCGATTAACACGCTCAATCATGTTTGTTGTACGGATCTTGACTCTATGCGGAGTCGGAAAACTGAAGACAGAGAAGCCTTCTGGAATGTTGTCTTCCATCCATGATGCAAGCTGGGGTGCTGACTTTGCATAGGTGGCTACTCCTTTGGCCAGAAGCCTCTCTGCGTCTGTCCTGTCAGGTGCGTTGAAAATAGCTCGTATCTCTGCGGCTACCTGCTTTTTCATTGCTTTCTTTGGCACATACTGTTGCGCATTCCTTTGAAGATGGACCTGGCAGCGCTGCCATGGGATGCCAGGACAAGTAGCTTTACGTGCGGCTTTCAGTCCAGGGTGATCGTCACTGATGATCAACTCAACACCATGAAGCCCTCGCTTTTGTAACTCGCCCAAAAATTGACGCCAGTGTACTTCTCCTTCTGAAAGGGACACAGATGTCCCCAATATCTCACGCTTGCCATCATCATCAACGCCTGCCGCAATAAACACCGCCTCATCCACAACCAGCCCACCATGCCGCACGTTTTCATAACGGGCATCTAAATACAGATATTTGTGCTTGCCCAATGAGCGCTCCCTCCACTCTTTGAATGTCATGTCAAGTTCTGCAGTTAGCTTGCTTACAGTAGAAGTGCTTATTTCAAACCCACACAGCTGCTCTGTAATTGCTGCCACATTGCGTGTCGAAACACCCTGTACATACATCTCGGCAATCGCAAGCCCCAGCGCTCTTTCTGAACGTTTGCCTTTCTCCAGGCTCTGAGGATAAAACTTCCCATCCCTTGTTTGGGGAACCTGTAACTCCAATGCACCAACACGTGTCTGTAGCCCCTTCGGTTTGTACCCGTTGGCATAGCCCTGCCGATCCTCAGTACGCTCGTATCGCTCAGCCTGCAAGTATCTGCTTCGTTCCTCAGCCATTGAGGCGTTCATTAATATCTCTAGCACTTTCTTAAATCCTGCAGATCCTTCCTCGCTGAGCAGCCCCACTACAGCGTTATATAAGTTATTCTTTTGTTGATAGACCATTGTTATTTCCTTTCTAGATCTTTTCAACCAGAAAAGATAGACGATGGTCTATCACTTGTCCTCTTGATAGAAATTACAGAAACTATTGTGCACTAGCCCAAATTCTTTGACTAAACTTGACCTCGGCAACTGCCCGGGCCTTTTGAACCTTGGTCCGTTACCCGCTTCGCTGACTGGACTCAAACTTTTCCACTGCCCTGCACTGAAAACCCTGCCACCACTACCAACATCTCTGTCTGAGCTGGACATCGAGCGTTGCTCGCATCTCACAATTCCGCCGCTGCCAAGGTCCTTGCGGCATCTGCGTATCAGTGACTGGCGTGATTTCGTTACTGTGCCACCACTCCCTAACTCCCTGACTGACCTTGCTGTCGATAATGTAAAAAGCCTACCGGCGCTTCCGACCGGTTTGACCAATCTTCGCATCAGCCATTGGTCAGGTCCCGGCAGCCTGCCGCAGTTGCCCGAGACTCTTTTGAGTCTGGAAGTGACGAATTGCCGAGCTATCACGAGCCTTCCCAAGTCTCTAACGAGTTTCTCGGTTGAAGGCTGCCCGGACCTCAGTAGTCTGCCACAACTGCCAAACTCACTGACCAGCTTGTGGATAGAAGACTGTCCTGATCTTACAACCCTACCATTACTGCCTAATGGACTTCAAAAATTGGAGATCCACCGCTGCTCTAGTCTCCGAAAGTTGCCACTACAGCCGACATCGCTAATCCGCCTGTATCTTGACGATTGTCCTTCTCTGTCAAGTCTGCCGAGCTTGCCCGCTTTGTTGCCCCTGATCAGCATTAGACATTGTCCTAAGATCACACATCTGCCGACGCTGCCAACCTCTCTGGACACGGTCTATGTGACCGACTGTCCTGGACTCGTGAGCTTGCCACTCCTCCCGGAATCTCTGAAGCAGCTTTGGCTGTGTCGCTGCCCCAGTCTCAACAAGCTTCCGCCATTACCAAGCTCTTTGGTCTATCTGCGCGCCCTCAGCTGCCCTGGACTCACAACGTTGCCACCTTTGCCACGATCGCTGACTGTTGATTTGCGCGACTGTCCTGGAATCAAGAGACCGTCCCCCAATACATCCGGTCTAACAACCCGCTGATACGACAGGTTTGGCAACGATATTCGCTGATGTCATGAGCCCGTCGGGTTTTGACCCGGATCCTTACCGTCGGTGCAATGGAGCGCGAGTTGATCGCGGAACGTACCAAAGCCGGGCTGTGAGGCAGCAAGGAAATTGGGGCGGATAGGAGGTCGCCTGCGGTTGATGACGGACAGCAAAATCAGGTCCGCGAGAAGACTGCTTAAGAGTGGAACGCCACCACGGGATGTGGCGGACGATTTGGGAGTCTCGCTGGCTACGCTCTACCGCTGGATTCCGGAAGCCGCAGCATTAGCGCGGCAGGGCGCAAGTCAAGAGATGCGGGATGCTAGAATTGGCTCATACTGGGCTCTGGCATTGGTTGCCATGAAGCCATTGCCGTTTTGACCAGGATCCTTACCGTCGGTCGACCTGGTGCGTTTTCCGGCACAAAACGGCCCCCTTGTCCGGTCCAAAACGGCCCCCTGTTCCGGAGCAAAAAAGCAGGGCAGTAAAAACAGCCGGTGCATATCGAGTTGATATACACCAGTAGGGCTTGACGCTGGACAACCGTCA
>CAILLX010000085.1 GCA_903835185.1 uncultured bacterium | reverse complement strand
GCGATTAGGACGGTAAAAAATCTTAGGGCCTTTAGCTGCCGTCGCAGCCAAGACGGTCAGCCATGGTCTGCAATTGTCGCAGCCAAAAGTGGCTCAGTTTTCGATTGCCACGCTGGATCAAATTTAATTTGCCAAACACACACTAATAAGAGTTACATTCACATTGCTATCAGTTGTGAAACCTGATAGATAAATGCCTGCCGAACTGGCTATAGGCACCAGTGTCCGGCTATCACCACCAAGGTCGAGTATGATGGCAACAGGGCTATTTGAAGTACCAACGCCAGCATAAATACCAGGCCTGATATTTACAAAGCCTGGCGTCACCGTTATGGATGTAATAGACCCTTCGCCGGAGGGGTAGAACAAATACGGAAGAGGGGTGCCAGAAGCAGTTGAATATTGGATTGCATACCCCGAGCCTTGGCTTGCTGTCCCTGGTCCATTGGTGCCTGACACGTTAGCACCTAGGAATATTTGACCAACAGTACCACCACCTGCAGCACTCGTGTCGATAGCACCAGTAGAGACAGCAAGTGCTGAGCTTGCCCCGGTAGACACAAAGACATTCCCAGCCAGGGAAGATGCGTCACTGGCATCTGCAGCTGTGTTGATGCCACTAACAGTAATTGTGTCGGCTGCCATTAACGCCACTGAGCCAGATACGCTGTTAGAACCGCTCGAGTGTGTATCCACACTTCCACCGATTGTTATATTGCTTTGTAGACTAACTAGCTCGACGTTTCCACCAGTAGTGCTATCAGAACCGCCCCATGAGCATGAGGTAATATTACCAGTAGTGATATAGGAGCCTGCCATTAGTGTCACAGACCCTCCATTAGCATTGGTGGACTGCGCGTAAATATAATGAGTAGAGATATATGAGCCTGCTGTTAGTGTCACCGCCCCCCCATTTCCAAGAGCAAATGAGTTGATTCCACCAGTAGTGATGTATGAGCCTGCTGTTAGTGTAATTGCACCGCCACTTCCATTACCACCAGGCGAGTAAATATCACCAGTAATGATGTATAAGCCTGCCGTTAGTGTAACTGCCCCGCCATTACCACCACCACCACCACCAGTCGAGGTAATATCACCAGTAGTGATGTATGAGCCTGCCGTTAGTACAACTGCCCCCGCATTTACCTGAGCATATGAGTTAATATTACCAGTAGAGATGTATGAGCCTGCCGTTAGTACAATTGCCCCCGCATTTCCATTATCAGAATTTGAGTAAATATCACTAGTAGAGATGTATGAGCCTGCCGTTAGTATCACTGCCCCCCCACTTCCACTAGTACTAAACGAACCGATATTACCAGTAGAGATGTTGGAGCCAGCCGTTAGTACAACTGCCCCCCCATTTCCATTACTACCAAGACCAAGCGAACCAATAAGAGCAGTAGAGATGTTGGAGCCTGCTGTTAGTGTAACTGCCCCCCCATTTCCATTAATACCAAGCGAGTTAATCTCACCAACAGAGATGTTGGAGCCTGCCGTTAGTGTCACAGCTCCTCCATAACCATCCCATGATAATGAGTGAATCTCACCTGTAGTATTGATGTTGGAGCCAGCCGTTAGTATCACTGTCCCTCCACTGCCATTAGTACTCCACGACTCAATAGCACCAGTAGTGATACTGGAATTGGAGTCAGCCGTTAGTGTCACCGCCCCCCCAGCTGCAGTGGTCGAATACGAGTCAATTTCACCAGTTGTGATGTATGAACCTGCCGTTATTGTAACTGCCCCCCCATTCCCTCCATTAATGTTGTTTGTATTTACATTTCCGAGAATGCGCACACTGCCACCCGCATTTACCTTCACGTTGTACGAACCCCAAAAAGCATTGCCTGACAGGTCAGCAACTGTAACATCTGTCGATGATGACAAATTTAGTGCACCAGCCAGTCTGATGGCGCCAATGGTGCCATCGTTGCCATTGGCATATATCCCAATGCTGTGTGCAGTAATAGTAGTAGTTCCGGCTCCAGTAGTGGTGAGTCCGCCGGCAAGCACCAGACTAACATTCTCAGAACCTGATGCCCCAGTTATCGATGAAAGATACAACGAATTCCCATTACTATCGGCAGCACCTATGTTTATTGGTATCACCATCTGAGTATCACCAGCAGTGCCTAATATTGTCAGACTTACAGGTGTTGCGCTGGCGCCCGCTACGGTCTGGTAGCCTCCAGGGCTTATGTTTATACCGCTGCCAGGAGTGCCAGTGTTCGCTGTCTTTGAAAGATTCAACGTTATCGTACCGCCTGTGGTTGGCAAACTTTGAATAGCTGCTGAGTCTAAATTTTGAAGAAGCGAAGTTCCAGATACTCCACCGGTCATAACGGCCGTAAAGGCGCCAATGTTTCCTATGCCTGACGTGGTAGTGGTGGTCGACTGCGTGCTTGGAAATAGGGAAAGAACAATGATGTTGCCAGCAATATTGGCACCGGTAGTTGTGCCAGTACTTGTGTTGATGGTATCTCCCGATCCAAATGCAACGGCACCAGACGCGGAGATACTTGTGCTACCGCTTGATATAAATACTCCCCCGCTGTGAGCTGATGTGGCAGAAAGAGCTGTTGCCTGCGTTGAGATCACCGTGTTACCGGTCAGCAAAAAACTAATCTTGCCCGAAGACACGATGGCGACTGGACCGCCCAGTCCGTTGACTGCCGTAGCCTGAGTAGTTATAAGGCCATTTAAGGTCATATTTGTAGAGCTAGTGAAGGCAGCTGAATTGACCAGCTCCACCAGCCCTCCACTTGCCCCCGATGTATCAATGTCCCCAACAGTAAGCGTCGCTGCATTCCCATTATTGCCGGTTAAGGCTACAACTGAGCCTCCATTACCACCTGTGGAGGATGTATAAATAGCCCCTGTTGTTATGCCATTAGGAGCAAAAATTAGCACTGAGCCTCCGTCTAACGCGATACTTGTAGTTGTAATTGAATCCGAACTGGGATTCGCAATTGAATAACTGCCACCGAGTAAATTGACATTTGCTCCTGTTGTAGTTATTGAGCCAGTGGAGATAGAGCCAAGCTGGCTGTTAGGTGCAGTGTGAAAGGCCCCAGTCACCACCCCATTTGTGATCGTCATGCCTGCAGGGCTGAAGGTTGGGGTAGTATTTTGTATGTTTACTGTTCCGGTACCTGCTGCGCCACCTGTGGTGTTAATCGCGCCAGTTGTGATGGCTGTTCCGCCGGTACATCCTGCAAGAATGAGCACATTGCCGTTGCTGCCGGTACCGCTACCTCCAGTATTAACTGCGTTGGGCACCGTTATGGTCCCTGGTGTGTAAAGCGAACCGGCTGGAGTTCCAGAGAAGGCCACCAGTGTTACGTTGCCACCATTGCTGCTCGTACCGGTACCCTGAGTGTTTATGGATGCAGGACTGGTGCCGGTCAAAACGATTGCTCCTCCAGTCGCCGAACCGCCAGTTATGCTTACCGTCGTTGTGATGTCCCCATCTACCTGTCCACCAGTCGTCGGATCACCGAAAAGAGCGCCAGCAACGATTGTCAGATTGCCAGCATTACCGCTTGCCTGGGTGGTATCGATGGTGCCGCTCTGGATTATCACATCCTGAGCGGCGATAAAGGCAAGATCCTGCCCATTTGTTGCAGCAGGAGCAAGGGACAAAGTAATGGAGCCGGTTGGATTGTAATATGTAGGGTCACCGGATACATCTAGTGAGCCGAAGCGCAGATCCGGTGTTTCTGCCAGCACATGAGCACAGCCTGCCGTTAAATTGACGAGCCCTGTTATATTACCGGCAGCGACGTCCACAGTTCCCTGACCGGAATTCAAGTTCAATTCCTTCGACAGAAAGTCTCCACCAGTGATGCTTAAGTTTGAAAGAGCACTGAAACTGGAATCACGGAAGTTAATTGCTCCATTTAGTGCCTGTAGCGTCCCTCCTAGGTTGTTGATAGTCATGTCGCGAACTAACTGTCCAGTTGAAAAGTTTAGGTTTCCAGTCTGGGATACAACTGAACCAGCGTTGACAAAAGTGCCGATTTGAGAAATCAGATTGACGCTATTGACAGCGCGCATTACTGCTGCAGTGGTGTTTGTTATCGAACCGCCTGCTGTTGCCGTCAAATTGCCAGCACTTAAAATCCTGCCGACATTCACAATGTTATTCACAGCGTTGAGGGACAGATTGAGGTTGGTCAGTGCACTGAAGAACCCAGGCAATCCACCTGTCGGCAAAATGGTGGACAGCAGTGCACCTTGCAGGTTATTTATATTAGCAGCACTAATTGTTGCACTCGTCACTGCCGGGTTGGTTGATAGAACATATAAATTGCCTGCATTGGTGAGGTTCCCGGTTAGGTTCAAGGTAGACGACTGGCTAGCGTTATCAATTGCAGTTACACCAGCAGGAATCACTAGATTGCTTATGTGCTGACTAAGCCTTGACCCAATGGTAAAAGAACCGCCGACAGCATTGCCCTGGGCTCCAACCTGGATAGACTGCTGCCCTGTGCGCATAACCTGAAATACAGCAAGTCTCTCCGCTGGTGTTAGCTGAGAGCTTGAGGTAATTGTTTGTGTATTGCCTCCAACGACAATATTCACTGGATTGGTATTAGCCAAATGCCTGGGAGCCGCCACTGCCACTGTGGACGTCAGGTCCAGGTTGATACCTTTAGCCGACCCGCCTGAGCTGGCTGTAGTCTCTGCTAGGGCGGCGCTGTTGCAGGCAATAAAGCAAAAAGCAGTTGCAACCGTAAGCAACCTACGGCACTCAGGAAGTATATGCATATGCGTGTCCTTCAACTAGCCAACCCAGAACCTAGCTTCTGTTGTGAGATTCCTATGGCTAATCGAGGGTCACAGGCTCTTTCTGCCCTGAATAATGCTTGATACCTTCCCACGCCGGCCTATAGTGCTCCCAACACAACATATACACAATAGATTAATATGTCAAACTCACCCATTCTGGGGATTGCCCACTAGTGCCTCAGGAGAACATCAAAAGTGGGGAGCTAGGTGTAGCGGATTGAGATCATCGACACTTTCTGACGCAAATTAATTGAGACTGTACGAGAAGGCGCCGAATGCAAATTATTTGAGACTGGAGCGAAATAATTGAGACTATCGGCACCGCATCTGGTGAGGCGCGGACAGTAAGGAATACGGCCGTTTTCTTTACTATTACTTCCCCTTGGAGGGATCGGGCAGCCTGGCTAAAAGCTCCTTGTTCTGCTCCTTCAGCACTTGTGCCTGCCCCGTAAGCTCGGCTGCATCTTTTACAGCAACGTCTCTTTCTTGACGTAGTCGTTCGTGGTCAGACAACTGCACTTTCATCTGGTCGCGCAACTGTTCTGCTGTTGCCTTCTGTGCTGCAGCGTCGCTTTCCAGCTTATGCTGCGCTGCTTCCAGCTCCAACACCTTCGCATTGAGTGCTTCCATCCGCTCGGTGTCGGCTTCACTTTCCGCTTCCAGGCGCTCGATCTGCTCAAGCGCCTCGTGAAACTGCTTCTGTGCTGCCCCAACTTCTTCCGCCGCCTTCTCTCTCACCGTCGCCACTTCACGGGCTGCCTCGGTCGTGGCTACCCTCCAGGCAGCGGCAAACGCTCCCTGGACCGAATCCGGTAGCTCTATCGGGGCCGGCATCATGCTGGCCGCCGGTCTCACTTCCTGCCAAGCCGTGAAATGCTTGTAGATCGTCGTCAGGCTCCCGCCACCTAATGCGTTTAACAAGGTCGTTGCCGTCACTTCCTTGCCCTCGCCCGCCAGGCGGTCCGCCGTCTCAAACACCTGTTCCTGAGTAAATAAAGCCCTTCTGCCCATGGCCGCTGCCCTCCAAGCCCGGATCACACGCATAAGCGTACCAGGTTTTCGTATTTCTGTAAAGTAATTACGTAATTATCTTACATTATTATCAAACCGACACCACCTGACAACCAGTAAGCCTCGCCGGTGCCTGCTTGCAGCTCGCCAGCTATCCCTGGCCGGCAACTGCCCCGTTTCATTGTCCTGACACTGGCTCAGCAGCCTACATTTTCGACAGTTGCGTTTTGATGCGTTAATTTCGATTATAATGAATAATATCGAATAGTAAGAGAGGTATCTGCTTTGAGTAGCGTACTTGAACCAATTTCCGCCAACGACGAGCAGTCTGCAGTAGAAGCCTTCGGTAGAGCTTTGCGAGTTGTTCGTCCTCATGCCAAGCTGATCGCGCCCGACGGCCGAGAGATACCTGTGCCGACGGCAATCTATAAGGTGCTGGAGCAGGTTATACCGCTCTTGATTTCAGATAATGCCGTATCAATCGTGCCGGTCGGGCATCTACTGACGACTCAAGAAGCATCCGACCTGCTGAATGTATCTCGTCCTTCCCTGATCAAGCTGCTTGATCAGGGAGTCATACCGTTTGAACGTTCCGATGGACCGGGTAGCCACAGACGTATTCGATTTGTGGATCTTATGCAGTACAAGCACAAGGTCGATATGGAGCGGCGCCAGCAGCTTCGCAAACTAACCCAAATGAGCCAGGAAGCTGGCTTTTACGAAGACTGAGGCGGTATCCAGATGGCTGCATTTCCAGTCGTTTTGGATGCCTGCGTGCTTTTTAACGCACCGGTTAGAGACACGCTGCTTCGCGCAGCCGAGCATGGGCTATATCGAGTTCATTGGTCCCAACATATTCTCGATGAAACGACGATAAACCTTATAAAATCTGGCAGGATGAATCAGGAACAAGCAGAGCACTTTGTGTCTGAGCTGTCCAAAGCTTTTCCGGAGGCTATGGTTGTCGTGCCTAACGAACAGGTTGAGGCAATGAGGAATGATCCAAAGGACCGACACGTTGCTGCGTGTGCCGTGTGTGCTCCCGCGCAAGTTATCACGACTTTCAATGTTGAGGATTGCAAGCCAGAAACACTCTCCGAGTGGAACATCGAGGCTCAACATCCAGACACGCAGCTTCGCCATCTGTTCGCTCTTTCCCCAGATACGTTGGTGACAATTCTTATTGAGCAAGCAGAGGACTTGCGCGACATGAGTCTGGACAAATTGCTGCATATTTTAAATAGGCATGTGCCGAAATTTGTTGAACGGGTAGAAAAGCTTGTTAGGCGCGATGCGCCTAACAAGCTGTCCGCCGAGAGTGGGGAGTTTGGGCTCGGCATGTAAATGAACAAGCTATTTTGATGACTGCTGGTACTAAAATTGCACACAGCCAAGCCGGACAGAGTGCTGAATGGCACAATTCAAGAAAACAGCAAGGCAGTTGGAGGAATACTTCTTGAAAGATCCGTTTGAGAAGCTATAATCAGCGACCAGGCGGGTCTGATAGCTTGTAATCACGTGTCGTCCACCAGTCAACCTAAAGGAGAGAGCCAATGAACGATGAACAGTATGACCGCCTAGAGCAGCGGCTTGATGTCATCGTGGCGCTGTTGAAAGAGCTTGTGGAGATTGCCAGAGTGAACTGGGGAAGCGAGGATGAGACGATGGCGCCGCCTATATCCAGAGGCTCGGAAAGCTTCAGGAATCTTATAAAAACGGCTGCGGCAGGAGCGGACAAGGATGTTAGCACACGTGATTTTGCGGACGTATGGGACGTTGGAACGACGAGCGATCCCTACGAAGGCATGTATGCCAAGAGCAGCAAAGACCCCTATGAGGGTATGTATGCTGAGGATGCAAGCGATCCGTTAACTGGGTTTTACGAATTGGAAAAACCCGAGATCAAAGCTGAGGTAGTACCCAAAGAGCGAAAGCCTCAGGTGTACAGGAGGGCAAAACCCAAGTCTGGTGGGCAGAAGCGAGAAACCTGATTTTATGTGCGGTTCCTGTGACCATAGGTGTGAAAGCGTCTGGCGTAATGCGGACGCCAACTCGCGATGCCACCTTGGTGGCACGAAGGTTGTCACTGCACAGTCGCGGGTAGGCGTCCGTGATACTGGGATAATAATGACGTTGCCGAGTGAGATGCCAGTATCTTGGAGCAAGAGTCACGGTTTTGAAGCGATGGTCCAAATGATTTGTATTGCTGGAGGCTTCTGTGGATGAAGACAACCAAGCTGCTGCACTTGCGCTCGGGCTAACGCCGAGCGCAAGTGCAGCAGAGGTCCAGGCGGCCTACCAGAAGTTGCTGGCATTTTGGTCCGATGAGGAAACCCTGAGCGAGCCGCTTAAGAAGTTGGCGGCTGACATGCTGATCAAGATTGAGAAAGCTTACACCTGTTTGTCAGGCAGCAGCACAAAGAAGAGTGGCATTGGAGCAAGCACTGCATCGGGAGGCACTGAGGCATGTCCAGGGACACAAACATCAGAGAAAGATGGTGGCAAGAAGCAGTCAAAGATACTAGCCTGGATCTTGGTAGGTGTCGCTATGGTCTTTGTAATAGGCTGGATTGGTGACTTTCTCAAGCAGAAGAAAGAGCCCACAACTCCTCAAACAGTTCAGCCACAACAGATTGAGCAAGCGGCACCATCCTATCCCCCGGACTACGTCAAGGCTTATTTGCACAATGGCATTAGTGATCAGGTCGCGAAATGGACTACGGAAGATATTTCAACACCAGGCTCTACGCGGGCGGCCATCTCCGGCTTGGACAGCCATAACAGATTGGTCAACTATCTGGTGTTTTATTCTGATGACGGTGGCTGGCACTTCTATGAGCAGTACATAGCACGTTATTCTGGGGACGGACTGCAGGTGGGTGTGGAGCACTTTCAACCCGCGTGGCAATCTGGTTCAATTGTGTTCGCAGACAGGCGCAATGTCTCTGAAGTCGGTGATGTCTTAGTGCATTCAACCGTCTATTACTATCACTTGAGCGGATCAAAACTGATTTTGGACAGTGTTGTGGTGTCGACGCCGTTCAGTAAAAATACTGATGGTCTTCAGTATAAGCGGGACGCCAATAACAATCTCGTGTCTATAACGCGGCAACCAAACGGCTCACCAATAAGGCTGGATGCAAATGTCGATAACCTTCCGCACATATTTGATCTGTGGCTCTTCTTCGGACAGTACTCTTGAAGTCGGTCCAGGGTTCACCGCATTGATGCCGGGCTGGCGCCCGCTAGCCTGTCCGCCTGCAGACCCGGGCGCGCAGCCTGACTACCCCCTGGTGGTGATTCCGCGCCCAGCGGCTGCGGCGGCCCGAATAGCGAGCGCCACTGGTCCTGATGGTATTGGGTAAGGAAGTAGAATATAGCTACTGGGAAGGTCGTTTAAAGCATGGTTACATATGACGAGTTGATTAAATTGGCAAAGATGTCAGAGAAGAGCCTCGGTTTAACCGAAGAGCAATTGGTCTCTTTTGTCAAAAACGGGGCTGTCCGAGCGTACAAGGCCGGAATGGACAAGCGCAAGGATGAGGATGTGTTAGCAGAATTCAACGCCGAGACCAAGCAACTTCGTCTTATGCTCAAGAAGAAAGAGTCGGGGGGAACGGCGCAGATTGAGATTACAGACGCCGACACCTACCGAGCAATTGATACAGCACTGGCCGGCATGCAGAAGTTGCTGGTGAGCGAATGGAAGAAGGCAAATGCTCTTCTTGTGAAAACAAAGTTTCAGGAATTTAAAGCTACGTGCTTGCTAGCGAGGGTGACCGGCATTGAAGGGAGCCAGGTAACAGTCACTATCAACAATATTGAGGCTCACTTGCTCCAGGAAGAACAGGTGGCAAGTGAGCAGTACGCAGCCGGACAGGAATTGGCGGTATACGTCAAGTCGCTAAAAGAAGAGTGTGGTGGCTGCGACATGATCGTGTCGCGCAAAGATCCGGCATTGGTATCATATGCAGTTCGTCGGCACATCCCTGAAGTTGATGTAGGCAACATCGAAGTAAAAGCAGTTGCTCGTATCGCTGGCAAGCGCAGTCGGGTAGCAGTATGGAGCAAAGACTTTGGTCCGGCCGAGCGTTGCACCAAACGTCAGGATAAAGTGAGTAACGAGCTCGGCGGTGAATCGGTTGACTTTGTCGAGTGGTATCCGGAGATCAAGGCTTTTATCGCCAGTGCTGTAAAGGCAGAGGCGCGAGACGTTCATGTGATTGAGTCAGAAAAGCAAGCTTTAATCGAAGTGTTCAAAGATAGTGCCGAGCAGGCGTTGAACCCGCAGGAAGAAGTAATCAAGCTTGCGCAAGAGTTGACCGGTTACAGAATCGAAGTGAAGTTGGTTTCCAGGGACGAATCTACAGAGCTGCCGGGTGTTTAGTTGAGCTTGACTACAACGACCTGTTTCATGTCTGGAACTTTAAGCTCGTCAGTTTCAAATCTGAAAGTGTCGATAACCAGGTGCTTGTTTTCATCAATACTGAAGTCGATTTGCAGCGCCGGGTGGTTGTGCATGATAGGTCTTACTGTCTGCAGCAGTGTAGGGTGGTTCTTATTCAAGCAAACATAGCGGAGCATCTGGTCGTCCCGGTGAACCACTTGAGCCAGATCTATAAACTCGCTGCCAGGCTCCACTTCTTCCTTGCTTATTTCGTAAATGTATATCTGAAATTTGGTCTGTCCGTAGATTACGGCTTTGACCGTTTCTGTGTCCACAGGCTCTTTAGACGGATACTTCTCGCCGCGATGGACAATCAGTTTCATTTGAGTCTTCTTGGTCTGGAGGTTGTGTACCTCGATGGCGTAATCGTGCTGGATGTGGTCATAGAGGGTAGCACCGGCGGCGAAGGCCGCAGCACCTGTAGCAATTGAGTCAAGCGGTCGCTGAACTGCAACACGGTCCTTTCCAAAGCTTCGCCGCAGGTGCTTCTGCAATTCAGGGATTATGGAAGTGCCACCAACCATGAACACACCGGAGAGCTTCTCCCGCTTGAAGCCATAAGCAAATTGGGCCATTTGCTCAGCTCCTCGTATGGTCCGATCTACCTTCAGGAAGAACTCGTGCGGGGGCTCCTCCAATAGGTCGACCAGTTCCTGTCGTGTCATCTCCAGAGTAAGCGCCTTCCCGGTTTCATAATCGGTGACAGCGATGTCAGCCGTGTCAACAAAAGATAGCTTTTCTTTAGCTGCCCTGCATTCGCCAGCGAGCAGCCATGCCAGTTTCTTTGCTTGCTCGCCTTGAGGGTTCATCTGATGCTTGTTGAAAAAGTATTGCACTAGCCAATCGTCGATAGTGTTACCACCAAGTTGCATGGACTTCTTGCCTAACACCTTGCAGTTACTTGCTCGTTTGTCTTGTTCAGAAAGTTCAAAGCGGACAACTGCTATATCTAGGCTGCCGGCGCCAAAATCAAACACCAGGTAGTCGTCCTTCTGCCTGACAGTTTGTCCGAAGCTAAGCGCTGCTGCGGCAGGCTCGTCTATGAAACGCAGGTTTTTCAGTCCGGCTCTCGTGCAGATGTCGGTGAGCCATTTGGAGTACTTCTCGAAAGCATCGACTGGAACGGTCAAAGCGACTGGTTCATCCTTTCGAATAGCCAGCAACTTAATTGCCTTTTGGATAATTGCTGTCAGGAAATCTTCTGCAGCCTGGCGCGCAGTCACCTTTGTTCTGCCAATTTGAACGGCATGTACAGTATCGAAGGATGTTTTAAGTTGACGGAAAGTATGATCGTGAACGGTCAGATTCGCCTGGAGGACCTCATCTCCGATTAAGTATGTGCCGTCCGGCTTGTAATGGATATATGAAGGGATAAGGGGAACCTGCTCTTCCTGAAAGAGTTGCATGCGGCTATAAGGCTCCAGCTTGACCGGCTTTGCTTGATGCTGCTGGTCGTCCCAGACAGCGACTACTGTGTTTGCATTGCCAAAGTCAATTGCCAACCTGCCGACCATTACTTAGTCTCCACAGAATCAACAGCAGCGCGTCGGACCACTGAGTCTTTGTAAGCAATTCCAGGGAACCGGATTCTTACCGGCATGTTGGGCTCCGGCTGGAAAGCTGGATTAATCGGCTCGTGCTGGTTGGGATCAAAGCACTGGATTTCATCTGGCTGTCCCAGGATGCTGAGTCCATGTTGCTGGAAGGTAGCGACCAGGCGCTTGACGTGTACCAGGATGTCCGCTGGTCTGAGGGCTGAGCTCTGATTCCGGGATAGGTGGAGTTGCAGCAGGAGTTGGGAGAGGGGGCTGGACGCCTCCGTGAAGAGATTTTCGAAGCTGGCACGGACGATCTCCTCTTCCGAGGTCTTTTTGTCCTCTTTTAGGCGCTTTATTTCGGACGTGAGCCTCGTGACAAGGGTTACCTGATCACCTGGCTGGCGCCGGAATCGTCGGATCAGGTTTTCAATAGGGTTGGGGAATTTCAAGGAAGCGATCCAGTTGAGAGGGTTATTGGTTAGTCTAATGGAAGAACACCAAACTGTAGGATTTGCTTGGAGGGTGATAAGCATGGCTGACGAAACTATCGACATAATCATTCACCCGGACGGGCGCGTCGAATTACAAGTTTGTGGCGTCAAAGGCGAGAGGTGCCTGGAGGTTACCAAGGCCGTCGAAGAGGTGTTGGGCGGCAAAGTGCAACGAGACTTCACATCAGAAATGTACGAAAGCGACGAAGAGCAAGACAGAGAGCAAGAAAAGCGTAAGTTGGGGTATTGAGCGTTGCCTGGACAATTGAAGGTACACAGTTTCTTGCCGTCATCGCTGGCCAATGGTCCGGGCATCAGGTGCTGCCTGTGGCTGCAGGGCTGCTCACTGGGGTGTCCTGGCTGCTTCAATCCGGAAACGCATGACTTTGCCGGCGGCGCTAGTTACAACATCGATGATGTTTTTGGCTGGATTCGTGAGGCACCAGGTGTAGAGGGCTTGACGGTGAGTGGCGGTGAGCCGTTGCAACAGGTAGAAAGCTTGATGGAATTGTTAGAACTGGTGCGCAGTAAGACGGATTTGTCGGTGTTGGTCTTTACTGGTTTTCCTTTTGAAGCAGCAGAGCAGATTCCCTCTTTCTGGAAGCTTAAGCCGTTAATCGATGTGCTGATTGCCGGCCCCTATGTAGAGGGACTGGCAGTGCGATCGAGTCTCATTAGCTCAACAAACAAGACATTGCACTTCTTCTCCAACCGATACAGCCAGGCTGATCTTGCCACTGTACCAGTTTCAGAAGTGATCATTTCCGCAAGTGGCGACGTGTCGGTTACGGGTATTGACCCGGTTTCTTTGAGGTAGGCATGAGCAAAGATATTGATCTTGAAATTGAAAAGATGATCAGAGCCAACTACAACGTTGTAGTGATGATGACTTCTGAGGAAGGGCGCGCAATAAGCATTATCAATCGTGTCTGCGAGACCAAATTAGATAAAGACCCAAACGATAAACGGGTAGGCAAGGGACGGTTGCTTGCATCGTGGGATCTGGCTGATGGGTTCAAACAAATCTATCCCTCCAAAGAGGATCACGTGTTCGATGCTGAAGGAGTGACGCAAAAAGCAGATCCGCTTAATGCCTTGCAAGTTATCGACAAATACAAAGCGGCGGGTGTGTTTGTGCTCAAGGACTTTCATGAGTTCTGGGAACAGCCAGCCACAAAACGTAAGTTGCGCAACCTTGCCCAGAAGCTTGATCCGCTTGGCAAGTGCATCATAATCACCAATCCTGGCAAGCGTATCCCCGATGAGTTGAAAGACGACGTTGGTGTCATTGATTTACCGATGCCTCGGGAAGCAGAACTAAACGAGATTCTTGAGAATCTAACCCGCACAGTTGACATAAAAGTCGACTTGGACGAAGAGCAGAAACGGCGCTTCTTACAGGCAGCCCTGGGACTGACAAGCCAGCATGCTAAACGGGTTTTGACTAAAGCAGCGGTTGTATCAAAAGCCAGAATCAATGAGTCGCATATTAAACTAATCACCGAAGAAAAGCGCCAGGTGATCAGGCAAAGTGAGGCGCTGGAGTTTTTCCCGGTCAGCGAAACCATGGACGATATCGGGGGCTTGGAGCAGCTCAAAGAATGGCTGCAGATACGTCAGGGAGCGTTTTCTGAGGAGGCCCGGAGCTTCCAGTTGCCGCCGCCGAAAGGTGTTGCCTTAATAGGCATACCTGGCACCGGCAAGAGTTTAACAGCTAAGACAATTGGTGCTATCTGGAGATTGCCGCTCCTGAAGATGGATGTCGGTGCGTTGTTTGGCGGCATTGTCGGTGAATCAGAGGAGCGTACCAGGCGTGCACTGAACGTTGCTGAGACCGTGGCTCCCTGCATACTATGGATCGATGAAATAGAAAAGGCTTTTGCTCAAGGCGGTCTTGATGGGGGGACCAGTGCTCGGGTCTTCGGCTCGATCTTGACCTGGATGCAAGATAAAGTGGCGCCGGTATTTGTTGTGGCGACAGCGAACAATATTGCTCAGCTGCCGCCCGAGTTGCTGCGCAAGGGCCGCTTCGATGAAGTCTTCTTCCTGGACTTGCCTACCGAGGAAGAGCGCAAGCAGATCTTCGCTGTGCAATTACAGAAGGTGAAGCGACCGCTTCATGCCTATGATTTGGACATTCTCGCCAAGGAGTCTGAGTTCTTTGTAGGCGCTGAAATTGAGAATGCCATTATCGACGCTATGTACCAGGCGTTCTATGATGGGCAGCGGCCAATGGTCACTGATGACATCCTGCGGTCCTTGGAGAAGCTAATTCCGCTTGCTGAGTCGCAGCGAGAAGTAGTCGGCAGACTACGCTCCTGGTTGCGTGAAGGAAGGGCGATATCTGCTTCGTACCCGGACAAGAAGCAGGCACTTTCCAAAGCAGTGCATCTCGAGAAGCTCGACATCATGGGCGAAGAAGAAGAGCAATCAACGGTAGTGTAGAAATGAGTCATTACAGCAAGATAAAAACGCAGATTATGGAGAAAGACGCGCTTATTAAGGCGCTCGCTAGTATGGGCTATACAAGCATAGAGGTGCACACATCGCCACAGCATCTTTATGGTTATCAAGGTGACCAGCGCGGGGAGCAAGCTGAGATAATAATCAGGCGCCAGTACATCAGTTCCCTGAGTAACGACATTGGCTTTAAGCGGACGGCTGAAGGCAGTTATGAGGCGATTGTATCTGAATACGACCAGGAGATTCTGGGGACAGACTGGGTAGGACTGGTAGCCCAGAGATATGCTGAACATGCCGTTCTCAGCAAGCTTGAGGCGCAAGGCTTTTCAATCGATCTGAAACAGGTAGATCTTGTAACAAAGAAGGTTCATCTGGTGTTACGCCGCAGTAGCTAAGCTTCTTGGTCCTTGCCGTCATGCTCCTCTAAGGAAACATTCTGGTCTTCCGCGTACAAACCTTTGTAAGGATCAGTTTGGTCCCCTGTGTACAAACCCTTCCAGGGATCATCGCCGAGCGGTTTTGGCTCGACCTTGATCTGAGCCGGTGTTGGCTGAGTGTCGGAGCTTGTCGTTTCATCTGGCGTCTCTGCGGAGGTGGAAGGGGTTTGTGGTAGGAGTTCCACTTCCTCGGGCTCTTCTTCGGGAGCCGGCTCTGGCTCGAATGCTATGAATTTGTCGTAGGCAGCCTTTGCTTGGGCAAGTTGTGCCTCCAAAACTTTGAGCTTGGGCCCTATCAATCCTTGTTGTTTGGCCTGGGCTAGCTTATCCTCGGCGTCAGCTTTGTCCTTCCAGAGTTTCTCGTAGGTGCTGATTTGAGCGTTGGCGTCGTCTTGAGAGAACTTCAACTGTTCTGCCACTTCGATGTCGTCAAAGATTTTTGGATCGATGACTTTCTTCGGTTTCTGAGATGGCGGATAGTTTGTTTGATAAGCATTGTATTTGCCAGGATCACATGTTTTTGCAATGACCGGATTACGCTTGTTGCGAATGACAAGCACTTCTCCTTCTTTGATCCTTGTGCCCACTTCGCCTGGGGACAACAGTGGCGCACCGAAAGTCTGTTTGGTTATGTGACCGGAGCTAGACACTTGTTTCTTTACGCGTGTCTCTTGTCCAAGCATCTGACTTATCTGTTGCTGGGCTTTGGCAGATCCGGTAGCGAAGATGATTTTGGTGTCCGTGTTAGTAAACAGAACCTCAGCTTCATGTTGTGAGTAAACTTTCTGTAGCTGTTGCTGATCCTGGAAGCCAAGGACAATGCCGATCTCCCGGTTCCTTATCGTTGCCTGTAGCACATCGATTCCCGGGATATAGCCGTATGCAGCAAACTCGTCGAGCAAAAGCGTAAGCGATTTATCAAAGCTTTTCCTCAGCGCGAGCTTGGTCAGGAAGTTGAGAGCCAGAGCCATGAGTGGTCTGTAATCATCACGGTGCACCGGATAAGCCAGGTAGAAGGTGAAGAGTTTGGTCCTGAGATCGTCTTGCGTAAAGTCAGATACTTCCGTGAGTTTGATGAGCTTCGGATTGAGCCAGGGATTCAATCTTTGTATGAGCCCGGAGAAAACACCCAGCCTGAAATTAGGACTGCTATTCCTGATGAATTCGCCAAAGCGATCGCGTGCCTCTGGTATGCCATTGCTATCGATCAATTTATTGAGCGCAATTGGTCCAAAACGAAGGATGCTTCTAATATGGCCAAGGTTTGATAGTCCGCCTTCCTCTGCTTTCTTGCCTCCACCCAGCCCCCAGACATAGAGAAGCAGTGCCGTTAGCAGATGCGTTTCTGATTGCTTCCAGATCTGGTCCCCGATGTGTGCCTTTTCGGTTGTGTTGGTGATGATCAGGTTGGCGTAATAGATGGCGTCGTCAATACCTTCGATGAAATCGATAGGGTTGAAGCGGGTGCTATTGTCCAGGTCACTGGGGTTTAGATAGAAAACTTTGTGCCCGTTAGCTTCACGGAAGCCCGCTGTCATCCTGTATACAACTGGTTTTATGTCCTCGCCGGCAACTACCTCAGTCACTATTGCTGAAGTGTTCAAGCGCTCAATTAAGTTCGGCACAAAGATTGTGCGTGACTTCCCGACCCCTGGAGGTCCGGCAACAATAGCATGGGCCTCTGTGAAACGTTTAGGAACAGATATAGTTTGACTCTTGTATGAGCCTATTAGCAGCCTGGTACTTGGATCGTCGTGTGCGAGCCCCTGAATATAGCCTTCCTGTTGTAGCTCCGGCAGCGTCGCCCAGGTGGCGCTACCATGGTCAGTTGGGCGTTTTTTATGCTTGGCTGCCGCCGCAGTTTCTTTTGCACGTTCTTTGAGTTGGTTCCAGAGGCTCGTCGCCAGATCTTTCGCATCTTGCTGACCATCAGAGCGAAGATCCTTTACTTTAAGCGTCACCAGAAGAGGCTGTATGTGCTCGTTGCCCATGGCGATATGCTCGAATTGTGGCGGTGGTTCAGGATCTTCCACCCAAATGATCTCAACTGCGTAAGAGCTTTTGAATGGGTGATTGCCCCATATTTCTGTGTCTTGTTTAGTCGCCTGTATGGTCTTGGGCGTGTCTACATAAGTGAAGTTGCCGATTTGCATTCCGTTGAGTGTTGCTATCACAATCTCTTCCATATCGTCCATGGGAGCGGCTAGCGGCTTCTGGTTCAAGACGGCAAATGGCGTTTCCATCAGTCCATAATCTCTGGTTTTGGTGGGTCGTCGTAAGGATTGGCGGACGGTTGCTTGTTGGGTTGTGGCCCGGGTTGTGGTTGTGTCGCTGGCTGCGGCGCAGGTGCGGGATTATTTGTCGGGGTCTGTTGAGGATTAGTGGGCAGGACAGGTGTTTGTATCTTATGCCCCTCAAGATAGTGGGCAGCGACATAGACAATCTTCTCGCCTATTTGCTTGATAACAGGGATTGCCAACTTGGCAAGTAGTTCGCCAGCTATCTCTAGAAGCTTGACGATGAAATTCAGGTAGGTGCGGATCAATCCCTCCACCTTTACACCAGTCAACATGCCGAAACCAATCAGGATGATCAGAAAGAGGAGTAACGTTCCAAAGATTTGTCCGATTATGTCCATAGCAGTTACCTGGGTGGATTGAACTGAAAGTCAGAATCAAAGTTATGATGCGTTGTCCAAAAGCCAATATGCGAGATGGTTGTAAACTCGTCATGGAGAAATCCCATTAGATCCCCGGGATTCGGGATGGGAGCAGCTTGGATGTCTGCCAACGTCCACATACCGTTGTCGCTGACGAGACTGTAGTCATTGACTTTAGCGGCTCCGGTGAAGTACTTCTCGTTGACTCGCACCGTTGCATTAGCATCAGTGCGGCTGATCACCGTCAGTGCGTCCTTCGGCAAGAGATAAAGTGGTGGCGTGTTGTCATGGCTGAGCAGAAGCATTGCAGTAACTGCCATGGACTGAGGTTGTTTAATCATTGATTGGACAACCGAGTGGAGGATGTCTCAGTTGTAGTTGAAATTAGTTGATCCGGTCATGGGGAGTGCCTTTCGGATTTCATGTCGGTAGTATATCACGCTGCTGCTTTGATGGTACCAGTGGTGGCACGCATGGATTTAATTTTAGTCTGTAG
>CAILLX010000084.1 GCA_903835185.1 uncultured bacterium | reverse complement strand
TGACACACGACAAAAGGACTTGATGCTGCTCAGACGATGTCATGGTAAGAAATTACGTGAGGCAACAAGGTGAAATCACCGGGTTGGCAAGAACTAATTTTAACTGTCGCTGGTTCCAAAAGTACTTGACGCCAAACAGCAGATTTACTGAACCTGGTATGCTTTCAGCTTCAAACTCAATGGGACTGCGAACATCAAGCAGCATTGTCTTGTCACCTACTGTAACGGCGGACAGTTCGCCTGCAGTTAAGAAAGGACAGGTGGTTGATTCGGTGTTTTCTGGCATTGTACTGTTCTCCTTTAGTAGCTGTTTTGAGTGTATCACTAGTTGGTTATATAAGCAAGTTCTCTGATGCGCTATTGTCGAAATGGCGATGAAGCTGTACCTTAATATAGTGTGGCATTAATCGAGCACCGCCTATGAAGCCAGAAATCAAGAATCTTTCCAGAACTTCACTTGAAGTAATCGCCACACGCTTTCGGTCCCTGGGTGATGCTTCAAGACTGCAGTTGTTGCAGTGCCTCTTTAAGGGCGAACGGTCCGTGCAGGACCTTTGTGAAGCAACAGGCATGAGCCAGGCTAATGTCAGTAAACATCTTTCGCTGCTGTCCGAGCAAGGGATTATTGCCAGGCGCAAGCAGCAGCAATTTAGCTACTATAGTATTTGTGACAGCAGCATCTATGCGTTGTGCGACATTGTCTGTGCCAGTGTCGGCAAACGGTATGGACAGGTCATGAAAGAGCTGTCCGGCACATAGTCTGGAGGAAGACGTTGCCATAAACGTGTGGTCTGCCTCACGTTTGCGAGAATCCTGATGCCGCAGACTACATTGTCCTTAACAACATAGACACTGATTGTACTGTTGTTGGCCCTACCCGTTTAGACCCATCTATAGCTGTAGCACATTGAGATCATCGGCACATTCTGGTGCAAATTAATTGAGAATATAAGTGGTGCCAGATGCAAGTTGATTGAGACGGATGCACATTATTTGAGACTGGAGCGAATTAATTGAGAATGAAAGCACCGCATCTGGTGAGGCGCGCACAGTAAGGAAAACGGTCGTTTTCTTTACTGTCAGTTCCCTTCTTTGAGCTCGGGCAACCTGGCTATAAGCTCCTTGTTCTGCTCTTTCAACACTTGTGTTTGCCCACTAAGCTCGGCTGCCTCTTTTACAGCAGCATCTCTTTTTTCGTAACCGTTCGAGATCCGGCAACTGCGCCCTGGTGGCGGTTCCGCGCCCAGTGGGCTCGTCTCGACGCGCCCCTACGCACTAAGTGGTCCCGCCCGCTCCTACGCCACCAGCGACCGAAAAGCCGGCAAGATGCCGGCGCTCCCGGGCTAACCGAACAGTATTGGGGCTAGCAAGACTCAGGACTGCCAGCGTCCTTCGCGCGCCTGCAAGCGTGGCTGTAAGCGAGGGCTGCAAGTGGCGCCCCAGGTAGGTCTAGATAAGTAAAGCCGGACAGGCGGCAACAGGTGGAATGGCTGGCGGGTGTGTTATCCTTAACTGCCCTGAGGGGAATTTGACATGGCATTGACATTTCAACAAGTAATTCAAACGCTCAACGAGTTTTGGGATCGCCAGGGGTGCATTGTTCTGCAGGCGTTTGATATGGAGAAAGGTGCATCGACTATGAGTCCAGGCACCTTCCTGAGAGTCTTGGGTCCCGAGCCATGGAAGATGGCTTGTGCCGATCCATGCCGCCGTCCTACTGACGGACGTTATGGAGAAAATCCTAACCGCCTGCAGCATTACTTCCAGTACCAGGTTATTCTTAAGCCGTCTCCGGACGATGTTCAAGATGTTTACCTCTCCAGCTTAAAAGCTCTTGGCATTAATCCTCTCGATCACGACATCCGCTTTGTCGAGGACAACTGGGAGTCGCCAACGCTTGGTGCCTGGGGTGTAGGTTGGGAAGTCTGGCTTGATGGGCTGGAGATTACACAGTTTACCTATTTCCAGCAAGCTGGCGGTCTGGAGGTAAGACCTGTCGCATCTGAAATTACATACGGACTTGAACGCATTTCGATGTATCTTCAAGACGTCGACTCAGTTTATGATCTGAAGTGGAATGATAAAGTGACCTATGGTGAGCTTTATCACAACAATGAAGTTGAGCATTCAAAATACAATTTTGAAGAGTGCGATCCTGAGTTGATGTTCTCTTTATTTGCTTTGCATGAGAAAGAAGCACGGCGGCTTCTCGACAAGAAGCTTATTATGCCGGCTTATGAACATGTGCTCAAATGTTCGCACACTTTCAACCTGCTCGATGCTCGCGGTGCCATCGGGCGCGATGAGCGCATGGCTAATATCTTGCGCATCAGACGTCTTTCTGAGCGGGTGGCACGCGGTTATCTTGAACAACGCATCGAGATGGGCTTTCCGCTCATGGCTCCGGAAGGGCGTGAAGCGGCAGTGGAAGCTTACCGCGAGCGCTATATGACTGAAACGGCAGTACCTGGAAAGGGCTAGAGTTGTCTTCTTCGAACGGCGAGCCTCGCTGCTTGCGCTACCAGCTCAATTCTAACGACAGATCTATGGTCGGGTTGGCACTGGGCAGCGCTTGCACTGTCTCGACTTTAATCTGTCTGCCTGATGCAGTGGGGATCATTCCGACAGTTCCAGATCTGCTGCACTGGACAGTGCGGTTGCTCGGATTGTGGCTCTCTGCCTTTACTCTCTGGTCGTTGAGCTGTCTTGCCTTACTGCATTTAGCCCGCTTCGCCTGTGGTGGCATTATTCTATACGAGCGAGGAATCAAGTTGTGGCGCTTTGGTAAGCTCATTGCCTGGAGTGATGTCAGCGCTGCTGTTGTGGAGAAGCAGCCGTTGTTTTCTTTTGCTTTTGGCTTGACTTCAGTGGCGCGACGCCTGACTCTATATGAAGAGAAAGTAGCTAACCCTGCCCAGTCACTCGGAAATTGGCAAAGAATGATGGCTGCGTCCAGGCTGATGCCGCAGTCGATACCGTCGTTTCATTTTGCCGAGGATGAATTCCGCTCTTTGTTTGCGCACATTTGTAAGATGAGTTTTGGATTTGTGCCTCACTCGCTTGATTGCTGCGTATTCTCTCCCGATGCTGCAGCTGTTTTGCGTGCCACCAGCAAGCGTGCTTCCTTGATGCGGGTAGTTCTTTCTCTCATCATAGCCTGCGGTTTGGTCACATTCCTGGGGAGACGGGCAGCAATTAACTACTGCTACAATGCAGGTTCTCAGTATTTCACAAAGATGGATTATGCTTCAGCTGCACGCCAGTACCGGCTCGCAACTAAGATTGATCCTACATTTGCTCAAGCATGGGATCAGCTCGCACGCTCTGAATTGAGGCAAGGAGATCTAGGTCCAGCCGAGCAGCACTGGCGTCGCGCCTTACAGATGAAGCCTGATCTGGTGGAGTCCAAAGTTGGACTGTCTTGTCTGTATATATACAGAGGAGACCTTCAGGCTGCACGTGTGCTGCTTGCACAATGTGCTTGCCTGGCGCCGCACAACAGCGCTGTTTACTTAACTCAAGCTGCTCTGTATCTCAAACTGGGCGACTACCGCCAGGTTCACTCTTTGCTTGCAGTGGTCGAGCGCGAGTCTGCTGCCAACGCCAGCGCTCTCGTTGCTGCTGCCAGGATCTACTGGCAGCTCAAAGAATACGAACAGTCCTATCTCTTGGCTGGAAAAGCGTTGCGACTGGACCCTTCTTGCTCCGATGCTGTAGCCTTGCTTCGGCTGTGCAAGCTGTCTGCTTCAATAAAGAGGCAAGATAGATGAAATTGAGCAAAGAGATTGTAGAGACTCTATTAGTGCCAGGTATGGTCGTATTTGTAGCATGTGTCTTTGGTGTGGTGGGCGGTGCTTACTGGGGCGTAATTGATTATCTGCGCAATTTCGGCAGCTCTATCAGCCTATGCCCCTATTTCGATCATCTCCAGGTAGCTGCACTGCCGTTTCGTGCCCATACTGCCGGCAGTTTTCTCGGTGCGATTGAGGATCTGATCAACTGTTATAACTTAGCATTTCCTGGAGCAACCAGATTTGGTTCGGGACTGGGACTCATCGGTGGAGCGTTTTGGGCGCTGCGATTTGCCCGCGGAAGAGGTTTGCTTTGCCGGTGCTTTGCCGGTGTTGCTGGCGGTGTTCTTATTGGTGCGCGAGCTGCTTTGATGCTTGGCAGCGGTGCTGGAGTGTTTCTTGTCGGGCTTGTTAGTGGTGGACTCTTAACTACTCTCTATATGATCTTTGGTGCACGTGAAGAACAGATTGCTTCATGGACTCTTCTTGAGTTGTCACAAGTTCCAGCTGCCGGGCAGAAGTTGTGAAGCTCGTGAGTAATGGCAACTGGCGTTTTTTTTGCATTTGCTTTATGAGCTGTATCCGGAAAGTTGTCATAAATCACTTACACCTCGATATACTGAAGTAATATCGGCGGTAGGCGATTGAGGCTAGAGTGAAGATTGAGCGCTGTCTGTTAGCGGCAGTTGTTGGCAGTTTAATTCTCTCGGGCAGCCTGGTGTCTCACGGTGAGGGCAACCAGCCATCTTTGCCTGGTCGCGCATGGCCTAAGCTGATTAAACAGGAGGCGCGTTTTGATATACCGCGCGAGGTTCAGGAGATGTTTTATCGTCCTGGCATGCCTTTGCAGGGCGAAGTCAAGCATGCTGAATTTCTGCCTCCTGTAAATACATTATTGCGACCGGGTGCGCGGTTTGATGACACTGCTTTATCTGCCGGACGTCCTGATGATCTGTGGATGTGGGTGCCGCCCTGGTTGGTTGGCAGGTTTTCTACAGTTTTTCACAGGCAGATTTTTACTTACGATTTTCGCTGGCATCGCATAGAACAGGACGACACATACTCGTTGGGGCTGGCTCACGATGAGTTCGGGCAGCAAAAAGATGCTGCCGGTCACGTCTGGACATATCTGGGTTGCCCTTATACAAACACAATTATGACTGTGGGCGGGTATGTATATCAAAATTATTCTCGGGTAGAGCAGGTGTTCTTGTCACCAAGATGTATGGTGTTCAAGGCTTTGTATACGGCTGTGTCTGTGAGCCAGCCTTCGCACATAATCAGTAAGGTTGTGCAGTTTGAGGGGATAAGTGAGCGCAAACCGATTGATGATACTCATGTTCGGGTTGAAGATTCGTTTAAGTCCTTTGATGAGAATGGGCAGCCGTTGCAGCTTACACGCACAATTTCAGTTGCTGAGAAGAATTCAGGTTTTACAAAAGTCGATAGACTCCGTGGAGTGGATTTGAGGGTCTCCCTCAAGAATTTCTTGCTTTCGCGCAGTATGCAAGCGCTTGTCCCGACCGAATGATCTTAAGGAGAACTGTTGCCATCAAACCATGAAGAAGAAGATTGCCTTACTTGCGTTTTTGTTGTGCTTTGCCAGCTGGACCCCGGCCGGCGGAGGCGAGCTGCTTGTGGAGCAGTGGCAGGCATGGATGGCAAGCGGGCAACTTGCTAAAGATCACCTGCGATACTCACAGGCTATTAGCTTGTACAGGAAGGCGGAAGGTGTTGCTGAGAAGTTCGGGAGTCGCGATCTTCGCCTGGCTAAGACTCTCTACATGCTCTCCTCCTGCTATGACATGCACTGCGATCGCAGAAGAGCTATAGAGGCTGCTGAGCGAGCCGATCGTATATACGAAGCAGCTTTGCAGTGGCAATTGAAACAACCACCGGTTGATGATACTACTGAAAGTGATTGGCATACTGCCGAGCCGGTACTTTCCATATGGCTGGACAGTATGGAGAACCTAAACACCTTGATAGGTCTGTACAGGTTTACCCGGCAGTATGACAAAGCTCTGGAGCTACTTAATGCTAAAGTCGCTGCTGTTCAAGGCGGATCAGGAGTCGATCCGTTGATGAAGGCAGAAGCTTTGACAATTTACAATGACTGGATGGCAATGGTGAGGAAGCGATCTTACTGAAGCGACAAGCCTCCGGAGCCGGCATCTTGGCGACTTTGACAATCTCCGCTTACGCTTACACCTTATCCAGTTCAAAAGCTTCATGAATAATCCTGACAGCTTTTTCGGCATCGACTTTGCTTATGACGCAGGTGAGGTTCATCTCGCTTGTTGCAATCATCTTGATGTTAATAGATGCATCTCCCAGGATGGTGAAAAGTCGAGCAGCAATGCCAGGCTGGTGAGCCATGCCGGCACCAATTAAGCTTACTTTGGCAATGTCTGGGTCGGCTTCGACAATGCTTGCTCCCAGCTCCTCTTTCTGAGCAGTAAGGAGCGAAATTGTTTGATCGAGATCAGCTTGAGACACTGTGAAAGTAATATTGTTGAGCCCTAGCTTTGGTTGATATGACTGCATAATCATGTCAATGACGATGTTTTTTTCGGCAAGCGCTCGCATTATTGCGCCGGCTATGCCAGGTCGGTCTGGGACATCCATTATGGCGACAACGGACTGATCCTTGTCGATGGCTACACCACTTACACTGCGATAAATCTCCATATTCTTCCCTCCGTCAATTGTAGTGCCCGGATCGTCAGGCTTAAAAGTGTTGCGAACACGCAGAGTTACCTTGTATTGCCTTGCCAGTTCGACAGCGCGTGGGTGGATGACCTGAGCACCGAGACGGGCCATCTCCACAACTTCATCGTAAGAGACCTCGGTCAGGCGGCGCGCCCCGGCTACAACATTGGGATCTGCAGTGAAGATGCCGTCGACGTCAGTGTAGATGTCGCAATACCTGGCACCGATAGCTGCTGAGAGTGCTACGGCAGTAGTGTCTGAGCCGCCGCGACCCAATGTGGTGATATCTCCTTCTGTTGTCACTCCCTGAAATCCTGCTACCACTGCAACCTCATTCTCTGCAAAAGCTTTGTGAAGTGAGTCGGTATTAATATCTACAATTCTTGCTTTGCTGTGCACGCTTTCAGTGAAGATGCCGACCTGATAAGCAGTGTATGACCGCGCCTTAATACCCATGGACTTCAACATCATTGTGACGAGCGTAATTGAAATCTGCTCTCCTGTGGATAACAGCAGATCAAGTTCGCGTTGGTCGGGCGTATGTGAGACCTGGGTGGCCAGTTTAATCAGATAATCTGTAGTGTCGCCCATGGCCGAGACTACGACGAGGACAGGACCAGCTTTCCTGGCTGTATCAATAATCTGGCAGACGTGGGCAATGCGGGCCAGATTCTTGACAGAAGTGCCACCAAATTTCAGGACGCTGACATTGCTTAAACTTGTCATTTCCATTAGATCAACTCTATTCCTCTGCGCGCAACTGCAAGATCGAAAAGCTGTGAAGTCGGCTTCCTGGCTGCCATCCAGCTGTGCAACACCTGGACAATCTGCTCTTTGTGTCGGCGCTGCACGACAACGAGTACTGCCGAACCGGCTCCAGAGAGAACGCAGCCGAGCACCGGCAGGTTTGCCAGTGCTGCTCGCAGCTCGGCAAGCTCAGGCACAAGGCGCAGACGATAAGGCTCGTGAATGCGGTCATGCAGAGCGTTGACCAGTGCCGTTTCATCTCTGGTGTGAACTGCTGAGATTAATTGGGCGACATTTTGAATATTTGAAACTGCATCGGCAAGAGGCACCGAGCCAGGTAGCACTGCTCTTGCCTCTTTTGTAGCTAGCTGGTAAGGAGGGACAACTATTAGGGTGCACCATTCATCAGGCCAGGTAAGTTTTGTTGTCACAATCTGGTTGCCGGTGCAGGAGCGGCTGCAGACCACCAGCCCTCCATAGAGGCTGGCAGCAACATTGTCCGGATGTCCCTCAAAGGCAGCTGATTTCGTGAGAACTGCATCATTGTCAATTGTGCCGCCGTCAAGAGCAGCTGCAGCCCAGACGGTACCAAGAGTGGTGGCGGCGCTTGAGCCCAAGCCACGCCCGAGCGGAATCTCCGATGCGATATTGATGCGCACCCGGCTGAGCAGTTCCGGTTTGTCGCACCAGAGCAAACTCAGCAGTTGCCAGACCAGATTGGTTTTGTCGGCAGGGAGCTGTTTCTTAAGCTCTCCTTCCAGAGTCACAAGTGGTATCTGGGTGTCATCCTCATCCAGCAGCAGGAAGGTCAAGGTGGTATAAAGCTCAAGCGCCAACCCGAGGGCGTCAAAGCCAGGTCCGAGATTGGCTGTGCTGGCAGGGATGCGTACGCTGACACGTTTCACAGCTTCATCACCTCTTTGAGCCTGGTTAGTTCTGCCGGTACTGGAGTAAGGTCTGCCTTGACCAGATTCATTGCTGTGTTGGGATCTTTCAGCCCGTGACCGGTTAAGACGCAGACAACAGTTGCGTCAGGCGCGATAGTGCCCAGCTTGCAGTGCTTAATCAGACCGGCGACGCTGGCGGCGCTTGATGGTTCGCAAAAAATTCCTTCATTCCTGGCTAGAAGGATATAAGCATCCAGTATTTCAGCATCAGTGACTGAATCAATTTTCCCGCCTGATTCGGAGGCTGCCTGGGCAGCTTCCTGCCAGCTTGCCGGGTTGCCGATCCTGATTGCTGTGGCGATAGTTTCTGGTGCAGCAATAGGGTAGCCTCGCACTATTGCTGCTGATCCTTCTGCTTCAAAACCTAACAGGGCAGGAGTGCTTGCTGCTCTTCCCGAGCGCTTGTAAGCCTTAAACCCGCGCCAGTAAGCGCTGATATTGCCTGCATTACCAACTGGAATAAAAAGATGTGTTGGAGCTGCTCCTAACTGGTCTACTATTTCGAAAGCTGCTGTCTTTTGGCCTTCCAGCCGGAACGGGTTGATTGAATTGACGACAGTGAGAGGGCAATCTGCTGCCAGCTGCCTGACCATATCAAGAGCTTGATCGAAATTGCCGTCCAGTGCAATTACTCTGGCGCCATATAGGATTGCCTGGGCCAACTTGCCCAGAGCTACTGCCCCGGAAGGCAGAAGAACATAACAGCACAGCCCTGCTTTGATGGCAAACGCTGCAGCTGAGGCGCTGGTATTACCGGTGGAGGCGCAAATAACTGCCCGGCTGCCTGCCTCGAGCGCTTTGGAGATGGCCAGTGTCATGCCGCGATCTTTGAAACTGCCGGTAGGATTGAGCCCTTCCAGCTTGAAGTAAAGCTTTAACTTGCTTTGTCCTATATGCTTAGGCAGGTTTGCTGCCTGCACTAGCGGTGTGTTGCCTTCACCTAACGTGACTAGCGGCGTCTTCTCAGTGACAGGAAGAAACTCCTGGTAGCGCTTAATGAGCGGCAGGTCAGTGTACATTACTAAACTCCGGTTTGAAGATGCTTATGACGCTAGCTATTTCGAGCAGGAAGTTGCAGCTCCTTAGCTCGTCTAGAGCTGCATTCATATTAGAGGTAGCAACATCCTGAGTGACTATTGTGATCCGGGCTCCTTTCTCTTTGACGCCGCGCTGAACTATGCTCTGCATGCTCACATTGTGGGTGCCAAAGATTGTCCCTATCCTGCCAATTACGCCGGGGAAGTCTGCCACTGCCATACGCAAATAATACGGACAGACAAACTCTCCCGCATCAGCTGTAGTGGCCCATTCTGACTCCACTGCCGGGTGAAAATAGCTGGCAAAATCAGGGAGCATGAGCGCAGAAGCCAGGTTTATAGTGTCACCAACTATAGCTGATGCTGTAGGCATCTGTCCTGCTCCCGGTCCGACGAGAGTGATCTCGCCGACGGCATGACCGGCTACCAATATGCCGTTGTTTGAGCCTGACACTGCTGCCAGCGGGTGAGTAAGCGGCACAAGCATAGGCTGCACCCGCACAGACAGCTTGTCTGGACTGAACTGACAGGTAGACCCCACAAGCTTAACCCGGTAACCAAACTCTTGTGCTGCAGCAATATCGTCTGCGGCTATGTTGCGTATGCCTTCTCTGTAAATTGAGTCCGGGCGCACAAAGCGACCATAGGCAAGAGCAGAGAGAATAGATAACTTGTAAGCTACGTCATAACCGTCCACGTCAGCGCTAGGATCGGCTTCGGCAAAGCCGCGAGTTTGGGCTTCCCCCAGAGCTGCAGCAAAGCTCTCACCGACCTCTTCCATGCGGGAGAGGATAAAGTTAGTTGTGCCGTTCAATATGCCTGTAACTGCTGAAATCCGGTTGGCCTCCAGACCTTTATGAATTGTCGATATAAGCGGTACCCCGCCGGCAACAGCAGCTTCAAAAAAGATGGTCACTCCGTTGTCTCGTGCCAGTTTGAATAGCTCAGGACCGTGTTTGGCCAGCACCTCTTTGTTGGCTGTGACTATATGCTTGCGCTTGCTCAAGGCGCGCCTGATATATTCGAGCGCCGGAGTCTCCCCGCCCATGACCTCGATTAAGACCTCAATTTCAGGATCGTCAATTACTTCGTAAGGGTCAGCTGTGAGCAAGCAAGGAGGCTTGACAGGTCTAGGCTTGCCTATATTCTTGACGGCAATCCTCTTCAGTGAGAGGTGATGCTCCTGGGAGAGCAGGTTGACGACGCCTACGCCGACAGTGCCAAGCCCAATCATGCCTAATACAACCCTGGTCATATATCTGCCTCCGCTGATCTGTTGTCAGCACGCCACCCACACATTTTAATCTTTCGATGTACTTGATGAATTTCTGAGAATGAGCTAATAATTGATAATGATTACCTCAAGGTGCACTGGCAAGGGAGCTGGATGTTTAAGGAATCTCCTGGGGATGGAGGATTTTTTGTACGCAGCGCGTTGGCCTGCCTGCTTGTGCTTGTGCTGGGCTGCCAGTCAGCTGTGTTTTCTCTGGGGATGATGCCCAGGATTCCGGTGGCAGGACCGCATCTGCACATAGGGTTTGCTCATCCGCACCGCGCGCTTGCCAAGCGCGCGGTGGGAAGGTCTGCCCGCAAGACAAATGCTCCCAGACATGCCTGTAAGGTTGCTAGAAAGTCGACTGATCGGTCAGTTAAGCGCGCGGCTGTTCAGCTGCTGCCCCCGCCTCAAGATTTTATTGGCAAGCTTGTTTCCAAAAAGATTGCCTCTGGCGTGATTTATAAGTCATACCGCGGCAAGCTCAGTATTAATGTAATTGACGTCAATCTGAGCCGAGCTCCAGTGTGTGTGCGTCCGGTGCTGGCCGGTGACAATTTTTCTCATCTGGCTGATGTGAAAAGCGATGTCAAGCGATTTAAGGCAATAGCTGCAGTCAATGCCAATTACTTCAAGCAGGATGGCACCCCGTTGGGAACTTTGATTATCGACAAAGAATGGGTAGCCGGACCGCTTTATGATCGTGTGTCGCTTGGGATTACAGGCTGTGGCTTTGTCCGGATGGACTGTGTGAATCTTAATGGTGTTTTGTCCACCTCCAATCCGGCGGCACCATCGCTCTGGGTCAACAATATGAATCAGCCGAGGCGGCATGGCAGCCGTTTGATTCTTTACACCAGGCGCTGGGGAGAGCAGGTGCGGTTGCCTTATGTTGGTTGTCTGGTGGCAGTTAATGCAGGCGGGCAGGTGGTGGATAATAAGACAACTGCAATCAAGATCCCGCCTGGTGGGTTTGTGCTGAGCGATAGCCGCAGTGGGCGGATATCAAAGCTGCGTTGCGGAGATCTAGTTAAACTTTCGTGGAACACCACCCCTCGCGAGTGGGCAGATGTGGTGCAGGCTGTAAGCGGCGGACCAATGCTGATTAAGAACGGCGAGCTTTATGTTGATCTCAAGGCTGAGAACTTTAAGAAGGCGTGGACCGGAAGGCAAATTCAAGCGCGCACCGCCTGTGGTGTTACAGCATACAACCATCTATTGCTTGTGACCATTGAAGGTTCCCACACTTTGTGGGACTTTGCTAAGTTTCTCCGCAAACTTGGTGCAGTTGATGCGATGAATCTCGATGGTGGCGGCTCTACAACAATGGTGGTCAATGGTGTGACTGTCACACGGAACGCTCACTCTTATCAAAGACGCGTGGCCAGTTCGCTTGCTGTTATCGCAATTCCACAGGAGGCGCCTGTCGCAAAGAGTGTGCCTGACAACTTTAGTCAATCTGGCAATCCCTCTTCCTCTGGTGCTCCAGTCAATATGCCATAAAATGTTCTGCATTGACTCTGTAAGGGCTCGGGTGCTGTCAAGGGTGCGTCTGGCTTGGATAATGTTGCCGGTGGTGCACATCCGCACAAACTCTGCCTGGTCGCGGTAAGATTACGAAGAACTTAAGCGGGGGAGCTATGTCAGGTAAGTATGCTATCGGCTTAGATTTTGGTGGAACTAAGATTCTTTCTGGTGTTCTCAATTTAGACAACGGTCGCCTGCTTGGAGTGGGCAAGAAGAAGACCGGACACGTTGATAATCATGCAGATCTCATAACTCGCATAATCTCAGTCATAGATGAGTCACTGGAGGAAGCTGGTGTGGCGGCAAGCCAGATTGGCAGCATTGGCATAGGAGCAGCTGGGCAGGTTAATAGAGAGAAAGGCATCTTGATTTATGCCGCTAATATTGGCGTGAGCGATCTGCCCCTGGCACAGCCGCTGAGTGATTATTATCAGATTCCTTGCGCGCTTGGCAATGATGTTGAAGTTGCCACCATAGGAGAGATGCATTTTGGTGCTGGCAGACATTGCAGCAACTTTGTATGTGTTTTTGTGGGTACAGGCGTAGGCTCAGGTATTGTCCAGAACGGACAGCTGTACCGTGGTGCAACAGGTAGTGCCGGCGAGATTGGTCATATTGTTCTCGATCCGTTCGGGCGCCTGTGCGGGTGCGGCTTGCTTGGCTGTCTGGAGGCTTATGCCTCAAGGACAGCAATTGCTAAACAAATTGTTGGCGAACTGACTCGAGGCTCGGATTCAGTTATTCGCGACAAGATTGACATGCAGAAAGGTATCCTTAGATCGAAAGCGTTGTCAGATGCAGTTGAAGTGGGCGATGAGGTCGTAACTACTGCTCTGTCGCAGGCAGCTCAGTTTCTCGGTATGGGTCTGGCATCAGTGATCAATTTTTACAATCCACAGCGTATTATTTTGGGAGGTGGGCTGGTGGAAGGTTGTGATTACTTCTTTACTGAGGCAGTTAAGCATGCTAAACAGCGGGCGCTGAGAGTGCCTGCCAAAAAAATTGAGATTGTCAAAGCGGAACTTGGCGACTATGCCGGTGTCATCGGTGCTGCTGTGATGGCACGTGAAAAAACTGGGCTTGTGGTGCGCTAATAAATTAGGCTTTACACCCTTGCCTGCTTCCACGGCGGAGTAGCTCCGAGTTAATCCTGGAGACAATTTCTCTTTTGTCAAAACACCACTGGGGAGCAATGACCTCTCCTTTTCTGCCTTCAGCCACCAGCCGCATTATGATCATTTCAGGCGGCAGGATTTCGAGAGTGTCCACGATGAGCTCCACATATTCACTAGCAGTAAGCATTGACACCTGCCCTTGCTGGTAGTCTGCTTCCATTGCTGTGCCTTTGTATATGCACAACTGGTGAATCTTAATTGCATTGACCTGGCAGTTGGCTACCTGGCGCACAGTATCAAGCATCTGAGATCTGTCTTCGCCGGGCAGCCCGAAGATGACATGTGCTGCCACGTTCAAGTTGCGAGCACGGGCACGTTTGACTGCATCAAAAAAGTCATCAGAGCTGTGCTGGCGGTTGATGCGCTCGAGGGTTCTGTTGCAAGCTGACTGTAGCCCTATTTCCAGATACAAGAAGGTGCGGCGGCTCAAATCTGCCAGCAGATCAAGCACATTGTCCGGAAGGCAGTCAGGGCGGGTGCTTATTATGAGCCCGCCAACGTCCGGGTGCTCTATAGCTGCATTGTAAAGTTGGTGAAGTACAGCTTCTGAAGCGTAAGTATTGGAATAAGACTGAAAATAAGCAAGAAACTTCTTAGCTCTGAAGCGCGCCCTTACCCGCTGAATGCCGCTTTCTAGCTGTTCATGTACTGAGTCGGCAGTGTTGATTTCAGGAGATGCCGCACCGCTGCCATCGCAAAAAGTGCACCCACCCCAAGCTCGGGTGCCGTCCCGATTAGGGCAGGTCATGCCGGCATCAAGTGGAACGCGATAAATGCGAACACCGAAGTATTCGTGAAGATAGCTGCTAAATGTTCGATAGTGATGAGGCATAAAGCTTCTTTGCCAGAGAAGTAAAGATCTTATACCATGGGTTGCCATGAGGCGGCTTGCTGCCCCAGTTGTTTGTTAATTGCAACTTCTTTGTTTGCAGAGCGGTTATTCAAGTTGACTTGATTGGCGCTGCTTGTTAGTATGACTTTCCACTGGTTCTGGACACCAGGTAGGTTGTGTGCCCCCATCGTCTAGAGGCCTAGGACACCTCCCTTTCACGGAGGTAACGGGGATTCGAATTCCCCTGGGGGTAATCTTTATATTGGGCGCCTGTTGAGGCTTTCCTGAGCTAAGAAGGCTTTTGGGACAATCTCAAGAAATTTGCCCGCAATAAGTGGCAACAGATGTTTCAGGTAGCTTGATATTTTGCTGGCAAATTTCTTCTCTGCGTAGTTGTAATGTCCCAACAGTGTCCCAAGGACAACAAATGTATAGTCGGAGACTACATTCTGTGTGGCTTGCAGGGCAAATGCTCGGTGGATTGGTGGTTGTCAGCGGTCACTCGACTCATGTCTGAGGTCGTTGGCTGCATCAGCCGGGCACAGATCAGTGTTTAGAAAGGCGTTGAGGCAAGAAAGATGGACATTGTAGCTGTAATCTGTATCCGGGATGATCAGGAATATCTGGACAACTGTCTCAACTACCTGATAGGCAACAATGTCAGTTATGCAATTATCGACAATGGTTTGACAGAGGATAGTCGGGCTTTGCTCGAACAGCCGCGTTTCCGCAAGGGATTGGTCAGTTATTCTAAGCTTCCTTTTGAAGGTGCCTTCGAACTTCAACGTCAATTAGAAAAGAAGGAGGAGATAATTGCGACTTTGGGAGCCGATTGGGTAATCCATCATGATGTCGATGAGATTATGCATTCTTATCATCCCAATGAAACACTCAGTCAAGCTATTGAGCGAGTACATCATGATGGTTGCAATGTAATTGCCTTTGATGAATTTGTTTTTCTTCCGATTGAGGAAGAATACCAAGCAACCAATTCTGGTCTACCGTCTCTGAATTGGTATTATTTCCATCAGCGTCGTACACCAGATCTGATGCGGGCTCGAAAGCACGGCTGCGGACTGACAACACTCTTACCAATGACAGATGATGGCGCAGGGGGACACATGCTGAAGGGCGATATCCATCTTTCCAATGAGAGTTTTGCCTTGAGACATTACATTGTTCGAAATCGCAAGCATGCCTTGAAGAAATACGTCTCTCGCCGTTTCAGTACAGTAGAAGTCATCTATGGCTGGCATGGAGATAGAATTGGATATCCGCCAGAGGCTTATGACTTCCCCTCCTGTAATCTGCTCCATAGGCTAAATAGTCCCGAATCGCGCGAATTCGATCGATCCAATCCGCAAAAAACACATTATTGGGAATGGTCAACGGCTCCATGAAAATTAGACTCAAGCAATTCACTGACCAACCCAACGCGGGCGACGTGGCAAGCGCCATAATAGTGTCAGAATTAGGGAATACACAAGTAAATGTTGTGGGCGAAGAGCCTTGTGGCGTTCCCAATCTGATCGCAATCGGATCAATCCTACATTGGTCCGATGCCGACTCAATAATATGGGGTGCAGGTCTTATCCGCGAAGCCTTGCCAGTAACACCACCACGTGCTATTTATGCTGTGCGAGGGCTACTCACTAGAGATGAGTTGCACGCCCAGGGCGTCAACTGTCCGGAAGTAATCGGCGATCCAGCCGTTCTGATGGCTCACTTGCGGCCACGGCAGGCGACTCCAACAACTGAGCTTGGTGTCATTCCCCACTATGTTGACGTCAACAGCAACTTCGTGACTCGCGCCAGGGCAGATGGCGCAAAGATAATCAACCCGTTGCTGCCGATAGAGGAGTATATTGCACAACTTGTGGACTGTCGGAGAATCATCAGTTCATCATTGCACGGGATCATTTTTGCTCACTCCTATGGCATTCCAGCCGTCTGGGTGCGTTTGTCCAACCTGGTTTACGGTGATGGATTCAAGTTCCGCGATTACTACTCATCGATTGGCTTTCGGCCTGGATGGACACCTTGTTTCAATGGCAGAGAGCCATTGGGGCATATAGCAAATAACTGTCACTTGCCAATGACGGCCATAGATTCAACGGCTCTTCTTGAAGCTTTTGTGTTAGCCATGAAGACTATGCAGTGGAGGATGTCTCAGTTGTAGTTGAAATTAGTTGATCCGGTCATGGGGAGTGCCTTTCGGATTTCATGTCGGTAGTATATCACGCTGCTGCTTTGATGGTACCAGTGGTGGCACGCATGGATTTAATTTTAGTCTGTAG